>JAJYCD010000075.1 GCA_021778635.1 Actinomycetes bacterium
CATGCACACCGCGCGCGCCTCGCGCTGGGCCGCGCCCTGCACGAACAGCTCGTCCGGGGACCGCCCCGCACACGCCGCCTCCGCCGCCCAATGCTGATCCTGGAGCACCGCCACGACGTCCCCCTTTCGCTGGGCCGCGATGCGCGTCCCACTGTGGAGCGACCCCCGCGCCATGCGAGCACCTTCGCTCTGATCGGGACATTCTTCGCCCCATACGGACGCTATCGGGTCGGATCGAGTCCCTGCCTAGGCCATTCGGCTCATGCCGCCGCGACGGGACACCCGGGCAGCGCAGCGCCCGTCCCTCGATCGGGGCCCCTGTGCAGGTACCGTGCAGGTGCCGCGAGCACCTGGGGGAGCGCGGGACGCTCACGGTGACCTCCCGTACCCTGAGGGACTATGGCTTCCTCTGCACGCCCGCGCGGCCGTCAGGTCAACGTCCTGCAGGCGCTCGCACTCCTTCTCGCGTTCCTGCTCGTCGCCGGGATCGGCGGCGTGCTCGCAGCCGGGCTCGTGCTGCCGGCGGCGGCATCGGTGAGCGCCGTGACCAACGGCACCGCCCAGGTCTTCGAGGACCTGCCCACGGTGCTGAACGAGACACCGCTCTCCCAGAAGTCGACGATCTTTGCCGCCGACGGCACGGTCCTGGCGACGTTCTACGCCGAGAACCGGATCGTGGTGCCGCTCGCGGACATCTCACCGTTGATGCAGCGCGCGGTGATCGACACCGAGGACAAGCGCTTCTACGAGCACGGCGGCGTCGACCCGACCGGCATCCTGCGCGCAGCGGTCCGGAACGCCACGACGAGCGGACTCCAGGGTGCCTCGACGCTCACCCAGCAGTACGTCAAGAACGTCCTGATCGAGGACGCGGTCGCGAAGAACGACACCGCCGCCATCAACGCGGCGCGCGACGACTCGATCAGCCGCAAGCTCCGCGAGGCGAAGCTCGCGATCGCTCTCGAGCAGAAGCTCTCCAAGACGGAGATCCTCACCCGCTACCTGAACATCGCGCAGTTCGGGATCAACGTCTGGGGCGTCGAGGCGGCGTCCGAGTACTACTTCGGCCACTCGGCCAAGCAGCTCACGCCGGCGGAGGCCGCGACGCTCGCCGGCGTGACCAACGGACCGTCCATCTACGACCCCGAGCGCAACACGGCCGAGTCGGAGAAGCGTCGCAACATCGTGCTGGGCCTGATGCGCGACCAGGGAGACATCACGCCGGCCGAGTACCAGACCGCCGTCGCGACACCGCTCAAGAGCATGCTGCACATCCAGAACACCGCGCAGGGCTGCATGTCCGCCAACGTGATCGGCGGCGTCACGTACAACGCCGGCTTCTTCTGCGACTACGTGACCTGGGTGATCAGGAACGACCCGGCGTTCGGAGCCACCGTCGCGGACCGCCAGGCCCTGCTGGACCGCGGTGGTCTCAGCATCCACACCTCGATCGACCTGCACCTCCAGCAGATCGCGAACACCGAGGTCAACAACGGTGTCCCGCAGAACGACCCGTCGGGCGTCGCGTCGTCGATCGTGACGGTCGAGCCCGGGACCGGGTTGATCAAGGCGATGGCCGAGAACCGGACGTTCAACAACTCCGGCGCACCCGGTGACCGCCAGACGTCGGTGAACTACAACACCGACTCCGCGTACGGGGCGTCACGCGGGTTCCAGCCGGGGTCGTCGTTCAAGCCCTTCACGCTGCTCGCCTGGCTCCAGGACGGTCACAGCCTCAACGAGACGATCAACGGCGCCAAGGTCGCGTACAACGGGAACGCCTTCAAGGCGTCGTGCCTCCCCGGTGGGTACTACAAGCTGTACTCCCCGTGGACGCCGTCCAACTCCGAGGGCGGCGGCGCGGGCATGGTCACGGCGCTCCGGGCGACGACGGACTCGATCAACACCGCCTACATCGCGATGGCGAGCAAGATCGACCTCTGCGACACCTTCACGAACGCCAAGAACCTCGGCGTCCACTCCGCCCTCGGCGGTGACGTGCAGATCAACCCGTCCGGCGTCATCGGTGGTTCGAGCGGCGTCGCTCCGCTCAGCATGGCGGCGGCGTACGCCGCTCTCGCGGACAACGGGACGTTCTGCGAGCCCGTGGCGATCACGAGCATGACCGACGCCACCGGGAAGACGCTCGCGGTCCCGCAGCCGAACTGCCGTCAGGTGATCGACCCGAAGGTCGCGGCGACGGCCGTGTACGCGATGACCACCGTCATCAAGTCCGGTACGGCGGCGAACATCAACTGGCCGTCCTCGCGGCCCGCCGCCGGCAAGACCGGTACCTCGGACAACAGCGTGGCGACCTGGTTCGTCGGGTTCACCCCGCAGCTGTCGACGGCCGTCTGGACGGGCTTCGCCGAGGGGAACCGGCCGCTCGAGAACATGCGCATCAACGGGTCCTACCAGAGAGCGTTCTACGGCGCGACGATCTCCGCTCCGACCTGGAAACGCTTCATGCTGCAGGCTCTCGCCGGCGCTCCGGCGACCCCGTTCCCCAGTGCTGACCAGACCCTCCTCTACGGTGCGCACGTCACCGTTCCCGATGTGACCGGTCAGTCGCCGTCGGCAGCCACGTCCACGCTCCAGGGCATGGGCTTCAGTGTCACGACCGACCCGACCCCGGTGTACTCGAACCAGCCGGCGGGCACGGTCGCCTCGACGAACCCGGCGGCGAACTCGAGCGTGACCCGCGGCAGTGGCGTCGTGCTGACGTTGTCGATGGGACCGGCGCCGACGGTGGTCAACCCTCCCAACAACCCTGCCAACCCGGTGGGGCCTCCCACCGGCGGCCCGGGTCCTGGACAGGGCCATTGAGGCAACCCCGCACAGCCGTCGGTGCGCTCGCCGCAACAGGGATCGGCGTGCTCGCGTACGCCTCGCTCGTCGAACGCAACTGGTATGCGCTGCGTGAGGTCACCGTCCCCGTGCTGCCACCGGGGGCATCGCCGCTGCGCGTCCTGCACCTCTCGGATCTCCACCTGACACCGTCGCAGCGGCGGAAGAGGGACTGGGTCCGCGATCTCGCGGGCCTGCAGCCGGACCTCGTCGTGGACACGGGCGACAACATCGCGCACGCCGACGGCCTGCGTCCGGTCCTCGACGCGCTGGGACCTCTTCTGAGCACCCCTGGCGCGTTCGTGATGGGGTCCAACGACTACTTCGCCCCGCAGCCGAAGAACCCCGCGCGCTACCTGCGGGCCGACGCCCGGGATGCCGAGCCGGTTCATCCTCCGCGACTGCCGTCCGGTGAGCTCGCGGCGGAGCTCGCACGCGCCGGCTGGCGCGACCTGACGAACACGCGCGACTCGGTCGAGACCGCTGGGCGCACGGTGGCGCTCGTCGGGGTCGACGATCCCCACCTGGACCGGGACCGCTTCCCGGTGCGGCCACCAGAGGCCTCCCCGCAGGCGCCGACACCCGCGCTGCGGATCGGAGTCACGCACGCCCCCTACGTCCGGGTGCTCGACGCCATGCTCGCCGACGGGTGCGACCTGATCCTCGCCGGACACACCCATGGTGGGCAGCTCGCCGTGCCGTTCTACGGCGCGCTCGTCACCAACTGCGACCTCGACCGCGGACGCGCCAAGGGACTGCACGGCTGGCCCGGCGCGCGGCCGGACACAGACGCGGGGCGGGCCGCTCGTTCGACCTGGCTGCACGTCTCGGCCGGCCTGGGGACGTCCCCGTACGCCCCCGTGCGGTTTGCCTGCCGACCCGAGGCGACGCTGCTGACGCTCGTCGGTCGCTGATCCGCGGACCGGTTTCGTCGCACCACCGATCCTCGGCTATCCTGGGCAGGCTTCACCGGGGTGTGGCGCAGCTTGGTAGCGCGCTTCGTTCGGGACGAAGAGGTCGCAGGTTCAAATCCTGTCACCCCGACGCGGTGGAGAAAGGCCCCTGGTCTGCGGCGACGCGGACCGGGGGTCTTGTCGTTGGCGGCTTCCGCAAGGACGCGGGTCAGGGCGAATCACCCCGGCATCGCGCCCGGCACGGAAGGCTCCCGCCCGGGCCCGAACCTCGCTCCGCGATGTCCGCGCCGACAGCCTCGACCGGTCGGCTGCTGGTGCGACTACGGTCAGGTCGTGCCGAACTTCCTTGCCCCGGACGGGACGTCGCTCCACTACGACGTGCTCGGCGGCGAGGGACGTGGCGAGTGCCCGGTCATCGCGCTGGCCGGAGGCGCGGCTCGCCATCCGCGGTACCTCGGAGACCTGGCCGGACTCGCCGACTCCTTCCCCCTGGTGAGCCCTCATCTCCGGGGTGTTGGGCGCTCTCCGGCGCCCGATCGGGTCGAGCTCGGTTCGTTCTGGCGCCAGGCCGAGGACATCGAGGCTCTGCGCGTGCACCTGGGCGCTGAACGCGTCGTGATCCTCGGCCACTCTGCGGGCACGAGGTTGGCGATCGCCTACGCGGCCCAGTTCCCGCGCAGCCTCGCCGGCCTCGCGCTGATCACCCCACCGGCCGGGTACCTGGTCGGGGCGCCCTCCGATGCCGGTGCGCTCGTCGACAGGCGTCGCGGCGAGCCCGCGTTCGACGCCGCCATCGCCGCACTGGCGGGGGCCCCGGACCTGGCGGGAGGCGACGACGCCTTCAACGCCTGGCAGCAGACGTCGGCCCCGGCCAGCTATGCGGCTTGGGGACCGGTGGAACAGCAGCACGCGGCCATCGGGCGCTGGTACCTCGACGCGGCACGCGCGTTCTTCAGCGTCGAACCCCCGCACGACCTCCCCGAACGCGTTCGGGCCGTGAGCGCCCCCGTTCTCGTCGTAGCCGGAGCCCTGGACTGCCTCACTGGCGTGGCGCCCGTGCAGGCGCTCGCGGCGCTCTTCCCGGCAGGCCGGATCGTGGTCCTCGAGGCCTGCGGCCACTTCCCGTGGGTCGAGCAGCCCGACGCCTTCCGCAGCGCTGTCGATCCCTTCCTCACCGCGTGCGTCACCTGGCCGTCCGGGGCCGCGGACAGTCGGCGGCAGACAGCGCGTCGCGCCACCCACGCAGCCAGCGGGTCGGCGCCCGACCACCGCGACACGTCAGAGGAACACCCTGCCGGGCTTCTCGTCGATCCCACCCCGGGCTCAACCTGACCGGCTCGCGCCGGCACCGTTGACGGCCCCGATGCGACGTCGCCGGAACAGGCTCGGGATCCCGTTGCGTCGAGTCACCGGCCCCACCATCGACGTGCTCGAGACCCTGCTGTCCGCTCCCGAGCCGGTCCGGGGTCGGAAGGTCATCACGCTCCCCCGAGACCGTGCACCCGATCCCGGAACATCTGGAGCTCCACGGGCGGATCATCGCCTCGCGGGAAGGGGATGGACCCAGGAACGGGCCGAGACGCCGTCTTCACGCCCTGGCACCTGAGGGCAGGCAGCGCTCGATGTCTGTCGTGCCGACAGCAGGACGACTGTCGCCGCACCGCAAGGACAGGTCGAGACCTCCGACGGAGCCGCACGGCGTCGGGGTGCGGAGGGGCCGTACGTGACGAGGACGCCCTCACGTGCGTTCGGGACGACGACGTCGCACGCTCACCTGCAGTCGCCCCGACCGGCGAAGGAAGCCCCCCGACCAGCGGAGACGCTGGTCGGGGGGCTTCGACGCACATCACGTCACTCGGCGTTGACGGCCGCCAGGAGTCCGTACAGCTCATCGACGGTGGTGGCGTCCACCATCTTCTGGGCCTCGACCGGGTCCGAGAAGACGATCGCGATCTTCGAGAGGATGCCGAGGTGCTCGTCGTTCAGTCCGGCGATCCCGACGACGATGCGCACCTCTCCCTTGCCCCAGTCGATCGGGTCCTCGTAGCGGACCAACGAGACGGCGGAGTGCTTGATCGACTCCTTCGACTCGTTCGTCCCGTGCGGGATGGCGAGGTCGCTGCCCATGTACGTCGAGACCGTCCGCTCACGCTCGAGCATCGCGTCGACGTACGCCGGTGTGACGGCCCCCGAGGCCACCAGGAGAGCACCGGCCTCCCGGATCGCATCCTCCTTGGTGCGCGCCGTGCCCGAGGCGACGACGAGATCCTTGGTCAAGATCTCACTCACGGGGCTGCCCCTCCTGGCTCGCCTTCACCTCGGCGACGACCGAGTCGTAGACCGGGCTGTTCATGAAGTTGTCCACGGAGACGTGAACCGAGCTGGGCGCCTGGTGCCGCGCTCGCGGTGTCAGCTCACGCTGACTGATCACGAGGTCGGCGTCGTCCTGCAGGTTCGCCACCGCCTGGTTGACGACGGTCACTCCCGTGACACCGGCCTTCTTGAGCTTGTCGCGCAGGACGCTCGCACCCATCGCGCTCGACCCCATCCCGGCATCGCAGGCGAAGACGATGCGTTCCATCGGTCGCTGCAGCAGGGCCGTCGTCGTGGTCGCGCCCACCGGTTCGGCTGCCGGAGAGCCGGCCATGCCACCGAGAGCGCCCAGGGCACTGCTGCTCTTGCCCTTGTTGGCCTCGGTCTGCGCGATCGCGGCGGCGAGGCCGTCGCTCTCGGCGGCGAGGTCGCGAGAACGAGAGGCGCGCAGGATGACCGCACTCACCAGGAACGCCACGGCCGCGGAGAGCACGACCGAGAGGGTCACGCCGACGTAGCTGCCCCGTGGCGTCTGTGCGAAGACCGCGAAGATGCTTCCCGGTGCGGCCGGAGCCCGGAGCCCGCTGCCGAACACCACGTTGGTGGCGACCCCGGTCATCCCGCCCAGGATCATGCCGACGATCAGCATCGGCTTCATGAGGACGAACGGGAAGTACACCTCGTGGATCCCGCCGAGGAACTGGATGACCATCGCGCCCGGCGCGGACGCCTTCGCGCTCCCGATCCCGAAGATCGCGAACGCCAGCAGCAGGCCGAACCCGGGGCCCGGGTTGGCCTCGACCAGGAACAGCAGCGACTGGCCCTTGTCGATCGTCTGCTGGACGCCGAGCGGCACGAGCACGCCGTTGCCGATCGCGTTGTTGAGGAACAGCACCTTCGCCGGTTCGACGATGATGCTCATGAGCGGGAGGAGTCCGGCGTCGGCGAGCCCCTGCACGGCGTTGCCGAGCACCTTGCTGATCTGGGTCACGACGGGCGCGATCCCGAAGAAGGCGCCGATCGCGAGCCCCATCCCGAGGACTCCCGCCGAGTACATGTTGACGAGCATCTCGAACCCGGGTCGGATCTTGCCGTCCCAGATCTTGTCGACCTGCTTCATGAGCCAGGCTGCGAGCGGGCCGACGATCATCGCGCCGAGGAACATGGGGACGGTGCTGCCCACGATGACGCCCATGGTCGCGATCGACGCGACCACCCCACCGCGCTCGCCGTAGACGATCCGACCGCCCTGGTTGGCGATGAGGAGCGGCAGCAGGTACGTGATCATCGGGCCGACGAGCCCCAGGTACTGGGGGAACGTCGTGCCGCCGGGGGCCGTGGCCAACGCCGTGGCGGCGCCCTGCCACCCGATCGTGTTGGCGTTGCCGAAGCCGCCGAGGATGCCGTTCGGCGTCCATCCCTTGGCGATGAAGAGGGACGTGATCAGGCCCCAGGCCACGAACGCCGGCAGGTTGGGCATGATCATGCCGGTCAGGAACGCCCCGAAGCGTTGGACGTGGAGCTGGGCGCTCTTGCGGCTGGAGAGGCTGGGTGGAGGTGCTGCAACCGTAGTCATCGTTGACTCGCTCTCGTTGTGACGGATCGGCTCTGAGCCGTCGGGTTGTGCTGCCAGGAGGTACCGGTGAACGTGATGCGCCGTTCCGGTGCGGTCGCGCAGAAAGACGGCCTGCGCGACCGCGGCACGATCAGGGTTCGATCGTGACCTTGATGCCCTCGCCGCGGGACACGACGCCGATGCCGTCGAGGACCTCGTCAAGAGTCAGGTGGTGCGTGATCAGGTCGGCCACGGGAACGCTGCCGTCGGCGATCATGGCGAGCGCCCGCTTGTTGTGGTCCGGGCTCGACCCGTTGGCGCCCATGATCATGAGCTCGCGGTAGTGCACGATGTTCGAGTCGAGCGCGATCACGGGCTTGTCCTTCGGCAGTCCGCCGAAGAAGCTGATCCGCCCGCCGGGGCCGACCATCTGCACGGCCTGCTCCTGAGCGGCGCCCGAGGCGGCGGCGGTGATGACCACATCGGGTCCACGACCGCCGGTGAGGGCCCGAACGGCCTCCACGGGGTCCGTCTCGCTCGCGCAGATCGCGGCGTCCGGCTGCACGATCGCGGCAGCCATGTCCAACCGCTCCCGGCTGAGCTCGACGAGGAAGACCTTCGCCGCCCCGCGTGCCCGGGCGAGACGCACGTGCAGGCAGCCGATCGGCCCGGAACCCACGACGACGACCACGTCCCCGTCGTGGGTGTTCACGAGCTCCTGGGCGTTGATCGCGCACGCGAACGGTTCCGCGACGGACGCCTCGGCGAAGCTGACACCGTCCGGGATCCGGTTGAGCCCGTCGACCGCGAGCACCACCTCGGGGACGATCATGTACTCGGCAAAGCCGCCGTCGAAGTCGTAGCCCATCGACACCTGGTTGGGGCAGACCGTCATGTGCCCGGCCTGGCAGTCCGGACAGGTCCCGCACGGGATCGCCGCGATGACCTGGACTCGGTCCCCCGCCGACCAGCCGGACACCCCGGCGCCGACCTCGACGACCTCGCCGGCGATCTCGTGCCCCATGACGCGGGGCGGGACGATCCGCAGATGGCCGTGCTTCGAGATCTTGACGTCCGTCCCGCAGGTCGAGCAGGCGCGCACACGGATCTTGACCTCGCCGGGGGCGGCCGTGGGTTCCGGGGCCTCCTCCAGGCGAATGTCCCCTGGTGCATAGAACCGAGCAACCTTCATGATTCTCCTTCGGTGATGGACGACAGCCGCTCGTGCGCGACCTCCGTCACGATGCGAACGGCTGAACGGTCGATGTCGTCGGGACCAGGCATCCGGCTCCCGGGCAGCCGGACGGCAGCGGCTCCCCAGGCGAGGGCTTCGGCGAAGGCCGCACCGCGATCGGCGCCACCGACCTGGGCGGCCAGGAATCCGGCCAGGAACGCGTCTCCTGCGCCGACGGTGCTGCGCGGGTCGCTGACCGTCGACTCGCCCACCAGGACGTCGTCGTCGACGAGGACCGCGCCTGCAGCCCCGCGACTGACGAGCACGGTCCGCGCTCCCGTGGCCTGCAGGTCGCGCGCCGCGGCGATGACGTCCGACAGCGTGACGAGCGGGCGACCCACCGCCTCCGCGAGCTCCTCGTCGTTCGGCTTGACGAGCTCGGGGCCGGCGGCGATCGCGGCCCGGAACGCGGGACCGCTGGTGTCGACCGCGACCCGCAGACCGGAGGCGGTGAACCGCCGGACCAACGTCGCGTAGACGTCGACCGGCACACCGGGCGGGAGGCTTCCGCAGAGTGCGACCCACGAGCCCGGCTCGGCCGCAGCGAGCACCTGCGTCGCCAGGGCGTCCAGGTCCGAACCGCCGAGCGTCGGCCCCGGCTCGTTGAGCTTCGTGACGGTGCCGTCCGCCTCCGCGATGGCGGTGTTGGAGCGCGTGCGACCGGGGATCGGGACGACGGCGACGTCGACCCCCTCCTTCTCGAGGAGCCCGACGAGCTGGTCGCCCTCGGCGCCGGCGATCGGCACGACCGCTCGCGCAGCCACCCCGTTCGCGAGCAGCGCCCGGGCGACGTTCACCCCCTTGCCGCCGGGGTCGAGTCGAGCGGTCGTGACCCGCTGGACCTCTCCGCGCGCGAGGGAGCCGACCTCGATGGTTCGATCCAGGCTCGGGTTGAGCGTGACGGTGACGATCATGCGCGCACCACCGCCGGGCCCGCGTCCTCGATCTCCTCGGCCATCTCGTCGGCGAGACCGGTGTCGCTGATCACGGTGTCGATGTCGTCCAACCGGCAGACCTGCGCGAAATCCTCGCGCCCGAACTTGCTGTGGTCGGCCAGCACGACGGTGCGACGGGCCGCGCCGATGAGCGCGCGCTTCACGGCCGCCTCGCCGAGGTCCGGGGTCGTCAGCCCGCGCTGCGGGGTGATCCCGTTCGTGCCGAGGAAGGCGACGTCGACGAAGACGTCGGCGAGGTTGCCGCGCGTCCAGTCGCCCACGGCCGCGAGGGTGCGGGCACGGACGATCCCACCGAGCAGGTAGACGGTGACGTTGGGCATCGAGACGAGCAGGTTCGCGACCGGCAGCGCGTGCGTCACGACCATCAGCTCCCGGTCGGTCGGCAGCATCCGCGCGACGCGCACCGTGGTCGTGCCCGCGTCGATGATGATCGAGCCGCCGTCGGGGAGCTCGTCGAGCGCAAGCTTGGCGATCCGCTCCTTCTGCCCGGCGAGGCGCTCCTCCCGGTCGGCGACCGCGGGCTCGAACCCGAGTCGCTCCACCGGGATCGCACCGCCGTGCACCCGTCGCAGGACTCCCAGCCGCTCGAGGGCGGTCAGGTCGCGCCGGACCGTCTCCGGGGTGACGTCGAGGTCGTCGGCGAGTCGCTTCACCTCGACGCGCCCGTCGGCGCGGGCGCGTTCGAGGATCTCTCGCTGGCGTTCTGTGGCGTACACGGGACTCCTTGACGACGATGTCCGAGTCTGTCCGAACAACTGTGGCAACGTCTGTTTATAGTTCCGAATCTGCCCATAGTCAAGGTTCGATGCTGACTTTCAAAGCCAATCAGACATGCGGCCGCGCGCCGGGCCGCGCAGAACCGGCCGCGGGGCCGCGCAGAACCGATCGCGGGGCCGCGATGCACAGCACGCCGGCAGGCACCGGGTGGAGGTCCTCGACGTCCCCGGTACGCGGGGACGACCTACGGTCAGGCAGAGGTGCGGCGCAGCCGACCCGCGATCAGGCACGCGTGAGGCGCGGACCGCCGCCGGCGATCCGCGCGAGGAGGTCTCGCCCCCTCAGACGGAGGAGGTCTCGCGCCCTCAGACGAAGGAGGTCTCGCGCCCTCAGACGGAGGAGGTCTCGCCCCCTCAGACGGAGGCGGACAACCCGGCGGCGATGACCTCGGCGATCTGCACGGCGTTCAGGGCGGCGCCCTTGCGAAGGTTGTCGTTGCTGATGAACAGGACCAGGCCGCGGCCGTCGGGCGCGCTCTGGTCCTGGCGGATGCGGCCGACGAGGCTCGGGTCGATTCCCGCTGCGGTGAGCGGTGTCGGGACGTCCGCGAGCCGGACTCCCGGCGCGTCCGCGAGCAGCTCGCGGGCTCGGTCCGGCGTGATCGCCCGGGCGAACTCGGCGTTGATCGACAGGCTGTGACCGGTGAACACCGGGACGCGCACGCACGTGCCCGCCACGAGCAGGTCGGGAAGCCCGAGGATCTTGCGGGACTCGTTGCGGAGCTTCTGCTCCTCGTCGGTCTCCTCCGAGCCGTCGTCGACCAGGTTGCCCGCCAGCGCGACGACGTTGAAGGCGATCGGCGCGACGTACTTGACGGGCTCCGGGAGCGCGACGGCGGACCCGTCGTGCACCAGCGCCTCGAGGGGCACCTCGCCGGCAACGGCCGCGCGCACCTGACCGGCGAGCTCGGTGGCGCCGGCGAGACCGCTGCCGGACACCGCCTGGTAGGTCGACACGATCAGCCGCTCGAGCCCCGCCTCGGTGTCGAGGACCTTGAGGACCGGCATCGCGGCCATCGTCGTGCAGTTCGGGTTCGCGATGATGCCCTTGCGCGCGTCGCGGATCGCCTCCGGGTTGACCTCGGAGACGACGAGCGGGACGTCCGGGTCCATCCGCCAGGCCGACGAGTTGTCGATCACCGTGACACCCGCCGCCGCGAAGCGCGGAGCCTGGACCTTGGACGTCGCGCCGCCGGCGGAGAAGAGGGCGATGTCGAGCCCGGTCGGGTCCGCCGTCGCCGCATCCTCGACCACGACCTGCGTGCCCTTCCAGGGCAGCGTCGTGCCCGCCGACCTCGCCGAGGCGAAGAAGCGGATCTCGGCGACCGGGAAGTCCCGCTCGTCGAGCAGGCGGCGCATGACGGCGCCCACCTGACCGGTGGCGCCGACGACGCCGACGCGAAGGCCTGCGCGCTCGCTCATGACTACCGTCCCGTCCCGCCGTAGACCACGGCCTCGTCAGCCGTGCTGTCCAGGTTGAAGGCGGTGTGCACCGCGCGCACCGCGTCGTCGAGGCTGTCCGCCCGCGTCACGACCGAGATGCGGATCTCCGAGGTCGAGATCATCTCGATGTTGATCCCGGCGCCCGAGAGTGCCGCGAAGAGCTGCGCCGATACGCCCGGGTGCGACCGCATGCCGGCGCCGACCAGCGAGAGCTTGCCGATCGTGTCGTCGTACTGCAGCGACGTGAACCCGATGTCGCCCTGGTGGTCGGTGAGGGCGGTCGTGGCCTTGGCACCGTCCGTGGCGGGCAGAGTGAAGGAGATGTCGGTCAGGCCGGTCGCGGCGACGGACACGTTCTGGACGATCATGTCGATGTTCACGCCGGCCGCGGCGACGACCTCGAAGATCCGCGCGGCCTTGCCGGGGACGTCCGGGACGCCGACGACCGTGATCTTGGCCTCGCTGCGGTCGTGCGCGACGCCCGCGATGATCGGCTGCTCCATCTGTCCCGCTCCGTTCTGCGCGCCCGTCGGCGCATCCGTCACCAGTGTGCCCGTGTGGCCCGAGAACGAGGAGCGCACGTGCACGGGAACCCCGTACCGGCGCGCGTACTCGACGCACCGCACGGCGAGCACCTTGGCGCCGCTCGCGGCGAGCTCGAGCATCTCGTCGTAGCTGATCGTGTCGATCTTGCGCGCCGAGCCCGCGATGCGCGGGTCGGCGGTGAAGACGCCGTCCACGTCGGTGTAGATCTCGCAGACGTCGGCGTCGAGCGCGGCGGCGAGGGCCACGGCCGTGGTGTCCGAGCCGCCACGACCGAGCGTCGTGATGTCCTTGCTGTTCTGCGCGACGCCCTGGAACCCGGCGACCACGGCCACCGCACCGTCCTCGAGGGCCGAGCGGATGCGGCCCGGCGTGACGTCGATGATCCGGGCACGACCGTGCACGTCGTCGGTGATGACGCCGGCCTGGGATCCCGTGAACGACCGCGCCTCGACACCGAGGTTCGCGATCGCCATCGCGAGCAACGCCATGGAGATGCGCTCGCCGGCGGTCAGCAGCATGTCGAGCTCGCGGTTCGGCGGCACCGGGGAGATCTCGTGGGCCAGGTCGAGGAGCTCGTCGGTCGTGTCACCCATGGCCGAGACGACCACGACGACGTCGTCGCCGGCACGCTTCGCCTCGGTGATCCGCTTCGCCACGCGCTTGATGGACTCGGCGTTGGCGACGGACGAGCCGCCGTACTTCTGGACGATGAGAGCCACGGTCAGCACTCCGGGTTGCTCGGGACGGGTGATCACGACGGCCCGCGCCGGAACGTCGTCCTGATGGCGCTCGGGCTCGTGCGAGTCACCGCGGAGTCTATGACGGCCCACACTGCGGAACGGGGGAGGTCCGCATCGCGGATGCTTCGATCCCGCCCGGCACCGCGACGCTCAGCACACCCCCGGAACTCGCACACGACCTGCACAGCGAACCGAGGTCCACCGTCGGCGCGGACCCCTAGCGTGAGGGACATGTCGATCACGGGGGCCGACCACGGCGAGGGCACGCGCGGCATCGTGGTCGACGGGGCGTACCGGTCGTTCGGCTCCGTCCACGCCGTCGCCGGGGTCGACCTCACCGCACGGGCGGGCGCCGTCACGGCCTTGATCGGCCCGAACGGTTCCGGCAAGACGACGCTGCTGCTCATGCTCGCCGGTCTCCTGGTCCCCGACGCCGGGCGCCTGACGATCGACGGCTTCGACCCGGTGACCGAGGGACATGCCACCCGGGCCCGCGTCGGGTGGATGCCCGACACGTTCGGCACCTGGGACTCGCTCACGGCGCGCGAGGTGCTCACGACCGTCGGGGCGGCCTACCGGCTGCCACGCGAGGACGCCACCGACCGCGCCACGGAGCTGCTCGAGACGGTGCACCTGACCGAGCTCGCCGACAGCCCCGCACGCGTGCTCTCCCGCGGGCAGAAGCAGCGCCTCGGACTCGCCCGCGCGCTCGTGCACGACCCGACGGTCCTGCTGCTCGACGAGCCTGCCGGCGGCCTCGACCCGCGCTCGCGGGTGGACCTGCGCATCCTGCTGCGCCGGCTCGCGGCCGAGGGCCGGACCGTCCTCGTCTCGAGCCACGTGCTGACCGAGCTCGACGAGATGGCCGACGACGCCGTGTTCTTGTCGCACGGCCGTACCGTCGCCGCGCAGACCGTGCAGGCGGCAGCCGCAGCGCGCCGGACCTGGCGCGTGCGTGCGCTGTCGGCGAGCGCCCTCGCCGCATGGCTCACGCAGGTCCACGTGCCGTGGGAGGCGGAGGACTCGTTCGCACCGCCCGCCGACGCCCCGGGAGCCCTGCTGATCGCGCTCGATGGTGAGGCGTCCGCCGCCGCCCTCCTCACCGACGCGGTGACCGCAGGCATCCCCGTCACCTCGCTCGCACCGGCCGGCGGTGCCCTCGAGCAGACCTATCTCTCCCTCGAGGAGGAACGGCGATGAGCGCGCGCGACGCGACGGTCACCCGACCGGTGGCTCCGCACCGCGGCACGTGGGCCCTGAGCTGGAGCGGCGTCAGGACCGTCGCGGCGCTGGAGCTGCGGCAACGGGTGCGGTCCACCCGGTGGATCGTCGCGCTCGTCGTGTGGTTCGTCGTGGTCGGCGGGATCACGGCCCTCGCGACGGGAAGCGTCTCCCTGGTGTCCGGCGGCGGCAACGGATCGGTGAGAACGGCAGGCACCGGTGCGGATGCGACGTCGCCGTTGGTGCCGACCGGCCCCGCGGGTCCAACCGTCCCCGCAGGTCCGGTGATCTTCGGGTTCGTGGTGTTCTTCGTCCTGTTCCTCGGACTGCTGGTCGCCCCGACCCTGAGCGCGACCTCGATCAACGGGGACCGCAACGCCGGCACCCTGGCGACGCTCCAGGTCACGTTGCTCTCTGCGGCGGAGATCGTGCTCGGCAAGCTCGTCGCGTCGTGGGTGGCCGCGCTGGCGTTCCTCGGCGCGAGCCTGCCGTTCATCGTCTGGGCGCTCGCGGCCGGCGGCGTCCGGGTCATGGCCCTGGTCGTCACCGTGCTGGTGCTCGCGCTGATCCTTGCGGTCGTCTGCGCGATCGGCCTCGGCTTCTCCGCGCTGACCGCCCGGACGTCGGGCTCGGCGGTACTGACCTACCTGACCGTGGCGGGCCTGAGCGCGGTCACGCTGATCCTGTTCGGACTCACCGTGCCGCTGGTCAACACCCAGGCCGACGTGACGGTCTACGGCGTCGAGGGCTGGGACTCGGAGCTGACACCCGCGTGCTCGTGGTTCACCGACACGCGCACGGTGGTGCACACCGAGCGCACCTGGTGGCTGCTGGCGCTCAACCCGTTCGTCGTCGTCGCCGACGCCGCACCCGCCACGACGTCGCCGCCGAGCACGGCGAGCTTCGACCCGCTCTCGGCGATCCGTACCGGGGTCCGCTACGCCCGCACGGGACCGGAGACCGTCGTCGACGAGTGCTGGACGCGCGGCGCCGGCGAGGCGTCTCCCGTCCCCGAGCGACGACTCGACTCGGCACCCGTGTGGCCGTGGGGGGTGGGCGCCTACCTCGTGATCGGCGCGGGTTCCGTCGTCGTTGCGGTTCGGCGACTGCGGGTGCCGCAGAAGGTCCTCCCCCGAGGTACCCGGGTCGCCTGAGTCGCCCGCCGGGACGGTGTCGTCACGCCTGCAGCGCGTCGTACTCGGCTTCGGCGGCGACGTCGTCCTCGACGTCCAGGCGCAGGTGGGCCAGGATCACCTGCACGACCCGCAGAACGCTCGACGCGCGTTCTCCCCAGACCGACAGGTATGAGAACTGCCACCACCACAACGCCTCGAGCACCTGGTCGGCCTCGAAGTGGCGCAGCCCCTGAGCCAGTGCGGAGGCGATCGCGGACAGGTCTCCGGAGAGAGTGGCGCCCGTGACGTCCGCGCCGAGCAGCGGGTCCTCGACCTCGACGTACTCGTCGATCCCCTCGAGGACGTTGGCGAGGCCGGTGCGCAGCGGATCGACGTCAGGATCAGGACCGAGATCCGGCTCGAACCGCGAGACCGGGACGACGTCGACCATCGCGCCGAGCCGAGCGCCTGCCGAGAGGACGTCCGAGGTCGCGAGGAGCAGCAGGGGGACCGCCGCCTCGGGGTTGGTGCCGGAGGCCACCTCGGTGATCGTGCTGAGGAAGCTTCTCGACTGCGCAGCCATCGTCTGGGCGATCTCGACGAGGTTCGCCACGTCCTCGGACGGCGGCGTCGCGGTGACGCCCGAGGCGGGCGGCGTGGACGACTCTGGGGTCGGACTTGTCTCAGGCACTGATCCTCCGCCTTCCTTCGAACGCACGGCCGAGCGTGACCTCGTCCGCGTACTCCAGGTCGCCGCCGACAGGGAGCCCGGAGGCGAGTCGGCTGACGGTCAGCCCCATCGGGACGAGCATCCGCGCGAGGTACGTCGACGTCGCCTCACCCTCGACGTTCGGGTCCATCGCGAGGATGACCTCGGTGACCTCGCCGGAGGCGAGCCGCGTCAACAGCTGCGTGATGCGCAGGTCGTCCGGACCGACTCCGGCGATCGGGTTGATGGCGCCGCCGAGCACGTGGTACTTGCCGCGGAACTCCCGCGTGCGCTCGATCGCGACGACGTCCTTGGGCTCCTCGACGACGCAGATGACGGCCGGGGACCGGCGCGGGTCACGACAGACGCGACACAGGTCCTCCTGCGTGACGTTGCCGCAGACGTCGCAGAAGCGCACGCGCGCCTTGACCTCGGTCAACGCGTCGACCAGACGGCGGACGTCGATCGGGTCCGCGGCGAGCAGGTGGAACGCGATCCGCTGGGCGCTCTTGGGACCGACCCCGGGCAGTCGCCCGAGCTCGTCGATCAGATCCTGCACCGCACCCTCGTACACGCTGCCAGCCTACGGGGTCGGTCCGACGTCGGGCCCTCCCCGCTCCGGGCCGTGCGGTCAGACCTCGTCGCCGAGCTGCTCGTCGATGACCGTCCCGCCGAGCATCTGCGCCACGAGTGGCGCTCCGGTCAGGCTCGAGGCCGTGAGGTCCGGGTCGTCGGGCGACGGCGCGTCCTCGACGACCGCGGCGGCCCGACGCGCGGCCTCGGCCCGCGCGTAGGCCAGCTCGCCCGCCTCGCGTGCGGTCATCGGCCGACCGCTCACGGGGCGCGCGCTCGGCGCCGCGGCCAGGCGCGGGCT
>JAJYCD010000076.1 GCA_021778635.1 Actinomycetes bacterium
AACGCTTCGGCGCCGGTGATCGGACAGCTGAGCGTTGCGTCGACCGTCACGAGCCGGACCCCGGGACGCCCGAGCCACGCGATCAGCAGGTCGGTCTCCTCCGGGTGGGCCGCGCACGCCGGCGCCCTCGGCGCGTCGACGTGCTCCGCAGCGAGTCTCAGCGACTCGATCGCCGGCCGGGGATCGACCCGACCGGCGACGACGGCGGTGCCGGCGAGGCGGCCATGACGGATGACGACGAGCTCCCAGTCGCCGTTGCCCTGACGCCGGGCCGCGACGAGCTCCGCCGAGAGCGCGAGCGGGCCGAACCGTTGAGCACGTGCGGCGCCCCGCAGGAAGTCGTCCAGTCGATCGCGGACCGCACGAGCCTCCTCGAACCTCTCGTCGGCCGAGAGGGCCGCGATGCGCTCGGCGTGCGAACGGACCACGGGTCGCGTGTCCACGGTCATGGCGGCGCGAACGGCAGCGACGACCTCGGCGTAGTCGCCGTCCGACTGCGCACCGGTGCACGGGGCGCCGCACCGGCCCATCCCGGCCAGCGCGCACGCGCTCGCGCCCGAGGCGGCGACGGCCGGCAACCGCGCGCTGCACCGTCGGATCGCAAACGTCTCGTGGAGGGCGTCGACAGCGGACTGCGCGGCGAGTCGCGAGGGAAACGGTCCGATGTACGCGGCGCCGACGCCCGGTCCGGCACCGACGTCCTTCACCTCCCGCACCACGGACAGGCGCGGGAACGGCTCCGAGGTCAGTCGGACCCAGGGCATGCGCTGCGGGAAGCGCGACCTGCGGTTGTAGCGCGGCACGTGCTCGGCGATCAGCCGGAGCTCGCGTACCTGGGCCTCCAGGGCGGTTGCGCAGACGACGGGAGTGACGGACTCGGCGACCCGGATCATCTCGGTCATCCGCCGCCGCTTCTCGGCTGCCGTGAAGTAGCTCCGGACCCGCGTTCGGATCGACGTCGAGGTCCCGACGTAGAGGACCTCGCGCCGCGGCCCGAGGAACATGTACACCCCTGGTGCGTCGGGAAGCCCGTCGGCAAGGGTGCGCTTGCGTCGGACGTCCTCGGGCACCGGGTCGGTCGCGGATGCGAGGTCCTCGAGGTGCGTCACGCCGAGCGGCGCGAGTCGTGCGAGCAGGGCGTGCAGGACGTCGACCGTGGCCCGTGCGTCCGACAACGCGCGGTGGTCGGGGGTGACCGTCGCGCCGAACAGCGCCGCCAGAGTGCCGAGCTTGTGGTTCGGCGCCTCGTCACGTAGCACGACGCGCCTGGCGAGCCGGACGGTGTCCAGGACCTGGTTCCCCGGCCAGGGATGACCGGCCTGGGCGAACGCGGCCTTGAGGAACCCGATGTCGAACGGCGCGTTGTGGGCGACGAGGACGCTGCCCCGGATGAACTCCGAGAAGGTCGGCACCACGGCCTCGATCCGAGGCGCGCCGAGGACCATCGCCGTGGTGATCCCGGTGAGTGCCGAGATGAACGCGGGCACCGGGGCCCCGGGGTCGACCAGGGTCTGGAGCTCGCCCAGGACGTCTCCGCCGCGGACCTTGACCGCGCCGATCTCGGTGATCGCGGACGTCGCCGGCGTGCCCCCGGTGGTCTCGAGGTCGACGACGACGAACGTGACCTCGTGCAGCGGCGTCCCGAGATCGTCGAGCGACGGCTGCACCGGGGTTCCGGTGCCGAAGGCTCGGCGCGAGGCCGTGGCGTCGATCGGGTGCATACGGCGACCGTAGACCGCTGCGCCGACACGCACGTCCTCGCCCGCGCTCGCCGGTACCTGCGGGAACTCCTGGGCGCTCCTCGGTACTCCTCGGCACGCGTGGGCACGCGTGGGCACGCGTGGGCACCAGTCGGCGCCCGTGGGCACCGAGTGCGGGGGACGCGCCGTCGGCGCGGTGTCGGAGGGCGTCGCTAGCGTCGCGGACATGATGATCGACTGCGGAAGCTGCTCGGTGCGCGGGGACTCGTGCACCGATTGCGTCGTGACCTTCTTGACCATCCCCGTCGGCGCTCCCGACCTGGACGACGCCGAACGCGATGCCCTCGAGGTCCTCGCGTCATCGGGGATGGTGCCGCCGCTGCGCATGGTCAGGGCCGTGTGACGGCGCGTGCGTCCCTGTGGTGACGGACCTCCCGGTCATCGCGCGCGACGGTCCCGGCACGGTCGGCCGATTCACGCCGGCCGGCCCACCGCGACGGCCCGGACAGGGCCGGTCACTCCTGCGGGCCTCCCATGCGCACGCCGTCGTAGAGCGCCTCGACCTCATCGGCGAAGTCCTTGAGGACCTCCGCACGCTTCACCTTGAGCGACGGCGTGAGGTATCCGTTCTCCACGGTGAAGTCGGAGGTGAGGATCGCGTACTTGCGGATCGACTCCGCGCGCGAGACGGCCGTGTTGGTCCGTGCGACCGCGCGGTCGAGGGACGCGCGGACGTCGGGGTCGTGGACGGCCACCGACACCGACATCTCGGGTTTGCCGTGGGCGGCGAGCCAGCCCGGCAGGCCCTCGGCGTCGAGGGTCACGAGTGCACCGATGAACGGTCGCTGGTCGCCGACCACGACAACCTGGCTCACCAGCGGGTGGCCTCGGAGGCGGTCCTCGAGGACGGCCGGGGCGACGTTCTTCCCTCCCGCGGTGACGATGATCTCCTTCTTGCGACCGGTGATGCGCAGGTACCCGTCCGCGTCGATGCTGCCCAGGTCGCCCGTGCGGAACCAGCCGTCGTCGAATGCCGCTGCGGTCGCGTCGGGGTTCGCGTGGTAGCCCCGGAAGACGTGCTCTCCCTGGATCTCGATCTCTCCGTCCGGGGCGATCCGCATCGCCGTCCCGGGGAGCGCGGGACCGACCGTGCCGATCTTCACGCGCCCGGGGCGGTTCACGACGGTCGGCGCGGTCGTCTCCGTGAGTCCGTAACCCTCGAGCACCGTGAGCCCGACGCCCCGGTAGAAGTGCCCGAGCCGCTCGCCGAGCGGTGCTCCTCCGGAGATCGCCCACGACGCCTGACCGCCGAGCGCGGCCCGGATCTTCGACAGGACGAGGACGTCGGCCACCCGGTGCTGGAGCCGCAACCAGGGACTCGGGCCGCGCGGGTCGTCCAGGGCGCGGGAGTACACGATCGCCGTCTTCGCGGCCCGTTGGAAGATGCCGAGCCGGCCCGTGACGGCCGCCTTCTGCTCGGACGCGTTGTAGACCTTCTCGAAGACGCGCGGGACGGAGAGGATGAACGTCGGCCGGAAGCTCGCCAGGTCGGCGAGCAGCGTCGTCGTGTCGGACGTGTGCCCGAGCACGACCCCGGCCGGGACGCAGAGCACCTCGATGAACCGCGCGAACACGTGGGCGAGGGGCATGAACAGCAACGTGCGCGAGCCGGGCGCGCTCACGACCTCGTGCAGGTCCCGCGCCGTGTTGACGGTGAGCACCGCGAGGTTCCGGTGCATCAGCTCGACGCCCTTGGGGCGGCCGGTGGTTCCCGAGGTGTAGATGATCGTCGCGACGTCGTCGAGGTCGGCGATCGCCCGCCGACGCACGATCTCGGCGTCGGGAGTGCCGGCGCCGTCGGCCATCAGCGTGTCGATCGCGCCGTCGTCGAGGACGAGCACGTCGGGGAGTGAGCCGGGTCGGTCGCCCAGCGAGGCCACCGAGGCGGCATGCTCACGGGTCTCCACGACGAGCAGCCGGATGTCCGAGTCGGCAAGGATCCATGCGACCTGCTCGGCCGACGACGTCTCGTAGAGGGGGACCGGAACCGCTCCCGCAGCCCAGGTCGCCCAGTCGAGGAGGGTCCACTCGTACCGCGTGTGCGACATGATGCCCACGTGGTCGCCCGGCTGCACCCCTCGTTCAGCGAGCCCCTTCGCGACCGCGACGACCTCCGCATCGAACTCGCGCGCGCTGATCGGGATCCACGGGCCGTCCGGTGAGATCTTGTGCTCGATCATCACCTGGTCCGGCCCGGCCGCGACACGCTCGGCAAGGAGGTCGTTGAGGTTCGACGTCGGGTCGAGCTCGACCAGGACCGGGCTGCGGAACTCTTCCATGCTGGCTCCATTGTCAGTCGAAGAAGGTGCCACGACTGTAAAGGACGTTCGGTCCCGATCGTCCCATACCCGCATCGGTACCCTGTGCCTGCGGTCCGCGGGCACGAGAAGCCGTGCTGCGCGCGTCATGGACTGCGTAGCCTGACCTCGGCGCCCGGACGGGGCCGGACCATGACCCTCAGCTCACGCAAGGACGGACATGCACGCGATCGGTGTGGACATCGGCGGGACCAAGATCGCGGCGGGGGTCGTCGACGAGGACGGGGTGATCCTCGCCAAGTCAGTTCGGCCGACCGTCGCTGCCGACTCCGACGCGGTGGACCGGGCCGTCGTGGCGGCGTGCCAGGAGCTCGCCGCTGACTTCGAGATCGCGGCGATCGGCCTGGCCGCCCCGGGGTTCATCAGCTCTGACCAGGCGACGGTGCTCTTCACGCCGAACCTGCCCTGGCGGGATCACCCCCTGCGCGACCGGGTCGCCGCGGAGCTGGGTCCTGACGTGCGCATCGTCGTGGAGAACGACGCGAACGCCGCCGGGTGGGCCGAGTTCCGGTTCGGCGTCGGCAAGGACGTCGACGACATGCTCATGCTCACGATCGGCACGGGTCTTGGCGGCGCGGTGATCGTCGGGGGCACTCTCGTGAGAGGTGCGTGGGGCGTCGCCGCCGAGGTCGGCCACATGCGCGTCGTACCGGACGGGATCCTGTGCGGCTGCGGGCACCGGGGATGCTGGGAGCAGTACGCGTCCGGCAGCGCGCTCGTCCGGGAGGCGCAGGCGGCCATGGTGCGAGAGCCGCAGCGCGCCCACCGGCTCCTCGAGCTCGCCGGAGGCTCGCCCGCGGGACTCGCCGGGCCTCAGATCACCGTCGCGGCGACCGAGGGCGATCCGCTGGCGATCGAGCTGCTCGCTGCGCTCGGTCGCTGGATCGGCGAGGGCGCGGCCTCGGTGGCCGCGGTGCTCGACCCCGCGATGGTCGTCGTCGGTGGCGGCGTCGGCGCGGCCGGCGACCTCCTGCTCGAGCCCACCCGGGCGGGGTTCGCCTCGCAGCTCTCCGCGAGCGGGTACCGTCCGGTCGCGGCCATCAACCTCGCGGCGATGGGGAACGACGCCGGCATCGTGGGGGCCGCGGACCTCGCCCGCGCCTGAGCCCGGTCCGTCGGACGGGACCGGGCGATCGCGGCACGCGCGGTCAGACGACCGCGCCCGGGTCGTCGTCGTCGTCGCGCCGGTGCGGCATCCGCCAGACCAGGAACGCGCACGACGCGACGACCACGACGGCCGTCACACGCGCGACGATCGCCGGCACCGATCCTCCGGCGACCACGAGGACGAGCAGCAGGATCGCTCCACCGGCGGCACCGATCCACGCGAGCGTCAGTGCCGGGCTCCCCGTGAGGATCGGTCCCGGGTCCGGCGGCACGAAGTGCTCGGCGTCGTCCACGTCGGACTCGGCGCGGTCGATCTGTGACGTCCCGTCCCAGTCGCGACCGGTGAGCGGGGGAGTCGCACCGGGTCGGTTGTCCGGCACGCCCGGCGCCACGCGGTAGGTTACGCGGGAAGATGATCCCGGATCGTCGCCGTCCTCGTCGAGGTCGCGCTCGTCGATGTCGAGGTCTCCGAGCTCGGCCACGATCTCGGCCCAACGGGCCTCGTCGGAGGGGTCCTCCTCGAAGGAGCGGTCCTCCGGCGTGTCTCCGGTGGGCGGATCGTGACGTGCTGGCATACGCAGCACTCTAGAGTCGGAACACGACGGCATGTCCGCGGTCGGCTCCGTGCACGTCAGGCGGGGTCCTCAGGCAGCGGCGAGAGGTGGCGGGTTGTTCTACTGGTTGATGAAGCGGGTGATGGTCGGTCCGCTGCTGCACCTGATCTTCCGGCCGTGGGTGCGCGGTGTCGAGCACGTCCCCGCCGAGGGCGGCGCGATCCTCGCGAGCAACCACCTCGCGGTGATCGACTCGTTCGTCCTGCCGCTCGTCCTCGACCGCGAGATCGTGTTCATCGGGAAGTCCGAGTACTTCACCGGGAGCGGGGTCAAGGGTCGGCTCAAGGCCGGGTTCTTCCGCGGGGTCGGCACGATCCCGGTCGACCGCAGCGGCGGCAAGGCGAGCGAGGCGGCCCTGCACACCGGGCTCAAGCGGCTCCAGGCAGGTGGCCTGTTCGGCATCTACCCCGAAGGCACGCGTAGTCCGGACGGTCGTCTCTACCGCGGCAAGACGGGAGTGGCGCGGCTCGCGCTCGAGTCCGGCTCGCCGGTGATCCCGGTCGCGATGGTGGGCACGAACGTCGCGCAGCCCATCGGCCAGACCATCCCGAAACCGATCCGGATCGGCGTGGTCGTGGGCGAGCCGCTCGACTTCAGCCGGTACAAGGGCATGGAGAACGACAGGTTCATCCTCCGCGCCGTCACGGACGAGATCATGTACGCCCTGATGAGCCTCTCCGGTCAGGAGTACGTGGACGTCTACGCCGCGACCCAGAAGGCGCGCATCGCGGCCGGTGCTGCGGCCGCGGAGGCCGACGCGCCGCGTGCGCCGGGTGGTCGCGCCGTGCCCGAGGTCCACCCTCCGGTACCGCCCGAAGAGGACGACGACGCCTCGCTAGGATGATCGCGCCCGCCGTTCCGTGCCGGAGCGGCAGGACCTTGGGCCCGACGTCGGGCACCGGATGGCCCACCAGGCTGGTGCCATCCCCAGCAGATCTACGAGAGGTGTGTCTCATGTCGGTTCGTCGCGTCGCGCTCCTGACCGCAGGCGGCTTCGCCCCGTGCCTGTCCTCCGCCGTCGGCGGGCTCATCGAGCGCTACACCGAGCTCGCGCCGGAGATCGAGATCATCGCCTACCAGCACGGCTACCACGGGCTTCTGACCGGCACCAAGATCGTCGTGGACGACGAGGCCCGCGCCAAGGCCGGCCTTCTGCACCGCTTCGGAGGCTCTCCGATCGGGAACTCGCGCGTCAAGCTCACGAATGCCGCCGACTGCGTCAAGCGGGGCCTCGTCGCAGAGGGTCAGAACCCCCTGCACGTGGCGGCGGAGCAGCTCAAGGCCGACGGCGTGGACGTCCTGCACACCATCGGCGGCGACGACACGAACACGACCGCGGCCGACCTCGCGGCGTACCTCGAGGAGAACGGCTACCACCTGACGGTGGTCGGCCTGCCGAAGACGATCGACAACGACGTCGTGCCGATCAAGCAGTCGCTCGGTGCCTGGACCGCGGCCGAGGAGGCTGCCGGGTTCGCCCGCAACATCATCGGTGAGCACCGCTCGGGCCCGCGCATGCTGATCGTTCACGAGGTCATGGGGCGGCACTGCGGTTGGTTGACCGCCGCGGCCGCCGCAGAGTACCGCCGCTGGCTGGACACCCAGGAGTGGGTCCCCAGCATCGGCCTCTCTCGTGAGCGCTGGGACATCCACGCCGTGTTCGTCCCGGAGCTTCCCCTCGACATCGAGGGCGAGGCAGCGCGGCTGCGCACGGTCATGGACACGAACGGCAACGTCAACATCTTCCTGTCCGAGGGCGCCGGAATGCACGAGATCGTCGCGCAGCTCGAGGCCTCGGGCGCCGAGGTCCCGCGCGACCCGTTCGGCCACGTCAAGCTCGACACGATCAACCCCGGTCAGTGGTTCGCGAAGCAGTTCTCGAAGCTCCTCGGTGCCGAGAAGACGATGGTGCAGAAGAGCGGGTACTACTCGCGTGCGGCCGCGGCCAACGCGGAGGACCTCCGTCTGATCAAGTCGATGACCGACCTCGCCGTCGAGTGCGCCTTCCGAGGCGAGTCCGGCGTGATCGGGCACGACGAGGAGGACGGCGACCGTCTCAAGGCGATCGCCTTCCCGCGGATCGCCGGCGGAAAGGCGTTCGACGTCACGCAGCCGTGGTTCGTCGACCTGCTGTCCGACATCGGCCAGAACCCGGTCGCGGCCTCGTGAGCGTCGAACCCGACCCGGACGTCGTCGCCGGTCTCGACCGCTGGGAGAACCTGACGGTCTCCCAGCAGCCCGTCTGGCCGGATCCGTCGGCCGTGACCGGGGTGCGCGGCCGGCTTGCGGTGGTCCCGCCGCTCGTCTTCGCGGGCGAGGCAGACGTGCTGCGGTCGCGGCTCGCCGCGGCGTCGCAGGGCGAGGCGTTCCTGCTGCAGGGCGGGGACTGCGCGGAGTCCTTCGCCGACGCGACCGCCGACAACATCCGCAACAAGATCAAGACGATCCTGCAGATGGCGGTCGTGCTCACCTACGGCGCGAGCCTGCCGGTCATCAAGATGGGTCGGATGGCGGGTCAGTACGCCAAGCCGCGCAGCTCGGACAACGAGACGCGCAACGGAGTGACGCTTCCGGCGTTCCGTGGTGACATCATCAACGGCTACGAGTTCACCGAGTCGGTCCGCGTGCCCGACCCGGAGCGGCTGATGCAGGCGTACCACACGTCCTCGTCGACGCTGAACCTGATCCGGGCGTTCACCACCGGGGGCTTCGCCGACATCCGGCGCGTGCACGAGTGGAACCGAGGGTTCATGGCGAACCCGGCGTACGCCCGCTACGAGGAGACGGCTGCCGAGATCGACCGCGCCATCCGCTTCATGGCGGCCTGCGGGGCCGACTTCGAGTCGATGCGCACCGTCGAGTTCTTCTCGAGCCACGAGGCGCTGCTGCTCGACTACGAGCGACCGTTGACCCGGATCGACTCGCGGACGGGCCTGCCGTACGACTGCTCGGCCCACTTCCTGTGGATCGGTGAGCGCACGCGGCAGCTCGACGGCGCTCACGTCGACTTCCTGTCGCGCGTGCAGAACCCGATCGGCGTCAAGCTGGGCCCGACCACGACGGCGCAGGATGCGCTCGCGCTGATGGAGAGGCTCAACCCCGACGGGATCCCCGGGCGGCTCACCTTCATCACCCGGATGGGAGCGGGCACGGTGCGCGACGTCCTCCCCGGCCTCGTGGAGAAGGTCACCGCCGAGGGAGGCCCGGTCACCTGGGTCTGCGACCCGATGCACGGGAACACGATCACGTCGTCGACGGGCTACAAGACTCGCCGGCTCGTGGACGTCATGGACGAGGTCCGTGGGTTCTTCGAGGTGCACCGCGGCTTGGGGACGATCCCGGGCGGCCTGCACGTCGAGCTCACCGGGGACGACGTCACCGAGGTGCTCGGCGGCAGCGAGGAGATCGACGAGGACGGTCTGGCGCTGCGCTACCGGACCCTCGTCGACCCGCGGCTGAACCACCAGCAGTCGCTCGAGATGGCGTTCCAGGTCGTGGAGATGCTGCGCGGGCGCTGAACTCACCGGTCCGACGAGAGCGAGACGCGGCCGGTTCTCTTCGGAGAACCGCCCGCGTCGTTGCGCGCGGTTCGGCCGCCGATCTCCGTCAGATGACGGTGAGCGTGATCGTCGTCGTGTTCTTGGGCACGGACTGGTTCGGCGCGACGCTCTGCTGCCAGACCCGGTTGTTCAGGCTGCCGAACGGCGAGGTCTGACGGACGACCTTGAGCCCCAACGCCTCGAGCGTGGCCTGGGCCTTGTCGACCTTCTGCCCTGTCACGTCCGGCACGACGACCATCTCCGGCCCCTGCGAGATCACGACGGTCACGGTCTGCGTCCGGTGCCCGGCGGTCCCGGGTGCCGGGTCCTGGCTCATCACGGCCCCCGCCGCGAAGACGTCGCTGTAGGCGGGCGGTCCGACCACCATCTTGAGTCCCGCGTTGGTGAGGTCGGACTGGGCCTGATCCTGGCTCGCACCGATCACCGAGAAGATCGTGAGCGGCTCCGGGCCATCCGAGAGCGTGAGTGTCACGGCGGAGCCGCGCTTGACCTCAGCCCCCGCCTTCTGGTCCGTCGCCAGCACGCTGCCGATGGCTGCGGTGTCGCTGTAGTGCTTGCCAGGCGCGTAGGCGTCCCGCAGCCCGACCTTCTCCAGGGCGGCCTTGGCGTCCGCCTGCATGCTGCCGACGAGAGAGTCCGGAACCGCCACCAGGTCAGGTCCCTTGGACACGGCCACGACGACCGCGCCGCCCTTGTGGATGCGGCCGCTGGGACCTGGCGTCGTCGCCACGACCGTGCCGGCGGTCGCGTCGTCGAAGATGTCGTTCTCCGTCGGCTTCAGGCCGTCCGACCGCAAGGAGGTCAACGCGGTGGCCTTCTGCTGGCCCACGACGTTCGGGACGGTGGTGTAGGCCCCCGGGCCGACGAACACGTAGAGGAGGACCGCGGCCACGACCGCGATCGCCGCGAGGGCACCGAGGAAGAACCGGATCCGGTGACGTCGCGGTGCGCGCTCGTCGGCGGCCGGGAGCCCCGCCGCCTCGAGGAGCGCCGCGCCGATCGGGAGGGCGACGGTGCTGCCGTGCGGGTCGAGCTCGATGACCGCGGTCGCGTCGGGGTCGAGCGGAACCCCGACGGCACGTGGCGGCGACGGCGTGGTGACCGCGTCGTCGTCCTGCTCGGGGGTGTCGTCGGGAGGCTCTGGCAGGAGGGCGCGGTCGGCCCGCCGTGCGAGCGTGACCGCGTCGAGACCTCGGCGGGTCCGTCGCACCAGCGTCAGCGCCGCGCCGGCGTCGACCGGCCGGTCGTCGGGCTCGCGCGCGGCGAGCGAGGTCACGAGGTCGTCGATCTCGGCGGGTAGCCAGGGCACGAACACCGAGGGGCCGGGGACCTGCGAGTTGACGTGCTGGAACGCCACCTGGATCGGTGTCTCGCCGGTGAACGGCTGACGCCCGGTGAGGAGCTCGAAGAGCAGGATCCCGGTGGCGTAGACGTCGGTCCGGGCGTCGCTCACGCCGCGGGCCACCAGCTCCGGGGCGAGGTAGGCGACGGTCCCGAGCACGGTGCCGGTCGTGGTCGAGGTGACCTCGGTCACCGCTCGCGCCAGACCGAAGTCGGCGACCTTGACCCGACCGTCGAGCGCGAGCAGGACGTTCTCCGGCTTGATGTCGCGGTGGACCAGCTGCGAGCGGTGCGCCGCAGCGAGCGCGTCGAGGACGTCCTCGAGAATGCGGAGCGCGTCGTCGACGGTGAGCGGGCCTTCCTCGGTGAGGAGGCGGCGCAGGTTTCCCCCGTCGATGTACTCCATCGTGAGGTAGCTGGTCTCGCCGTCGATGCCCTGGTCGTAGACCGCCACGAGACCGGGGTGCGTGAGCCGTGCGGCCGAGCGCGCCTCGCGTCGGAACCGCGAGATGAACGCCGACCCCGCGGCACCCTCCGCAAGATGCCCGTGCATGACCTTGAGTGCGACGTCGCGGTCGAGTCGTCGGTCGATCGCGAGGTACACCGTGGCCATTCCGCCCCGGGCGATCCGGGAGACGACCTCGTACCGGCCGTCGACGAGCTTGCCGACGAGCGGATCGGTCACAGTGGTTCCCACGACGGCAGTCTACGGGCGCCCTCTGCGGAACAGGCTCAGCGGAACCGCGACATGAGCGTCTGGACGCTGGCGACGTAGCGGCGGGTGTCCGCGTACATGCCGTTGCGCTGCACCGACGCGGCACCCTGGTAGTAGCCGGCGATCGCGGTCGCGAGGTCGGGACTCGTGCGCACGAGCGACCGGAGGATCGCCACCCCGGCGACGACGTTGTCGTGCGGGTCGAGGAGGTTCAGCGGCCTCCCGACCATCTGCGACGCCCACTCGCCGGAGGACGGGATCACCTGCATGGTGCCGATGGCGTTCGCAGCGGAGACCGCGGTGTGGTTGAAGCCGGACTCCTGGTAGGCGACGGCGAGGGCGAGCGCCGGATCGACGCCCATGGACGTCGCCGTCGTGACGATCGTCGCCCGCATCTGGCTCGTCGTCGGCACGCCGATCCGCAGCAACGTCGCCTTGTTCGCGTTCGCTGCGGCGACGACGAGGTTGCTGTACGTCCGTCCGGCGAACGTGTTGCCCACGAGGGTCGCCGTCGTGACGGCGGTGGTCGGGATGGTCAGGGCCTGTCCGATGCGGATGAACGCGCGCGCGTCGAGGCCGTTGGCGGCGACGATCGCGGCGACGGTGGTCGAGTAGCGTGCCGCGAGGTCGCCGACCGTGTCGCCCGCCACGACCGTGTGCGTCGTCGTGCCGGCAGGCGGCGGCGTGGTGCGGTCGGTCGCGGTCGCGGTCGCGGTCGCGGTCGCGGGGGTCGGGATGGTCAGGACCTGCCCGATGCGGATGAACGCGCGCGCGTCGAGGCCGTTGGCGGCGACGATCGCGGCGACGGTGGTCGAGTAGCGTGCCGCGAGGTCGCCGACCGTGTCACCCGCCACGACCGTGTGGGACGTCGCGACGGCGGCGACGGGCGCCACCGGGGCGACGGTCGGGCTCGACGTGGTCGGGATCGTGAGGACCTGGCCGATGCGGATGCGCGAGGCGTCGGAGAGTGCGCTCGCTCTCGCGATCGCCCCCGCGGACACCCCCGAGCGCAGTGCGATCTGGCTGACCGTGTCACCCTGCCGGACGACGTAGGGCTCATCCGCGCGCGCGGCGGTTGCCGACGCCGCCACCGACGCCACGGCGAGAGCGATCGAGACGCCGGCTCCGGAGGCGAGGCGCGCGCGCGTCCGGGCGGGGAGGTCCGCGCGGGCGGTGACCGTCGCGCTCGTCGGTGACGTCATGTGGGCTTCCCAGGGTTGGATCGGCGGCCAGGTGCGTGGGTCCGTGCCCGTCGACCGATGGACGGGTGTGACGGCTGTGACTGATGTTGCCTGTGGTGCTGTTGTGACAGTACGCGAACCTACCGTGGCGCGACGGGTCACGCGAGGCGCGACGTCGAACTTCACCGGTGTAGTTCACCCGACTGCGTAGGCTTGCGCCGTGAGCAGCGACAGCATCGACGCCCAGCGGTCCCTCGACGGTCTCGTGGGAGAGTGGTTGACCGTCCCGGACGTCGCCGAGCGGTTGGGGATCGACGCCGGGAAGGTCCGGCGGCTGATCCAGGAGCGCAAGCTTCTTGCGGTGCGCCGCGGCGCACCTCCGGTGGTGAGCATCCCCGCCGACTTCCTGGTGCCCGAGCACCTCGCGAATCCGGCGAACGTCCAGGCGCCGACGTCGGGCGCCTCACCCGCCGCGATCCTCTCGTCTCTTGCGGGGACGCTAACGATCCTGGGTGATGTCGGCTTCGGTGATGCGGAGGCCATCCGCTGGCTGTTCACCCGCGACGACGCCCTCCAGGCGACCCCGCTGTCCGCGCTCCGGACCGGGCGGAAGACCGAGGTGCGCCGGAGGGCGCAGCTCGAGCTCTGACGCGGTTCCTCGCTCAGGCCTCGCGGTCCACCGCGGCGTGGGCGAGGTTCCGGAGCATGCGTCGGCCTTCGGGCAGGAGATCCGCCGCGTCCAGGGCTCGATGGGCCTCCTCGGTCAGCGAGCCGATGAGGTCCTCGACCTCGCCGACGGCTCCGGTCGCGGCGATGGCGTCCGCGATCTCGCGCGCCCGGGTCTCGGTCATGGCTCGATCGCCGAGGTCGTCGCGGAGCATCGCCGTCGTCCGATCGTCGCCGACGCGTACCGCGTGCGCCATGGCTCGCGCGACGAGCACGGTCCGCTTGCCTTCACGGAGATCGTCGCCGGCGGGCTTGCCCGTCGTCGCCGGGTCGCCGAACACCCCGAGGACGTCGTCCCGCAGCTGGAACGCCTCGCCGAGCGGCAGCCCGATGTCCGTGCAGGAGCGGCGTGACTCGTCTGTTGCGCCCGCGAGCGCGGCCCCGAGCGTGAGCGGGTGCTCGACCGAGTACCGCGCGGACTTGGCTCGGATCACCGCGCGCGCGCGTTCCTCGTCGGCCGCCGGATCGGACCCCCAAGGCTGCACCTGGGCGAGCACGTCCAGGTACTGGCCCACCGTCACCTCGGTGCGCATGTGGTTGAAGACCCGGAGGGCGCCGACGGCCGTCTCAGGATCGAAGCCGGTCAAGGCTTCGGCGAAGACCTGCTCGCTGCCGATCAGAGCCAGGTCGCCGAGCAGGATCGCCGCTGAGTCGCCGAACCGGGCACCGTCCCCGGTCCAGCCGTTCCGCAGGTGCATCGTCGCGAAGACGAGCTGCGCGGCGGGCAGGCCCCGTCGCGTGTCCGAGCGGTCCATCACGTCGTCGTGGAACAGTGCAGCCGCCTGGAAGAGCTCGAGCGCGGCGCCGACACGGAGCACCGAGTCGGCCGCGGGGGAGTCCGCCGACCCGCCGTGGGCTCGCCACGACCAGTAGCAGAACGCGGCCCGCAGGCGCTTGCCGCCGGAGAGCATCTGCGCGATCGCGTCCACGAGCTCGCCGGCCTCGGGCGAGAGCGCGCGGAGCGCGGGCTGCAGGGCGAGCACGTGCGCCTCGAGATGGGCGTCCACACCAGCCCTGACGCCCTCGGTCTCGACGAGCTCGGCAGGTGCGCTGTTCACGGGCGACAGCCTACGGTCGTCGTCGCTCACGAGGAGGCGTGCACCCGGCCGCCGAGCGTCAGGGTGCGGATCCCGTCCCGGTCCAGGACGCCGAGGACGAGGATCTCGTCTCCGTTCGAACGGGTGAAGGTGGCCTGAGCCGCGAGGGCGGCGTTCGTCTTGTCGGCCGGCGCCTCGACGAATCCCGCTGCGGTGAGCGGTGCGCGGTACATCGCGAGGATCTGGTCCGGGGTCAGCGACGTCCGGAGGTTCAGGCTGACCTGGAGGTCCGTCGACCCGGGGATGGGATCGGCAGCCGAGACGAGGATGTCCGCGTCGGGTGGGACGGGCAGCAGGTCGACCGGGAAGCCGGGCGCCAGGGTACCGACCGCGGAGGAGCTGGTGCTCTCCGGGAGGAGTGTCTGCGTCGGGTTCGGTGACGAGTCCGCCGAGCGCGTGCTCGCGGGCGCCGGCGAGCTCGACGACGGGCCCGCCTGCGCGGTGCAGCCGGTCAGGACGGCTGCGCCCACGAGGACGGCTGCCAGTGTCCGCGCCGGGCGGACCGAGGACCTGTGGCGTCTCGCGCAGCGACCTGCGGTGTGCGGCTGGTCGATCACCCCACCACCGTAACGTCAGAGGTGGGCCGAGCCGTCCCCACGTCGACGCCGTCCGAAGCTCTTCACAGTTGCTCACCGCGCACGCACGGAGCCCTCACGACGCGCGGTGGGATCGGGTCATGCCGACCACGACGATCCGTGTGCGAGAACCACGTGAGCTGATCGCCCTGATCCCGCACCAGCTCGGGTTCCAGCCGAACGAGAGCGCCGTCGTCGTGAGCCTTCGGGAGCCGCGCGGGCGGGTCGGCCTCGTCGCGCGTGTGGATCTCGACGATCTCGGCGACGCGTCATCGGGACCCCAGCTCGCCCGGACGCTCGTGACCCACCTCGTGCACGACGGCGCGGCACGTGCCTTCCTCGTGCTCTACACGGCCGACGAGGGCGCGGAGGTGGTCGAGGATGCGACGGGACCCGGCGACGAGGAGCAGCCGCATGCGCGGCGATCACAGCGGGTTCGCGCGGCCGCGGACCACCTCGCCGAAGCGGCAGAGCCGTATCTCGGAGAGGTCGCCACCTGGGTCGTCGGGCGGACCGGGTATCGCGGCCTCGACTGCCGGTCGTCGGCCTGCTGCCCACCCGGAGGACGTCCGCTGACCGAGCTCGAGTCGACGAGGACGGGCGCCCACATGGTGCTCGCCGGCTCCGTCGTCGCGGCCCGTCGGGAGGATCTCGCTCGGACTCCGGCTGCGGGGTCGGACGCGCGCAGTCGTGCCGCCGCGGCGCGCGCCCGTGCCGAGCGACGTCGCGGAGCGGCGGTGTCGGCCGGGTCGGCCGCGGTCCGCCGCTGGCGGCACGACGCGGTCGCGCTGTGGCGTGCCGAGGTGGCGGCCGGTCGCGACGGCCGCGCTGGGGAGCTCCCTCCCCGTCTGGGTCGGATCGAAGCGGCGCTCGGAGACGTGCGTGTCCGCGACGCGATCCTCGTCTCCTTCATCCCTGGTACCGGAGACCTGGCCGAGCGCATGCTCGACGCCGACGCTGCAGCGGACCGGGAGATCGCGCACGCGCTCGCTCGCATCGTGGATCCCGTCGAGGGCCTCGTGCCACCGCAGGAACCGACGGCGGTCCATCGTGCGGCGCTCGAGGCGGTGATCGCGCACGGCCGTCGCGATACGCAGGCGCCCGCGCTGAGCCTGCTCGCGGTGCTCGCCTGGTGGAGCGCCGACGGCGCGCGAGCCGCCGTGCTCCTCGACCGCGCGTGTGACGCCGATCCGCAGTATCGGTTGGCACGTCTTCTCGAGGAGGCCGTCCGCGCGGGAATGGCCCCTGGATGGGTGAGGCGCGACACGTGAGAGCGTTGCCACGATCCAGGCGGCGGGCACGTGCTGCCGTGATCGGATCGTCGAAGCCTCGGACCTCCGGTAGCGTCACGACTCCCGGCGTGTGTGCCGGGTCGACGGACAGACCTGGGAGGGTCCATGGGCATCGTTGTCGGCTATCTCGCGACCGACGAGGGACGCGCAGCGCTCGAGGCCGGAGCGGTGGAGGCTCTGCAGCGTGGCGTGCGCCTCGTCGTCATCGCCAGCGCGCGCGCGTCCGTCGACGACGTGAAGAGAGCCGAGCTCGAGGAGGAGCTCGCTCGGGTCGGGACCGAGCTGGCTGCTCGCGGTGTCGAGCACGAGCTTCGGCTCGTCGCTGCGGGCAAGGACGTCGCCGAGGACCTCATCGCGGCCGCCGTCGAGATCGAGGCGTCGCTGATCGTCATCGGGCTCCGCCGACGGAGCCCTGTGGGCAAGCTGATCCTCGGGTCGAACGCGCAGCGGATCCTCCTCGACGCCCCGTGCCCCGTGCTCGCGGTCAAGCCCGTCCGGGTCTGAGCCGACTCGCGCGAAGCAGCGCGGGATCATGAACCCAGATCTCATCCGGGTGGAATCTTGGTCGGCTCTCGAGCGTTGACAAGCGGAAGGCGTCCGATGCGACGCGACCGAACCGCAGGTTCCCGTGTTCTTCGCTCATGCGTCCTGCCTACGGGCCGGTACAATATCGGTCTACCCGAATGAAAGACGTCGGGCCGTGTTCTGCCGAAAGGTTGTTCGTGACCTCCCTCCCCTCCAGCCCCACGCTTCCGCGCGAGTTCGAGCACCCCGCACTCCAGGAGCTCGTGCGACGCGGCAGTACCCATGGCCGTGTTGACGCCGCCTCGTTCCGCAGCGCGTGCGAGGCC
>JAJYCD010000152.1 GCA_021778635.1 Actinomycetes bacterium
GTCGCCTTCGCGTGGTCACGCTCCGACGAGCGGACGGCCCGGAACCGCGACCGCCGCGTGGACCGCGACGGCGACCCCGAGCTCGACGAGTACAACGCGATGCTCGCCACGATGGCCCGCCACGACGCGCCGCCCGGCCGGGACGCCACGGACTGACGCTCCCAGCGCCAGCGCCAGCGCCAGCGGCCGGGGCAGGGGAAGGCCCGACGTGCACCGACGACGCCATCCCCGCACACTGCGGTATGCCTGGAACCGCCGCACCCCTCGTCGTCGCCGTCACCGGGGTCACCGGCTACGTCGGCGGGCGCCTCGTCCCCGAGCTCCTCACCGCCGGTCACCGCGTGCGGGCGATCGCGCGGAACCCGAGTCGGCTGCGCGGGCGCCCGTGGTTCGCCGACGTCGAGGTCGTCCAGGCCGACGCGGGCGATCTCGAGGCCATCCGCACGGCCCTCGAAGGTGTGGACGTCGCGTACTACCTGATCCACTCCCTCGGCACCGGTCACCGCTTCGAGGCCCGGGACCGTGCCACGGCCCTGACGTTCGCGCGGGCGGCGCGCGAGGCGGGCGTCGGCCGGATCGTGTACCTCGGCGGCCTCTTCCCGGAGGGTGAGGAGCTGTCCCCGCACCTGGAGTCCCGCAAGGAGGTCGGCGACATCCTTCTCGCCTCGGGCGTCCCGACGACGGTGCTGCGGGCGGCGGTGATCCTCGGCTCGGGCTCGGCATCCTTCGAGATGATGCGCTACCTGACCGAGCGGCTCCCGGCGATGACGGTGCCGCGCTGGGTCGACAACCGGATCCAGCCGATCGCGGTCCGGGACGTGCTGCGCTACCTCGTGGGCTCGGCGACGATGCCGGCCGACGTGAGCCGCGCGTTCGACATCGGCGGGCCCGACGTCCTCACGTACCGCCAGATGATGCAGGGGTACGCGCGTGCGGCCGGGCTCCCGCAGCGCCTGATCGTGAAGGTCCCGGTGCTCAGCCCGAGCCTGTCCAGCCACTGGGTGGGTCTGGTGACGCCGGTGCCGTCCGGGCTGGCGCGCCCCCTCGTGGAGTCCCTCATCCACGAGGTCGTGTGCGACGAGCACGACATCGCACGCTACGTCCCGGACCCGCCCGAGGGTCTCGTCGGCTTCGATCGCGCGGTCCGGCTGGCGCTGGAGCGGGTGCGCGACGCCGAGGTGACGACGCGGTGGTCGTCGGCGGCGGTCGCGGGCGCCCCGAGCGACCCGTTGCCGAGCGACCCGGACTGGGCGGGCGGGTCGCTCTACGTCGACGAGCGGCGCACGACGGTCGACGCGACTCCTGACGCGTTGTGGCGCGTCATCCAGGAGATCGGCGGCGAGCGCGGCTGGTACTCGTGGGCGCTTGCGTGGCAGGTCAGAGGCCTGCTCGACCGGCTCTCCGGTGGCCCGGGCCTGCGACGTGGACGCCGCGACCCGGTCGACCTTCGCGTCGACGACGCGGTCGACTTCTGGCGGGTCGAGGAGGTCGACCCGGGCCGGCTGCTGCGCCTGCGTGCCGAGATGCGCCTGCCGGGGCTCGCGTGGCTCGAGCTGCGGGTGGAGACGGGCGACGACGGTGCGACGGTGTTCGCGCAGCGCGCCGTGTTCCACCCGCACGGCCTCGCCGGGCAGCTGTACTGGTGGTCGGTGGCGCCGTTCCACGGGATCGTGTTCGGCGGCATGCAGCGCGGCATCGCGTCGGCGGCCGAGCGCCGCTGACCCCCGCGACGCGCCTATCCTCGACCCGTGCCCACACCTCCGACCCTCGACCGCGCCGAGGTCGACCGGCTGACCCGGCGCGGTCGTCGTCTCGCGCAGCTCACCGTGGTGTACAACGTCGTCGAAGGCGTCGTCGCGATCGCAGCCGGCGCGGCGGCGGGCCTCGTCTCGCTGCTCGGGTTCGGGCTCGACTCGGGGATCGAGTCCGTGACGGCCGTCCTGGTCGCGATCCGCCTCGCCGCCCGCCTCCGTGATGCCGAGCCCGACGAGGCGAGCGAGCGTCGCACGCTGCGGGTCGTCGCGCTCCTGTTCTTCGCGCTGGCCGCGTACGTGGTGGCCGAGGGCGCGCGCGCCCTGCTCACGCACGAGACGCCGACGTCCTCACCGGTCGGTCTCGTGGTGCTGGGCACCTCGGTGGTCGCCATGCCCCTGCTCGCCCGCGCCAAGACGCGCGTCGGGGTGGCCCTCGGCGGGGACCGGCTGATCCTGGCCGACGCGGCGGAGACCCGATTGTGCCTGCTGCTCAGCGTGTCCACGCTGCTCGGCCTCGGGCTGTTCGCGATCACCGGCGCGACGTGGCTCGACCCGGCAGCGGGGCTCGTCGTCGCCGTCCTCGCCGTCCGGGAGGGCCTCGAGGCCTGGGAGGGCGAGCTGGTCGAGGACGGCGCCGAGTGATCGAGTGCCACGACGACCCCCGGCCGCCCACGGCCTGACCTCTGGTCGCCCGGCGTGGCGCGAGCGTGCGGAAGACTGGTCCCATGCCACCCGCGCCACGTCTGCCGAAGGTCCGTGCGTCCGAGCTCGTCGGGCGCGGCTGGCTCAACACCGGCGGCCGGGACGTCGCGCTCGCTGACCTGCGCGGCAAGATCGTCGTCCTCGACTTCTGGACGTTCTGCTGCATCAACTGCCTGCACGTGCTCGACGAGCTGCGTGAGCTCGAGGCACGGTACCGGGACGTCCTGGTGATCGTCGGCGTGCACTCCCCGAAGTTCGCGCACGAGGCCGACCCGGTGGCGCTCGCGGCCGCCGTCGACCGCTACGAGGTGCACCACCCGGTGCTCGACGACCCCGAGCTCACCACCTGGTCCGCGTACACCGCGCGCGCCTGGCCGACGCTCGTGGTGATCGACCCCGAGGGGTACGTCGTCGCGCACATGGCGGGCGAGGGTCACGCCCACAACCTCGACGTGCTGGTCGCCGACCTCGTCGCCGAGCACGACGCGACGGGCACGTTGCACCGAGGTGACGGTCCGTACGCGGCGCCGACCCCGACGTCGGGCACGCTGCGCTTCCCGGCGAAGGCGATCACGCTGCCGGGGGGCACCCTGCTCGTGGCAGACGCCGGCCACCACGGCCTGGCGGAGCTCGGGCCCGACGGCGAGACGCTCGTGCGGCGCATCGGGTCGGGCGAGCGCGGGCTGGTCGACGGCGGTCCCGCGGACGCCCGGTTCAGCGAACCGAACGGTCTGTGCCTCGTGCCCGACGCGCTGCGTGCGCGCCTCGGGTACGACGTCGTGGTCGCCGACACCGTCAACCACGCGCTGCGCGGGGTGCGGCTGGCCGACGGGCACGTGACGACGATCGCCGGGACCGGGGAGCAGTACATGGTCGGCGGCGCGGAGAACGTCGCACCCGGTCCGGACGACCCCGACCCGCTGCGCCTCCGGCTGTCCTCGCCGTGGGACGTCGTCTGGTACCCGCCGATGCGCGCGTTCGTGGTCGCGATGGCCGGCAACCACACCCTGTGGG
>JAJYCD010000009.1 GCA_021778635.1 Actinomycetes bacterium
GCCCCCTATGCGATCACGGTGTGATAAGTGACGTAGTGGTTGCAGGTTGGCGGTGATCAGGTGCCTGAAGCTGTCACACCCGGATCGCACAGGGAGCCCGGCCGGGAACCCGCGCGCACAGCGAGGCCGGCGTCGACGATGTCGAGCGCCAGCCCGGAGTACGCACACCCACTGGTACCGGGCCCGGGCGGTGACGTGGTCGTCAGGCCGTGCGGGCGCGAGCTTGCGTGACCAGCGCGGTGGCGTGGCGCAGCGCTCTCGTGCGGTCGTTGCCGTCGAGGATCTTGTAGCCGTAGTGGGCGGCAGGCTTGAGTGCGACGAGCTCGCTGAGCCTCTTGCCCAGCTCCGCGTCGATGCGGGCGAGCAGTTCCGCGGCGGCTGCGTGGTCCGGTCCGGAGTAGTACTCGCCGGTCGCTGTCATGCAGATGGCGTCGCCGGCGGCGATGCCTGCAAGGACCGCGATGCCGACGGTGACGTTGATCGTGGCGCCGTCCTCGCCGGAAGCCAGATCGGCCACCTCCAGGTACTTCTCGGCCACGAGTCGACGGCTCCGCGCCTCGCCCCGCCCAGCCTCTCGCGTGCGCAGCTTCTTCGGTGTCATCGATCTTCCTTCGGTGAGGTCCTCGTGCGGGGCCGCCGTGGATGGCCTCTGACCTCGGAGAGCAATCGCGGCAGGTCTGCCCCGACCAGCGTCAGTGCGTCATCGCGCCACGAGCCGATGACCGGTTCCTCGACGGCGACGAGGTCGGCCAGGTGGGTTCGTGTCACAGTCACGATCTCTAGCCGGTTTCCCGACCAGGCCAGGACCTGGGCCGCCAGGTGGCGGGCCTGGTCGCCCCATGATGGGTCGTCGGTATCGGTGTCATCAGGCACGACCAGCAGCAGGTCGACGTCGCTGTCGGGCCCCGACTGGCGGCGAGCAACCGAGCCGAACAGCGCTGCGCTCACGACGGGCGGCTGCAACTGTGCGGCCCCGTCCGTGAGGCGCCGGAGAAACTCCTGGCGCGCCCCGGCCGCAGCCAGCACCGCGGGAGCGAGCACGTGGTCCCTGTTGAGCCGGTACATGAAGCCATGGTTGGTGGCTTCGGCGAGGACGAGTCCATGCTCGACGAGGCGGTCCAGCACGACACCTAGACCTCGCCGTGTGCCACGCGGGGCTAGACGGTGGATCTGCGACTGCCCCAGCGCACCTTCGGTCCCGGCGAGCACGGTCAGCGCCGCCGAGTCCACGCTCGGGATCAGCGACTGCAGCGGTGCGGTGAGGTCCATACAGCCATCATGCCGGTGCAGTGCCAGTTTGGCAATGAGGCGCCAGACTGGCAAAATAATTCCACCTATCACTGCGTCCGTCCCTGGACGTGATCGCCCCGGACGCCGCTCATCGCTGACCTTCGGCACAGGAGTTGCCATCACACCGCGATCGCATAGGGGCCCGGCGCGGCCATCTTTGTTCGGATCCGAGCCTGTTGCGGAGGTCTCATTGCGATTCCATCGACAACGTCGACGCGCGGGTACCTGCCGTTGCCGCGCGTAGTGCGAGCACTGCTCCGGGACTCGACCGTTGCCCCGCACGCACCAGTTGAAGCGGGCGGGTAGGCCGCCGATGCCGGGGGCGGGGCGACGACTCGCACGGCTCGCGCGACGAGGTCGGGGTGGCGCAGGTGGATGTTGTGCGACCGGTCGCCGGTGCGCCACAGCTCGGCGCTGAGCTCGTCGGCGGTGGTCTGCTGCCACTCGATCCAGGTTGGTCCGTAGGCGTTGCTGGCCAGCACGATCGACTGCACCTCGGGAGGGGTGAGGACCTCGCGCGCCTCACGCGCGATGCTGGGCACGGCGCGGAGCTCCTGGGCTCCGCCTCCGCGTGCCGCGTCGGCCACGGCGTGACGCCAGGCGTGGCGCGCACTCGGCGGCATCGCTCGTGCGGCGGCGCGGTGCTCCGGGTACAGAGGGTGCAGGCCCGTGCGGAGCAGCAGCGTCGGGACGCCTGTGGGCGCGAGCAGGCGCATCAGGTCGAGGACGGCGGCGGAGGCGTGCATACCGGCGCTGACGGCCCGCAGCTCCCCGGCTTGGGGCGGAGTGGGGTCGAGAAGGACCAGACCGCTGACGCGTTCGGGCTGCTCGCCGGCCCACGCGCGGGCGAGCAGACCGCCGAAAGAGTGGCCGACCAGGACGAGCGGGCCTGGCAGATCGGTCAGCGCTGCGGTGAGGGTCCGCAGCCGGCCGGCGAGCGTGAGGCTTTCGGGGTCCGTCCCCGTGCGGCCAGGAACCACGACCGCGAACGTGCCGACGAGCTCGGCACACACCATGGCCCAGGAGAGCGGTGTGTCGCCGGCGCCGTGTAGCAGCACGACGGTCGGTGGGGAGTCTGCCGCGCTCGGCATGGCCCCGACGAGGGACGACACCATGATCTGCGGTGCCTACGCCGTCGGCGTCGTTGTGTGGGCGACCTCGAACACGCGGTACTCGGCCCCACCGGGCACCAACCTGCCCTCGGCGACCGTGACGATGCGGGTCAGCCACGCGTACCGGTCGTCGCCGGTCTCGAACTGCGGCTGGACGACGTAGTACATGTCGCCGAAGCCGGCAGCCTGTCCCTGTGCCAGCGCGGCCCCGACCTGCGCGGTGACTCGGGCGATCCCGCGGTAGGCGAGGTAGACAGCCGCGCCGTCGTCGGTCCGTAGGGTCAGGCGTCCGTCGACGTGCCCCGTGCCGGCGCCGTCGAGCAGCAGCCAGTCACCGCCGGACGGCAGGATCGTCCCGGACAAGCGCGGCCCCTCGACGGTCCCTCCCGTGCACGCGCCGACGAAGCGCCGTCCGAGCGCGCCTGGACCCGTGTCGACAGGTGGGTCCACGGTGGGACGCAGGGTCATCAGCGGTACGAGCTCCATCGTGTCCTCCATGGTGGAATCCCGGCACGGCAGGTCCCGGGCGGGACCTGGCCGGCCGAGCGCGGCTCACGCCGCCGGTCCGGTTCTGAGGTGGGCAGGTTCCTGCGCAATGCGGTGCTTGCCCGCCGCCTGGTCAGCGCAGCAGCGTGCGCACCAGCCAGCGGTCGACGGCAGCGAGGAGGCGGACGGCCCGAGGCATGGCGATGGCGAGCAGCACGGCGAGCGCGGTCGTCGCGATCACGGCGGGCTCACCGTCGACGACCCAGGTGCCGACGGTGACGGCCCGCGTGGGCAGGAGCCACGCCCAGACCTGCGAGGTCAGTCCTGCGGCCACGACCGCCCAGCCCGTGAACGTGACGGTGGCGTTGACGATGCCGAGCGGGAGGAGCACGACGGCGTAGAGGCACGAGAGCCAGGCGCGCCCGTCGGCCAGCAGTCGGAGCCAGCCGGTCGCGGTGCGAGGCAGGGGCACGGGCGCGACCGGGGCAGCACCGAGAAGCATGCGAGTCCTGGCGTGCTCGGCGCGCGCGGCCAGGAGCGAACCGGCCAACGTCACGACGAGCAGTGGCACGCCGAGCAGTGCGAGCGGCATCAGTCCGATCGAGGAAGCGAGGAGGGCGACCACGAGGGTGCCCCACAGCATGCCGACGGGAAGGTCGAGCAGCAGGTGGGCGCTTGCCAACCACGTGCACCGGGACCATGGGCTCCACGAGTCGGTGCGGGCGTCGGGAGCTGATGTGCTGGCGCTCGGCGGGACGAGCGGGGCGGCGGTGACGGACATGTGATCTCCGGGGTGAGGTCGTGGGCGGGTCAGGCGGTGCGGCGAAGGCCGCGCACGGCGAGCAGCCCGATGACGGACAGGGCGACGTCGTGGCCGACGAGCACTGCCCAGAGGGCGCCACCGTGCAGGCCGGTCGTGTGCAGCAGCAGGTCGCTGCCGAAGTGGATGGCCGCGAGGGCCCAGACCGCGCCGGTCCGTTGGCGCAGGATCGCGTAGCCGAAGCCGCCGGCCGCCGCACCCACGGCCTGGGCCGCGGTGACGGCGGCGTTGGCGCCGAACGCCACGTTCCCCAGGTGTGCGGCTCCGAACAGCACTGCCGTGAGCGCAGCAGCCCGCACCGGGCCGAGCGGCAGTGCCGAACGGAGCATGACTCCCCGGAACCACAGCTCCTCGTAGAGCCCGGTGGCCAGGTAGCCGACGACGAGCGCAGGGAGCGTGGCCAGGTCCGGCGCCCAGCCCCACGCGAGCGGCACGAGGGCAACGACTGCAGGAGCCACCAGCAAGGACGTCCGTCGCCAGGTGGCAGGTCCGCCGGCGCCCACCCGGCGCCAGCCGATGCGACGAACGACGACCAGGGCCATCGCGAGAAGCGCCAGCACGACGGGAAGACGGCGCAGCAGCGGGTCGGAACCCGGTGCCACGAGCTCGACGACCAGCGCGCCGACGAGCGTCACGCCGACAGATGCACCGGTGAGGGCGAGCGACGTCCTGACAGGGTGTCGTCGGCCGAGGAGCGGGGCTGGTGAGTGCGGCGCGAGCGTGGTCATGGGGTTCTCCCGAGTTCTCGGTCGGTCAGGCGACGGCGGGGGCGGGCTGGGTCTGGATGCGGCGGGCACGCAGGGCGAGGGCGACGGTGCGGGCGAGGACCATGCCCAAGGCCATGACGACCAGGGCTGCGGTCCAGGCGTCGGCGCCGGTGATGGCGTGATCCATGGAGAAGGTGCCGACTGCGCGTGCACCGGTGCCGTTGGCCCACTCGGCGAACACGATGCGTCCGCCGATCATCACGAGCCAGAGCGAGGCGAAGCCCGCGCCGGCGGTGGCGACGAGTCGCCCGTCGCGATGGCTCAGCCGGGTCACGGCGCTGGCGGCGAGCCCGAAGAGGACGCCGATGACGCCGAGTGCCACGACGAGGTCGAGGTCGTTGCCCGCGGTCGGGAGCGGGAACAGGAAGTATCCGCCGGCGACGACGACGAGCACGATCGGGACGAGGTAGGTGGCGCGGGTGATCTCGCGTGTGCCGACGTTGCGCAGCAACGCCCACGCGAGGAGGGCGATCGACAGGATCCACTGGGTGGTGCTCATCGGGAGCTCCCTTCTTCTGGGTGCTCCGAGCGTCCCGCCGGGCGAGGGTGGCGCACGTCGGCGGGACGGTCTGCCCGCCCCGGGATCAACGGCCGTCGACGACCTCGGCCGGATGACGTAGAGCAGGCCGCGCGGTGACGTGCGCGGCACCGGGCTCGGGTGAGCGACGCTCGGCGCGCGTCCTGGCTGCGCCCAGTTCGGACCGGGTCAGCAGTGCGCGGGGACGTTCACGTGCACCTGGGTCCCACTGCCCGGTGCCGATTCGATCCGCATGCTGCCGCCCAGGCTCCGGGCACGATCCCGCATGGTTCCGAGCCCGAGGTGGCCGGGGTGCTCGACCGCCGGGTCGAAGCCGAGGCCGTCGTCGTCGACGAGCAGGTCCACGCCTGCGGGGCCCACGCTGAGCCGGACGCCTATCCGGGAGGGGTGGGCATGCTTGAGCGCGTTGTGCATCGCCTCCAGGGCGATGCGGTACAGGTGCTCCTCGGCATCGGCCGAGAGGGGCAGTCGCGTCGTCGGTGCGTTCACGGGGATCGCGACCTGCTCGCGCGCGGCCATCGCGGCCGCCTGCTTCGTCAGTGCCGAGCCGAGTCCCTCCTCGGCCAGCGCGTCCGGGCGGAGCTCGAAGATCAGCGCTCGCATCTCCGCGAGCGCCCCGCGCGTGAGCTCCTGCAGCCGGTGGACCTCGGCACGGGCAAGGTCGGCGCCGGGGCCCAGGGGCTCGAGCCGGCGCTCGGCCGTGCGCGCGTGCAGCGTCATCGAGAACAGGGCCTGGCTCACCGAGTCGTGCAGCTCGCGCGCGAGCCGTTGCCGCTCGGCCGTGCCGGCGGCTCGCGTCTCCTCGGCGAACAGGAAGGAGTTCTCGACGGCGAGCGCCGCCTGGTCGGCCATCGCGCGCAGGTAGTCCTCGTCATCGGCGGAGACGCGTGCGCCGGCCGGAAGGTGGACGTGCAGCTCGCCGAAGAACACCCGGCCCGACACCAGAGGTAGCGCGACGAGGTCATCCCAGTCGGGGGTCGGGCGTGACCAGTACGGGTGCACCGGCTCGAATCGGGGATCGATCAGTGCTGTCGACCTCGCGTCCCGCCGCAGCTCGACGGGCCTCACGTCGTCGGCGCCGCGCCGGTCGTCCCCCGCCGCCTCGTACAGCTGCCTGAAGGCATCCGCGTACCCGGAGCCGAAGCCAGGGTCAGCGACGACCGTGAGGACGTCGTCCAGCGGACCCGGTCGGTCCTGCCAGACCACGATGCTCACCGCTGCAGCGCTCGTGGTCCGCATGATCTGCTCACGGATCGTGGTCAGCGTCGAGGGAAGTGGCTGGTCGACGGTCATCGCGCTCGACACCGACGTGAACGCGCGGATCCGTGCCTCCAGGCGCTCGGTCGACAGCACCCGGTCGGTCGCGTCCGTGACGACGTCGAGCACCCCGACGATCTCGCCGTCCTCGAAGAGCGGCGCGAACACCACGTCCCAGTACGTCGTCAGGCCCGGGATGGTGATGCGTTGCGCTGCCTGCCGGACGACCTGCCCGCCCCGCACGGCGGCGAACAACTCGGCGACGGCCTCCTCGTTGCCCGGGATCAGGTCGTTGAGGTGGCGACCGGGTGCGGTGTAGTCGGGCCCGGCGCCGAAGTACAGCTCGTAGAAGCCGACCCAGGTGCGATTGCACCGCTCCAGGCGGCCCTCGAGGTCGAACACCGCCAGCCCGAACGGCACCCGGTCGAAGAACAGGTCGACCATCTGACGCTCGATCGGCTCCCTTGAAGCAACGACCCGCTCGAGCTCGGGCTCGGTCGGCATCGACGTGCTGCGCAGGGGGGAGGGGCGCACCTGGCCGACATCAGGGGAGGGCACGCTCATCGCGTCGTGCCCTCTGGGTCCACCAGGCCCTCGCGGACAGCCCACATCGCTGCCTGGGTCCGCGAGGCGAGCCCGAGCTTGGTGAGGATGTTGGACACGTGCGTGCGCGCGGTGCGCTCCGCGACCCCGAGGCGCCGCCCGATCTCGCGGTTCGTCCGACCCTCGGCGACGAGGGTGACGACCTCGAGCTCGCGCGGGGTCAGCGATGCTGTCGACGACGCAGGGGTGCGCATCGACATCGCGAGCGCCGTTGCCACGGCCGGGTCCAGCCGGATCTGGCCGGCGACGGCGCCGCGGATCGCGTCGACCACGTCGGCCGCGTCGGCGTCCTTGAGCAGGTAGCCGGTCGCGCCCGCCTCGAGCGCCGCGCGGATCCTTGCCTCCTCGACGAACGAGGTCACCGCGATCACGTCGATCTCGGGCCAACGGTCCTTGATCCGACCGGTGGCTTCGACCCCGTCCAGCCGGGGCATCTGCATGTCCATCAGGACCACGTCCGGGACCTGGTCCTGACGGGCGAGCGCGTCGATCCGCGCGAGCGCCTCGAGGCCGTCCGCGGCCTCCGCGACGACCGAGATCCCCGGTTCGGTGTCGAGGTAGGACCTCAGGCCCGTGCGGACGATCGCGTGGTCGTCGACCAGCACCACGGTGATCACGTCATTGCCGTGCTGCACCTCGGCCATCTGCCTCACCCTTCGTCGTCCAGTGACGCCGAGCAAGGAACATTATCGTGCGACCGACCTGGGCCCGCCGCGCGGATCGTGGCGACGAGCGTGTCGGCATCGCCGTCCTTCTCGACGAAGGCGACGGCCCCGGCACCGCGCGCGATCTTGCCGACCGAAGCCCGCAGGCCGACGGCGACCACCGGCATCATCGACGCCAGATGTGACACCAGTCGCAGCCCGACCCCGTCACCGCCCGGCACGTCGACGACGGCCACGTCGGCAGCCGCCCCCATCGCCGCGAGCCGCCACGCCTGATCCGCGTCGACGGCGATCGCGTTCACGGCCCCCACCTCGTCGAGCAGGTGCACGAGAGAGGCCCGCACGCGAGGGTCGTCGTCCACGACGAGGACGGCGAGAGGCGGAGCGACGCCCGCACCCGTCACGGTTCGACCAGCCGACGGGTGCGCGGGGCATCGCCACCTCGCGGGTGGTGCGTCGGCATGACCGGGGACGGGCGGCCGACTCGACCGACCGGGGCGAGTCGCATGGCGACCTCCTTCTCTTGGTCGCCTCGAGCATGACCCGAGGCGGGCATCCGCCGCGTCGGCGCGTAGGCCGCGACCTGGCCGCCGCATCGGCCGAGGTGATCCTCGGCCGAATGACGTAGGAGGTCGCCGTCGTGGCGGGCTGCCGGAGATGGATTACTCCGAGGTTCGTCAGAGGCGCGGTACGCCATCCGTCCGTGGTTCGCCGGCCGGCTCGACCGCAGGCTGGCCGCATGACCACAGCAGAAGCTTCCCCTGTACCGGATCTGACCCGTCACCCGCGCGGCCGTGACCACGCGGACGAGGGTCCCTGGGCGATCGCGCTCACCGGCCTGACGAAGGCCTTCGGCGCCGTCCATGCGGTGCGCCGGGTCGACCTTCGCGTGCGCCGGGGCGAGGTCGTCGCCCTCCTGGGACCCAACGGTGCGGGTAAGACCACGACGATCGACCTGGTCCTCGGCCTGGCAGAGCCCGATGCAGGCCTGGCTCGCGTCTTCTGGCTGGACCCGTCCGACGCCATCGCCTGCGGGCTCGTCTCCGCGGTGATGCAGACCGGCGGCCTGCTCAAGGACCTCACCGTCCGCGAGACCGTCGGGTACACCGCGAGCCTGTTCGCGACGGGCCGCCCGGCAGCCGAGGTGCTCGCGACCGTCGGCCTCACCCAGATCGCCGGGCGCCGCGTCGGCGCGTGCAGCGGGGGTGAGCAGCAGCGCCTGCGATTCGCGATGGCCCTGGTCCCCGACCCCCAGCTGATCATCCTCGACGAACCGACGACGGGGATGGATGTGAGCGCCCGACGGTCCTTCTGGTCGGCGATCCGTACCGATGCAGCCCGGGGCCGCACGGTGATCTTCGCGACGCACTACCTGGAAGAGGCCGACGCCTACGCGGACCGGGTCGTGCTCATGCACCAGGGCGAGGTCGTCGCCGACGGCACCGCCGCCCACATCAACGCGCTCGCGGGGGCTCGCCATGTGACGGCCGTCTGGCCTGCGGCGGACGGCGCGGCGCTGCATCGGCTCCCCGGAGTCACCGGCGTCCAGATCCGCGGGCACACCCTGACCGTCACCGGCACCGACAGCGACTCGGTGGCCCGCTCCCTGCTGACCCAGACCCCGGCGACGGACCTCGAGATCGTCGCCCGCGGGCTCGAGGACGCGTTCGTCGCGTTGACCACCGACGACGTCGAGGAGGACCTGCGATGAGCACCACGACCACCCTGACCGGCCGGTCCGACCGGGTTGCGCGCCGCGCACCCTTCCTCAACCAGCGGATCATGGTCATCGAGCTGCGCAGGGTGCTGCGCAACCGCCGCACCCTGATCTTCACGCTCGTCTTCCTGGTCGCGATGTTCTTCTTCATCTCGGCGTCGATCCCCTCCGACGGGCAGTCGCTCGGCGCGGGCGTGCGCGCCAACGTCTCGGCGTAGGCGAGGGTCTCCATGGCGGTCTACGGGGCCGTGATGGCCTCGACCAGCGCCGGCGCATCGGTCTCGATCGAGCGGGCCAGCGGGTGGAGCCGACAGCTGCGGCTGACGCCGCTGCGGCCGATGGCCTACATCGTGATGAAGATGGCGACGGCGCTGGCCCTCGGTGCCTTGGCCACCGGGGTGACCTTCGCGGCCGGCGCTCTCAGCGGGAAGGCGGTCGCCTCCGCCCCGGCGTGGGTGATCTGCGGGGTGGTGGTCCTGGTCGGCTCTCTTGCGTTCGCCGCGTCCGGTCTGTTCATGGGGTACCTGCTGCCGAGCGAGAACACGATGCAGCCCCTCGGCCCGATCCTGGCGATCCTGTCGATGCTCGGCGGCGTCCTCGTCCCCATCGCCGCCGGGTCGACGTTCGACAGGCTGGCCTCCTTCACGCCGATCTACGGGCTCGCTCAGATCGCGCACTGGCCCCTGACGCAGACGGTCTCCGGTGCCCACGACCCCTTCCATCTGAGCTGGGCCGTGAACCTCGCTGGCTGGCCGTTCGTCTTCGCCACCGGTGCCGCGTGGCGATTCCGTCGGGACACCGCGCGGTCTGAACCTGCCGTCGGCCCTCGTCGCCTCGGTCGAGGGCCCCGATCGTTGGTGTGCCACCCGAACCGTGGGGACGAGGACCCCGCTGGAAGGATGCGTCCATGAGTCAGCCCCGCCTCATCGTCCTGGAAGGTGTCGCAGGCTCGGGCAAGTCGACTCTTGCGAGGTACGTCGGTGACCTCCTCGAGCGGCGCGGGACTGCTCACCACGTCGTCGTCGAGGGCGACCTGAACAATCCCGCAGACCACGAGTCGACGGCCTGGTTGTCCACCACCGACTACGCCGACCTGCTCGAGGACCACCCCGGGGACGCCGGCCCGGTCCGGGCCTGCGCCGAGGCGCATGAGGGCGGGCTCCTGGTGCCCTACGGCGTGCTACGTGAGACGGGGCAGGTCGCCGCGTCGACTCTCGACGCCCTCGCCCGCCACGACGTGTACGAGCTCCCCGAGCAGCTGTACCGACGGCTCGCACTACGACGCTGGCGAGCCTTCGCGGAGCAGGCAGCCGCCGCACCGGATGTCTGGGTGCTGGACTGCTGCCTGCTCCAGAACCCCATCACCATGCTGATGGTCAAGCACAACTGCAATCCGCAGACCGTTCGCGAGCACATCCGCGCCGTGGTCGAGTCGGTGTCGGCACTCGATCCCGTGGTCGTGCAGCTCGTCCAGGACGACATCCGGGCGACCCTCGATCGCGCGATCGCCGAGCGACCGACCGCATGGGCAGAGTCCTTCGTCGGCTACCACACCCAGCAGGCGTACGGGCGCGACCATTCGCTGCAGGGCCTGGACGGGGCGGTGCAGGTACTGACAGCCCGCCGGCACCTGGAGGACGAGCTCCTGGAGGAGCTCCCCGTCGTTACCGTGCGGATCGACATCAGCGGCGGCTGGGACAACGCCCGGTCCACCCTGCGCGCGATGATCGGTCAGCGCCCATGACGACCCGAGCCATCGGACCTCGATCACCAGCGAGCAGGCCCGGTCATGACCCCTGTCCGCGACGTCCTCGGAGGTTCCCGTGCTGAAGAGTGTGCAGCTCCTGACCCTGGCCACGCGATTCCTGGTCGAGGTCACCGCCCTCATGGCATACGCATGGTGGGGGTGGCGGCTTCCGACGACACTTCCCGTGCGGCTGCTCGCAGCGATCGGCACACCGGTGGTGGCCGCAGTCGTCTGGGGCGTGCTCGCCGCGCCGAAGGCGCCCGTTCACCTTGCACCACCCGTGTTGGTGGCCGTCCAGGTCGTCGTCCTCGGGGGCGCGGTTGCTGCTCTCGCGAGCGCGGGAGGAACGACGCCGGCCGTTGTCCTGGGCCTCGTCGCCCTGGTCGACGGCGTCCTGCTCGCGTGGTGGCGCCTATGAGGGCTCGACCACGCCGGTCCGCCGCCACTCGTCGTACGTCGTCATGAGCCAGAGGTCGTCGACCGTGAGCTCGGCCGCGTAGCTGCCGCTCGCGTAGTGGTAGCTACGCTCACCGAGCCGCGTGTAGGTCTGGTCCACGGCGGCGACCGTGAGCTCGGGGAAGCGGTCCCATGCCGCGCGGATCGTTCTCGAGGCTCCCACGTCGAGCCCGAGCCGCCTCAGCGGAAGGGTGTTGGTCGCCGGGGTGCAGCCGAGATCGACATCGGTGCACCCCTCGAGATGCGGAGCGTCGAGGCCGTCGACCGTCCAGTGCCCGTCGGGCGCGCGCACGAGTGTCTTCTCAGTCCAGCCCAGACCCCGGTGGACGCCGAGGTTCACCGTCGTGCTGAGGCCGGTGCTGTCGGCCACGACCTGGTACTCGGCGCGAACGGGTGTGCCACTCTCTGCGCCGAGCACCGTGCCGTGCAGCGACAGTCCTGTCGCGTGGATGTCGACCCTGCAGTGCTCGTCGGCTTGCGTCGCGCCCGACCGACGCCAAGCGACGAGCCTGGTCGTCACCGCAGGGTGGCCTGGGAGCCCGGCGCGCACCTGGGGCGTCACCATGCGCGGCCCTCGGGGAGCTCGCCGATGCCGGGCGCGGACATGTGCAGGACCTCGTAGCGCTCCGTCTCCGTCTCGCCGGCTGCGATGGTCTCGTTCCACAGGACGAAGCGGACCAGCTGCCAGTGATGCGGGTCGATGGCCAGCGCGGCCGTGTGCACCGCCTCGTGACGGGCGAGTCGGCGAAGGTCCTCGAGCGCCTGCTCGATCACGGTGGTCAGTCCCAGTCCCGTGGCGTCCTGGTCCGGGTCGACGGGGATCGGGGTGAGGCGTCGCGAGGCGGACGTCGGGGAGGGCGCCCGGGAGGTTCCGGCATGGTAGGCAAGTCCCGTCCAGTGCCGCACGACAGGGCGCCCGAAGTCGCGGATGATGTTCTGGAATCCCCCGCCGCCGCCAAGGAATCGCGCCATCGCGCCCGTGTCGTTCCACAAGTAGATGGGGGCGTACTGGTTCACCGGGGAGCCCAGGACCCCGCGCTCGCGGATGGCGTATGCCTTCAGGCCCAGGCCTGCGAGGTCGTCGAGGGCGGCGCCCCCGGTGGCGACGCGGGTGCGGATGATCTGCATGTCGTAGTCGGCGGGCAGGGTGATCTCGTACTGCATGGCGTCCATGGGGAGGCCTTCCTCGTTGGTGGTCGGTCACGGCTGTGGTCGGTGCGGTGGCACCGACACGCTGGCTCCCCGGGCGGTGTCGCCACGGGGAAGGAAGCGATCCAGCGCCTCGGTGACGAGGTGAGGAGTCTCGAGCGTGGGCATGTGAGGAGCGCCGGGGAGCTCGAGGTAGGTACTGCCAGGGATCCCGGCGACCATCGGTCGCATCACCCCGGGACCGGTGGAGGCGTCCTGCTCGCCGCACAGCACGAGCGCGGGGCGCTGGAGGCCTCGTAGCTTCCCCTCGACGTCGATCCGCGAAAAGGCGCGCCAGGCGGCCGCGACCTGGACCGGGTCGCCTCGCAGGACGCGGTCCCGGGCATAGCGCACACCCCAGGCGTTCTCGGCGAGGGCTCCCGGCGTGAACCACCTGGTCAGGGAGCCGGCGACCTGCGCTGCTGGGCCGTCCGTCTCGATCGCCGACGCCCGCTGCTCGAAGGACGCGAACGCCCGCTCCGTGGTCGCGGCGAGCGTAAGGGACAGGACCGACTCGCGATGGTGCACGGCGAAGGTCTGCGCGACCGCGCCCCCGTACGAGAGCCCCACGACGTGTGCGCCGGTGAGCTGCTCGTGGTCGAGGACCTCCTGCAGATCGTCCGCGAGGGTCCTGAGGTCGGCGGGTGGTGGTGCGTCCGTGGCAGCGCCGTGACCTCGGAGGTCGTAGGCGAGCACCCGACGCCCGCGAGCCAGGTCTCGCAGGACCGGCTCCCACATGTGCCAGGACAGTCCCAGGGCGTGCAGGAGCACCACCGCGGGGCCGCTGTCCCCGACCTCGGCGAGCTGCGTGCTGTGATCGGACAGCTCGATCATCCGTGCGGGAACGGGGTCGGCCCAACCGCCCTCGTGCAGGAGCTCGCTCAGGATCTCGAGCGCGTTCAGCGCCCGCGGGAACCCCGCGTACACCGACGTGTGCTCGACCAGTGCTCGGAGCTCGTCCGCCGTGGCGCCCTGGAGGAGCGCAGCGCCGAGATGGACGCGAAGCTGAGGGCTGGTGTCGCCGAGCGCAACAAGGATGGCGACGGTGGCGAGCTCCCGGTCCCGTCCGGCCAGACGCGGGTCGGCAAGAGGTTGGCTGAAGGCCCCGCGGAGCAGCCAGTCATGCATCTGCGGGGACCGACGGCGGATCGTGGCGAGGGCCGTCTGGGCATCGTTGCCCGTCAGCTCGCCGAAGACGCGGTGGCCACGGGTCCGGGGGCCGTTCATCAGTGCTCCTTCGGTGCTGGGGGTGGCGCTCATCGGGCGTGCGGGCCCCGCGTGGGGAGGAACTCGATGACCTCGTAGGTCGCGGCGCCCTCACGGACCAGCGGGTCCGTCGAGACGAGGTCCTCGATCTGCGCCCTCGACGCGCTGCTGGCCAGGATCGCGCCCCCGGTCCGGGGGACCTGCGGTCCGGAGACCAGGAACGTTCCATCGGCGAAGTGCTCGTCCAACCAGTCGCGATGCACGGTCAGCAGCTCGTCGATCCGGCTGGTGGGCGCGACGTAGGTGAGAAGGAGGACGAAGGCCCGCGCGGCGAACAGCGCGTCGCGCCGATCCGGGCTCCCGTCGATGTCGGTGGTGCTCCGGGCCATGATCCGCGCCGAACGGCGCAGGACGTGGTCGGTCATGGGTGGCCTCTCGGTACTGGGGCGGGGGAGCCGGAACTCAGGCTCCGCGACATACCGAGCCTGGCCGCTGAGGCGTGAGGGCGCGTACGTCATCCGGCCCAGAACCGACGTGGCTCTTGGTCCCATCCGTCGTGGCGCCAGGGCCGAAGCGAGGACCCCGCCGCTCACGCGACGCTTGTCGTGCCGGGCCCATCCGCCCGATCACCTCGACCCGCGACCTGGGAGTCCACCGTGAGCTGCACAGATGTGATGACCACGACCGTCGACCGCTCGGCGCCCACGGCTGCCGACGCGTCTGAGGCTGCCGCCTCGATCCCGGCCGGCGGGCGAGCGAGAGGTGCGCTGCGCCTCAGGGTCGTGCGGCGCGGACCGCGCCCGACACGTGCCGACGTCGCCGCGACCTCGTCCCGCTCGGCAGGTGACTGGCGCGACTTCGTCCCGATGCCGGGTCTGGGAATCGTGAGGCTCTGATGGCAGGCGTGTGGTCCGCTCCCAGGGGCAGGTCCGGGTGACCGGTCGCCCGTGCACCAAGACGCAGGTCGTCGACGACGACGTCAGGGTGCGCGCTGCTCTGTGTGCGCTCCTCGCTAACGCCGGCGGGTTCCGGTGCCGGGCCGTCGACAATCAGCAGGCGACGCACCTGCTGCTGGGGGACGCCTCGGACTTCGACGTCGCCGTGGTCGACATGTCAGTCGCGGCGGACTCCGAGGCGCAGGCGACGATCCTCGCGCTCCTCGCGCCCGTCGTCGTCAGCATGTCGGGGGCGGTGCGCTCGGTCGCGATGGCGGCCGGTGCGGCAGCGTTCGTCGAGAAGGACGGCGACGCCGCCACGCTCGTCGCCGTCCTCCATGAGGTCGCGAGCGGGCGAGCCGGCGGCACCGCTCCACGCTGAGGTGGGCGGTCGCCCGATCCTTCGGCCTACGGACGGGCGATGGGCAGCGTCAAGGTCACGGTGCATCCCGCCCCCGGCGCGCTCAGGACCTCGAGCGTTCCGCCGACGGCCGTCGCCCGGTCGCGCATCGTCGTCTGGCCCAGGTGGCCGGCGGGGACGGTGTCGGGGTCGAAGCCGCGGCCGTCGTCGTGCACGCGGACCGTCAGGCGGTCGGCGCCCTGGTCGACGGTGATGTCGACCTCGCAGGTCCGCGCGCCGGCGTGCTTGAGGGTGTTGTTCATCGCCTCCAGCACGAGGCGGTACACGTGCTCCTCTGCGCGGGGGTCCACCGGGAGGCGCTCGCGGGGTCCACGGACCTTCAAGGTGAGCGACTCGCGTGCGTTGATCGCCTCCGCCTGCCGGGTGAGGGCGGTGAGAAGGCCCTCCTCCTCCACGGCGCGCGGGCGCAGCTCGAAGATCAGGGCGCGCATCTCCGCCAGTGCGCCCCGCGTGAGCTCGGAGAGGGTGGCGATGCTCAGCGCCAGCGGGTCGTGGTCGTCGGTCGTCCGGGAAGCGAGATGACGCTCGGCGGCGCGCGCGTGCAGCGTCATCGAGAACAGCGCCTGGCTCACGGAGTCGTGCAGCTCGCGGGCGAGTCGTTGGCGTTCGACCAGGGTCGCATGGGACTCGGCGTCAGCGAAGAGGCGGGAGTTCTCCACGGCGACCGCTGTCTGGTCGGCGATGGCCTGGACGAAGACGCGTTCGTCGACGTCGAGCTGGCGACCGGCCTCGACGTACAGCAGGAGGCAGCCGACGCAGCGACCGCGGGCGCCCAGCGGCACGACCACGGTGTCCTGGAAGTCCATGCCGACCCACATCGGGTGCAGCGGTGCGTAGCAGGGGTCCGCCTCGGCCGTGCTGCGGAAGTCGCGGATCACCGTCACCTCGGTCTGCGTGGTCACGGCCCGGATCGGTGAGCTGACGCCGAGCGCGTACGCCTCCTCGACCGCCTCCCGGTACCCGTCCGGCAGGCCGTCGTCGCCGTACTCCGTGAGGTCGCGAAGGTCGTCGTCCTCCCAGACGATGACAGCGGCCGCTTCCGAGCCGGTGGCCGCGCGCACACTGCGAGCAACCTGGCGGAGTGTGCGAGGCAGCGGGTGCTCGACGGTCATGGCGTCGGCGATCACCGTGAACGCCGCGACGCGGTTCTCGAGCTTCTCGTAGGTGCGGACGCGTTCGGTCGCATCGGTGACGATGTCGACGAACCCGGCGACCTGCCCGTCGACGAAGGTCGGGGCGAACACGACGTCCCAGTAGGTGGTGACCTCCTCGGTGGCGACCTGATGGGCCGCTTGACGCACGACGTTGCCGGCAAGCACACCCTCCAGCAGGGGTGCGACCGCCTCCTCCTGGCCCGGAAGGAGCTCGAAGATGTGCTTGCCAGGGGAGACCCAATCGGCCGGTGCGCCCAGGTAGTGGGTGAAGAACCCTGCCCACGTCTTGTTGCAGCGCAGAAGCCGAAGGTCGGTACTGAACACGGCGATGCCCATCGGGACCTGGTCGAAGAAGATGTCCAGGAGCTGGGCGTCGAGGTCGCCGTCCACACGCGTCACGTGCCGCACGGTCTCCCGCTCGAGCGGGCTCGGCCAGCTCATCGCTGGTCCGTCGAGGACGCCTGCACCAGTCCTTCGCGCACGGCCCACATCGCCGCCTGCGTCCGGCTCGCCAGCCCGAGCTTGACCAGGATGTTCGACACGTGCGTGCGCGCCGTCCGCTCGGAGACGCCCAGGTGCTTGGCGATGGCGCGGTTGGTCCCGCCCTCGGCGATCGCGACGATCACCTGCCGCTCTCTCGCGGTGAGGCTCACGGTCTGCTTCTTCGGCGCTCGCAGGGCGTCCGTCAGGGCCCTGGCGGCAGCCGGATCGAGGTGGACCTCGCCTGCGCGTGCCGAGCGGATGGCCGCGGCGACCTCGGCGGCGTCCGCATCCTTCAGGAGGTAGCCGACGGCGCCGGCGACTAGTGCACCGCGGATCCTGTCCTCCTCGAGGAAGCTCGTCACGGCGACGACCTCGACCTCCGGCCACCTGGCCTTGATCTCTGCCGTTGCAGCGATGCCGTCCATCTCGGGCATGAGCAGGTCCATGAGCACCACGTCGGGGAGCCGGTCCGTGTTCGCCAGGACTGCGAGCTCCTCGAGCGCTCGTCGACCGTTCGAGGCTTCACCGACCACCGACATGCCCGGCTCGGTGGCCAGGTAGGCGGCAAGTCCACGTAGGACGACGGCGTGGTCGTCGACCAGGAAGACGCTCGTCAGCTCGCTGTCATCCACCGCATCTGCTCCGCACGCGCCGGGGCGGCGCCCACGCGCGCCGTGCGGGAGATGCTTCCACCACGGCAGACGGTTCGTCCAGGTCGAGCCGCGGCGCCGGCGCACGTCATCCGGCCTACGCGGGGGCGGCGCATGGTCCCAGCGCCTCCGTCAGCCGAGCCGAAGCGAGGGACCTGCCCGGGACGCGAAGCTCATCGCACCGACATCTACGGGAGCCGCAGGCCAGGAGTGGACGGTGAACCACCGTCCGCGCGACGCCGCACGTCGCAAGAGGTCGTCGGGTCGCCGGCCGGGCTCGCGTCGCGCACCCATGTCAGGGCGAACCGCGAGGAGTTGGCCCGACGTCCGATGGAGCAGTCGGTCGCCCGCGGAGTCCCGCCGAGGTACATCGGTTCATGGAGAGCTGCCAGGGCGTGCGCGCGCGTGCGACGCGCGGCCGCCCGATCTCCGGGCCCCGTGGTGGTCGGCGTCGCCGACTTGATGAGCGCGCCTCGGCGCAGCGTTCCGGTAGTGCGTGGCATGGCCCGGCCCGGCCCTAGATGGGCCGTCCCGGGTGAGGGCGTTGAGTGCCACGCGGAACTCTGCCTGGCGGCGGGTCGTCGTCACCGCGTCCGCGAAGGTTCTCGTTTCGAGCCGTGCAAGGCGACTGTCGAGGTGCTCCCGGGGAGCACGATGGCGTCATGTCGACACAGCCCCTGAGCCTGGACGACGGCACCAACCTCGTTGCGCGCATCGACTTCGGCGACTCCGGGATAGGCGGGTGGCCCGCTGACGGCGAGATCGCCCTGTCGGCCGGGACCGGCGAGTCATGGCGTGGTCGACTCTCGGACACGGCCCTGAACAAGGCCGAACGGGTCTGGGCGGCCCGGGCCGCGGCGAGGGGACTGACCGACCAGGAGGCGATGAACGTGCTGCGGGCGGCAGTGGACCTCGACGCGGGGTTCTATGGCTTGACCGTCGACTGGCCCCGAGCCCGGGTCGAGGCGAACGGTGCGGTGGCCCGCGTTGCGGCCACCGTCCACAGGGCGCTCGAGTTTGCCGTCGGTACAAGCACACCGCGTGCAAGCGTCGTCCTCGAGCTCGTCGACATGCACCCCACCCACGCCACATGGCAGATCGAGGACGCCGCCGGCCGGCTCGTGGACGAGCAAGCTCTTGCCGTTGCCGACCTCGACGCCCCAGACGTCGCGCCCTTATGGGAGCGCGCGCGCTCCGCCTGGACGTACCTGGCCCTGTCGGCCGGCCTGAACCCCGCCGAGGGATCCTGCGGCGAGCTCAGGGTCTCCGCCGCAGTCAGGTAGGCCACGCCCGCTGTCACGCCGGCACACCGACCACGAGCCGCACCTGCGAACGACAGCGACTCCGGACGGCCTCGTGCTCGGAGGGTGTGAGATTATCGGTCCAGGTCGTCCCAGATGGTGCCGCGCGACCCCGGACGAGATGTGCGCCGTACCCGGTCTGCTAAGACGACGCTCCCAAGGAGCTGAGTCGTCATGGGACAGGCAGTGCAGATCGTCGGATCACTCGCGGTTCTGGTCGCCTTCGCGGCTGCCCAGCGAGGCTGGCTGAATCAGAAGTCGACTGTCTACCTGGTGTTGAATCTTCTTGGCTCTTCGGTGCTGTCAGTCGAGGCCGTGATCGAGCAGCAGTGGGGCTTCTTGCTCCTCGAGGGTGTCTGGGCGATCGTCTCCGCGGCGGGGTTGGCCGCGCTCTTGCGGGGAAGCAGAACGCGATCGTCGTCGCACCAGCCGTAAGCGGCTCATCGCAACCGAGGGCGACGCGCTGGCGCTGCTCGGTCTGCAGGTCGTCCGCCAACGACTCGAACCCGTCCGTGTGGTCCTGGCCTTGCACCTGGCGTGCAGCCTGGTGCGGGACAACCCGTGGTTCCGCCGCTGCGGCGCCGAGGGCACAGCACGGCACAAGGGCGCGCGAGGTGGCACACGAACCGCTTGGCCGGCCCGCACGCCTGCCATCATCAGCCTCGCCCGCTATCCGGCACACGCGTGCGCCGCCGTCGCCCGCGGACGTCCCGCTCGGTCGCCTCCACAGGGGCGGTGTGCGCTCATGCCGCCAGGGTGCCGGCGAAGACCTGCCAGGCCAGGGCGGACTTGGCCAGGAAGCTCAGCACGATGTAGGCGCGCTCGCCGACCAGGTAGTTCGCGAACCGTCGGACCGGGCGGTACTGCAGCCACTGCACCAGCGCGAAGACGTTGAAGAACACGAACAGCGACACGATGATGGCGTAGACGAACCCCGGTGGCTGCGCGGCGGACGTCGACCCGGGTGCGGCGACGTAGATGACGATCGCCGCCCAGGGGATCACCCCGGCGATGCACCCGAAGACGAACGGCAGCCACCCACCGTCCCCGGGTTGGTGGTAGGTCTCCTGCAGCCAGCCGAACAGGATCATCGACGCGTTCACACCGGCGATGGCCAGCAGGGCCGCGATGTCCGTGATCCCGCACAGCTGGGCGATCACGACGATCATCAGCGAGCTCGACAGCGAGTACTCGACCCACCGGAAGACGTTGCGCTGGCGGGCCAACCCGTCGAGGTAGCGCTCGAACGTGCCCGGTGCGCTGACCAGCAGGTGGAACAGGGCCGAGAGCAGCAGGAACCCTGCCACGGCACCGGCCACCGGCAGGTCGAGCACGGTGACGGTCTGACCGGCCGAGCCGGGCGGCCCGACCAGGTAGGTCCCCGTCACAGGCAGCGTGAACCCGTTGGCCAGCGCCAGAACCGCTGCGGCGCTCGCTGCATGCACCAAGGCCGCCAGCAGGTTGGCCCGGCGCAGCGAGCGGGCACGACTGCCGGAGACGGGTACGACGGGCAGCGGCGCAGCCTGGGTCGGCGAGGACATCGGCGCCTCCTTCAGAAGCGATACAAGTGAACTAGGTTTCACTCGTTCTGTCGCGCCGATCGATGGGAGGGGGCCCTGTTTGCTGTCGATCGTCGCAAGTTCCTCGACGTGTGTGCCATTCAGGGGCACGGTCAAAGCGGCGGCGCGGACTCGCGCTTCGGATGCGAAGATTCACGGACGACGTTCGCCTTGTCTGGTGGTGCGGGGCGAGCCCTCTACGCAAGGAGATCCAGATGGACGACCTCAACGCCTTGGCCGCTGCCCAGCTTGACGCCGCGCGGGCCGCCGAGAACGGACGCAGCGCAAAGCTCGTCGTGCACGATGGAGTCCTCCGCCAGTCTGTGATCGCGCTGCGAGCGGGGACCGAGCTCGGCGAGCACGCCTCGCCTCCGGCGGCGAGCCTCTACGTGATCCAAGGCCGCGTGCGGGTGACCGGGTTTGACGAGCCGGTGCTCGCCACAGGTGAGCTGTCCGTGCTCACGCATCAACGGCATGCCGTTCTCGCGCTGGAGGACAGCGCCTTCCTGCTCACCACAGTCACCGGCCTGGTGGATGGCCAGATGTGAGCAATGCGGCCCGCGGGTGTGCCCCACGACCGCTGGGCTGACGACGCCCGGTGGACGACGCCTCGAGGACAGGCGCTGTCGTGGTGCTCGCCGTGATCGGCTGTAGCTCACGCCCCGCGCAAGCCGTCGGCACGGGGACAGCGGTCAGTGCAGCACGAGGGGGAGTGTCGCGAAGCCGCTTCCGGGGTAGTGGGCGCGCACCGGTGCGACGTCCGTTGCCGGTGCGAGCTCCGTGGTGCGCGCCAGCAGCTCCTCGACGAGGACCCGAAGCTCGAGGCGGGCCAGCGGGGCGCCGGGGCACACGTGGATGCCCCGGCCGTACAGGAGGTTGTCAGCCGGGTCGCGGTCGAGCCGGAACTCGTCGGGGTCGCCGAAGACGGCCTCATCGCGGTTGGCTGACGCCCAGAGCACGGTGACCCGCTCGCCGGCGCCGATGAGCTGACCGCCGACCTCGACCTGCTGCGTCGTCACGCGACGGTTGGCGATCAGCGGCGCGTGGATGCGCAGGATCTCCTCGTTGGCCGCGCCGATCAACGCGGCGTCGTCGCGGAGCAGCTGTTGGGTCGTGGGGTGTACCGCCAGGTAGTGCGCCAGGATCCCGATGCCCGCCGAGATCGTGCTCAGCTCACCCACGGTCCAGTTGCGCAGGAGGCTGACGAGCTCGTCGTCGGCCATCGCGCGGTCCCAGACCCGTTCGCCGAGCAGGCGGGTGGTCAGGTCGTCCGGCGCGGCGTCGCCCGCCTGGCGGCGCGCGGCGAGGAGGTCACGGATGAAGCCGTCGAACTCGACTGCGATCGCGGCCATCGCCTGCCGATCCTGCGCGAGCGTGGCCGCACGATTCTTGGCCGTCCAGCGCCGAAGCGGCTCCTCGAGCTCGGTCGGCCATCCGAGGAAAGCGCTCTGCACCCGGAGTGCGAAGACCTCCGCGAGCGCAGGCATGAGGTCGGTCGGAACGTCACGCGGCAGGTCGTCGACGAGGTCTGCGGCGATCCGTCGGCAGGACGGCGCGAAGGCATCCATGAGGTCCGGGGTGAAGTACCGGTCGTTGACGCGCCTGAACTCGGTGTGCTCAGGCGGGTCCATCCCGTTGGGGACCGTCAGTCTGTGCGGCACGGCGTTGCTGAACGTCTGTGGATCTTCGAGGGCCTGCACGACGTCGGCGTGCTGAAGGACCGACCAGCCGAGGAACTCGCTGTGGGCGACCGGGCAGCGTCCGCGCAGCTGGTCGTAGGCGGCGATCTGGTTCTCGAGCACTGCCGAGGATCGCGGGTCCCAGTCGGACGGATGGGTCTCGGTCATCGCTCTCCTTGATCGTCACCGCCGCACGGTGTCCACGGCTCCCGCTTCCCGCCTGTCTGCGACCGTGGTCGCAGACAGTGACGTACCCACGCGCTGTGTACTGGGTCGGCTCGTCCTTGCTCGGTATGGACATGTTCTGGGAAAACGGGGCTTGACCCCCGACCGTGGACACGCGGTGGGTTTCACGCGGCGGTCGCCAGCGTAGCTGCGTCGCGGGCGTTCTCGTAGGTCGCGGGGCTGAGTCGGTCGCAGGGGCAGTGGCGGCGGGGACTCTGGCTGGTGATCCCCGCGAGCATGGCTCTGCGGGCGTGGGCGACGTCGGTCCAGCCGTGAGTGCCGGCGAGGGTCTCGTGCTCGAGGGCGCCGTTGAACGACTCGCCCATCGCGTCGTCGACACCGTCTCGAGGCTGCGCAGACCGACCTCCCTGCGGTCACCGGCCTTCCCGAGGCGCTTCGCGTGGGGTCTGTCGAGTAGTCCCAGCAGGGGCTTGTCTCTCGCCCCGGGTCTGAGGAAGGCTCTCGTGGTCAGCGGTTGCGATGGAGGTACGGAGGCGTGGCGGGCCGAGCACCTCGACCTCCGGGGAGAGTGCGAGCAGCGCGGCGGTGGCGACGTGCGTGTCGTCGAACGTCAACCGCAGCTCGGTCCAGTCGTCGTCGACGCGCTTGTCGGTGACCTCTCGCGGCGCCAATGGTCCGATCCGGTTGCGGAACCGCATCGCGGTCGGGCCGAGTCGGGCATGGGCCTCGAACGTCGGCAGGGTCCGCACGTAGGACTGCTTCCAGTCCTGCCAGAACGTCGTGAGCTCGAAACCGGCGGGGCGCTGGGCCGGGGCGTCGAGAGTGGTCGCGGTGATGACCCGGTCGACGCGGAACACGCGTCGGGTGGTGCCCCGAGCTGCCACGAGGTACCAGGTCCCGGTCTTGTGCACCAGTCCAAGGGGATCGATGTCGCTGGTCGACGGCGACCGGTCCGGGCGCCGGTACTCGATGCGGAGCCGGCGGTCGTCCCGCACGGTCGCTGCGATCTTGCGAAGTGCGGGGCGGTGGGATCGTCACCGTTCGCCCAGCTGTCGGGGTCGAGGTGGAAGCGCTGCTCCGCGTGGGTCGCCGCGTCGCGCATGGCAGGGGGTACGGCCACGAGCCGATAGCCGCCCCCGGTGCGCCGTTCGCCGTAGATGGGCGTGGCGCACCGTCGAAGAGCGGCTGCGCGCGGACGGAGGCCACGCTGTGCACGCGGTCAGCCTGACCGGGCTCGCCGACAGGTCGCACCTGGGCGGGCCAGGCGCCGATCTGGACACCCACGTGACGGACGTCGTCCAGGCCCTGCGCTTCGCGGAGGCGACGGACATCGTCCTGGTCGGGCACGGCTACGCCGGCACGGTGGTCGCGGCCGCAGCGGATCGGGCGCCGGAGCTTGCCGGCACCGTGGTCTATGTCGACATGGCTGCACTGCCAGGGGCTTCTCGACGATCGACTCCGCGCCGCCGGAAGCCCGGGCAGCGATGCGTGCGCAGGTCAACGACGGCTGGAAACTGCCACTTCCTGCTCGCGACGCACTGCCAGGCGCGGCCGGCGACATGGACGACGACACCTGGGAACGCCTGCAGCGGTTCGCCACGCCGCACCCTTTCGCCTCGTACACGCAGCCGGTGACCTACAGCGGGAACGAGCGCCGCCACCGGCGGGTCGGCATTGGCTGCCGCGACGCGTGGCAGATCCTGGCTCTCGCACGGTCCGAGCCCGGCAACCCGATGCTCACCGACCTGCTCGCCGCCGACTGGACGTGGCTCGAGCTCGAGGCCGGACACTGGCCGATGCTCACAGCGCCCCAGCAGCTGGCGGCTCTGCTGGCCAAGGTGTGAGCGGCTCCGCGTGAGGCGCTCACGTGGGCCGAGGACCACCAGCAGCCCGCCACCGACTGTTCCCACGGCGAGGCGAGTGAACCGTCCTCGAGGTCACGGACCCAGGCCTGCGGTCGCGCCACCTCCTGCCGGGGGGTCTCACCGCCCGGACGTGGGCTCGTGACCGCCTGCCGAACGTCGGGACCCCGGCGGGCCGTGTCACGCCGGGCTGGACAGGGGTCGCCTACGGGTTCGCGATCGGCACCGCCGCACTCGTGGTGATCGTCATCCCTGCCGCCACGATCGTCTTCGCCATCCTCGCCAAGGTGCCGCAGCCCCGAGGTCGCGTGCCGACCTCGGGGTCGCGACGACCACCGGGCCATGGACACCCCAGGCGGCACGATCAGGCGCGCCGTCATCACGGCCGAGTTCCTCGACGCGTTCGACGACCGCGCTCCTGGTGCGGGAGTCGGCCCGACGGCGTGGCGCGTCCCCGGTCCGTGACCGCCGGGCCGGGGACGCGCAGCCGATCAGCGGCTGAGGAGGACCTTCAGTGCCTTGGTCTGCGCCGCGTTCCCGAACGTCTCGTACGCCGACATCATGTCGTCGAGCCCGAAGCGATGCGTGACGAACGTCTCGACCGGCAGCTTGCCCTGAACCACGAGCTTGAGCAGCATGCCGAGTGTGGTCGTGTTCACCAGGCCCATGCTGATCGTGATGTTCTGGATCCACAGCCGGTCCAGCTCGACCTCGACCGACCGGCCGTGCACGCCGACGTTCGCGATCGAGCCACCGGGTCGGACGAGCCGGGTGCACATGTCGAACGTGACAGGGACGCCGACGGCCTCGATCGCCACGTCGACCCCGTACCCGTCCGTCAGGGCGAGGACCTGCTCCTTCCAGTCCGCGTCACCCGAGTTGACCCCGTGCGTGGCCCCGACCTGTCTCGCCAGCTCGAGGCGGCTCGGGTCCAGGTCGATCGCGATGATCTGGGCGGCGCCGTAGAGCCCCGCCGTGGCCATGGCCGCAAGCCCCACCGGTCCGGCACCGACGACGGCAACCGTGTCCCCGGGCTTGACCCGCCCGTACTGGACGCCGATCTCGAAGCCTGTCGGGAGGATGTCGGACAGCAGGATCGCCGCAGCATCGGGGACGCCGTCGGGAAGGGTGTAGAGCGAGGTCTCCGCGAACGGGATGCGGACCTTCTCGGCCTGCGTCCCGTCGATCAGATGCCCCAGGATCCACCCGATCCCTGAGGCGCCCTCGTCAGCGAGGCAGTGCGACGGGTTGCCGCTGCGGCAGTAGCTGCACGCGCCGCACGAGCTGATGCAGGACACGATGACCCGGTCACCGACAGCCACGTTGGTGACCGACCCACCGACCTCGAGCACCGTTCCCACGGCCTCGTGGCCGAGGATCCTTCCGGGCGTGACAGCAGGGACGTCGCCCTTGAGGATGTGCAGGTCGGTCCCGCAGATCGTGGTGGTGTCAACCTGCACGATCGCGTCGGTCGGATGGATCAGGACGGGGTCGGGGACCTCATCCCAGCTCATGCTGCCCGGACCGTGGTAGACAAGCGCCTTCATGAGTTCTCCCGGAATCCTGTCGCGTGGGCCAACAGCGTTGTCCGCCCGTGCCCTCCGGTCTACGCCCGGCAATTTCCGTGACAATGGGTCGAAGGTCCTGATACCTGGGCCGAAGGTCCCAGCCGCCGCAGACCGTGCGCGCAGTCAGCGTGGGTCGCCAGCGAGCGGGTGTCAGGACCGGCGAGCACGCCGGCGCTCACGTCGACGAGTGCTCAGCACATGGTGTCGGAGACCGGCCTGCAGGCCCGTGCGCGGAACACGTGCGGGGATCCCGTCGTGCCCACCCGGGGTGCCCCGATCTTCGGTTGAGGAGCGTGAGCGGTGTGCCGCGGCCCATTCAGGGGGACCGCCGACCTACAGCGAGGTTCGACGCCACTGGACCGGAGTGTGGTCCGACGAGGACCATGCTGACGTACCCCTGGTGTCTCCTGCGCCTGCCTGAGCCTGGTCCACGCACGGTCATGCTTCCGAAGCGCTGTGCGACCGCCACGCCGCGGCGGGTAGGTCATCTCGGTGACCGATCCAGGCCGCAACCGGAGGAAAGATGAGCAGCTCACCCCAGGCCCACGCGCAGCCAGTCGCACCGGCGCCGGCCAGCCCACCACCGGGTCGGCGCAGAGTCCCACTGGCCACCACCTGTGCCCGACCTCATCCCTGTTCTCGACCCGTGCGAATGCAGGTGCTGGGAGCAGTCCCCTTCTTCTCAGGCCTGTCCCCACACGAGCTCGAGGGGATCGACAAGCGCATGGTCTCCCTTTCCTGGGCAGCGGGAGACCCGCTGTTCACCGCGGGTGAGTCGGCCGACCACCTCTACGTCCTGGCCGCAGGCCGCGCCAAGCTCTCCCAGCCCACGCCCAGCGGACAGGAAGTCGTCGTCGACCTGCTCACCCCTGGGGACCTCTTCGGGGCGCTGAGCATGCTCGGTCAACCGGTCTACCCCGAGACGGCGTGGGCGCTGACCACCACATGCGCGCTGAGGATCGCCGCGCAGTCCTTCCGCGAGATCCTCGTCGAGCACCCTCAGGTGGCGCTGCGGGTGCTCGACGACGTCGCCGGCCGACTCGCCCAAGCCCGCTCCGACATCGGCCGACAATCCACGGGTACCGTCACCCAACGCGTGGCAGCCGCGCTGCTGCGCCTGGTCGACAAACTCGGTCAAGAGCGTTCCGGCAACCGCGGCACCCTGCTCCAGCTGCCCCTGTCCCGGGCCGACCTGGCGGGCATGGTCGGCTCCACCGAGGAGTCGGTATCTCGGGTCATGAGCCGGCTGCGGAAAGCGGGCATCATCGACTCCGGGCGCCGCTGGACAGCGGTGCTCGACCGCGATCGCCTCGCGGCCACCGCCGAGAGGGACGGCTGAAGGCCACGACGGGCCAGCGCGAGTCGAACTGCCTTTGTAGCGGGCCAGGTTCGTCCGAGAGCCCGTGCCGCGGTTGATTGATGCAGATCATGGTTCCCGTGTCGCGGCCCGTTTAGCGTCGAAGCTGTCACCCCAGGAGGGGTGAGGCATGACCTGAAGGGACAAATACCGTGAGCACCACCGCTGCCACCACCACTCGCACGATCCTGCGCGCCGAGGGCTTCTCCTGCCCGTCCTGCGCCGCGAAGATCGAGAAGCAGGTCGGACGCCTTGACGGTGTGGCCACCGTGAAGGTGCGGTTCGCCTCCGCCCGCATCGAGATCGACCACGACCCGACCCTGGCCAGCGTCGACGCGCTGGTCGCGGCGGTCGCCAAGGCCGGCTACACCACGCGCCCGGCCGCCCTCTGACGGTTCACCGATTGTGGCTGTACGACAAGCGCCATCGCCGTGGCCTCCTGACCCCAGCGGCGGAGCACGCCTCGACGGTCTGCCACTGCGCCGCCCTGCGCTGGCCGGAACCGTCGCGCGAGTGAACGGAACCGCCCCTCGGCGGGCATCTCTGAGCGAGTCGACGGCAGTGCCGTCGTCAGGGCCTCCAAGACTGTTGTTCCGTCGATTGATGCGTGTCATGGTGAGGACCGACTGACCCTCGTAGCGTCCTCATCAACGCCCCAGAAGTTGGGTTGAGGAACGTTGAGGAGGGACTCGGAAATGGGCAAGCTGCACAGGTGGGGGGCAGTTCGCTGGACGATCCCGATGGTCTCCGGGCCGCTGATCATCGCCTCATTCGTCGTGGCCAAGGCGTTCGGCGCGGACGAGGTAGGCAACGTCTTCATGGTGGCGGCGGCGGCGACTGGTACCCCGATCGTGATCACCGCTGCCCGGGCGCTGAGGTTGAGGGTGATCGGCATCGACCTGCTGGTGAGTGTGGCCGTCATCGGCGCGCTGATCATCGGCCAGTACTGGGAGGGTGCGGCGGTCACATTCCTGTTCGGTCTCGGCCGCGACCTGGAGGTGGCCACCCTGAATAGGACCCGGTCGGCTCTGGCGGAGCTGGTTTCCATCGCCCCGAATGTTGCGGTGGTCATGCGAGAGGGCGAGCAGGTCGAGGTCCCCGCGGCAAGTGTCGTTATGGGCGAGACAGTGCTCGTAAAAAACGGGGCCAAGGTTCCCGTCGACGGCGAGGTCATTGCGGGCACCGGTGCGCTGGACGAGGCATCCATTACGGGCGAGTCGATGCCGGTCGAGAAAAGTGCAGGGGACAGGGTCTTCGCCGGAACCGTCTCCAAGGGCGGGTTCCTGCAGGCAAAGGCCACCGGTGTCGGGGCGGACACGACCCTGGCCAGGATCATCCGTCGCGTAGAGGAGGCCCAAGACGCCAAGGCCAGGACCCAGCAGTTCATGGACCGGTTCTCCTCCTGGTACACCCCGGCCATCATGGTCCTGGCTCTGGCCGTCGGCCTGATCAGTGGCGACGTGGTCCTGGCACTGACCCTGCTGGTCATCGGTTGTCCCGGGGCGTTGGTCATCTCCATCCCGGTCTCGATCGTGGCCGGTATCGGCCGAGCCGCCAAGGACGGCATCCTGATCAAGGGTGGGGAGTTCCTGGAGACCTCGGCGAGGATCACCGCGGTGGCGGTAGACAAGACCGGCACCCTGACCACAGGACGTCCGCACCTGACCGATGTCGTCGTGCTCGACCCGAGGGTGGACCGGGCCCAGGTCCTCACCTGGGCCGCCCGGGCCGAGGCAGGCTCCGAACACCCGCTGGCCCGTCCGATCCTGACCGCTGCTGCCGCGCAGAAACTGACTACTGTCGGGCTTCCCGAGCACACGGCGCCCGTCCCCGGCAAGGGCATTGCTGCCACCACCTACGGCCACCTGGTCCTGGTCGGCAACCTGACCCTGCTCGAGCAGTATGGCGTCGCGGACACCGTGGACGCCGCGGGCGCCGTCGAACGACTGGCCGCGGCCGGGCGTACCTCGATGATCGTGGCCGTCGATGACATGGTTGCCGGCGTGGTCGCCGTGGCGGACGAGGTGCGCGAGGACGCCGCCCAGATGGTCGCCGAACTGCACTGGGCCGGGGTGAGAAAGGTCATCATGCTCACCGGCGACACCCCGCTTGTCGCGAAGGCCATCGGTGCGGCCGTCGGGGTCGACGAGGTCCACGCCGGGCTGCTCCCCGAGGACAAACTCCTCGTCGTTCAGGAGCTCCAGCGACAAGGCCACATCGTGGCAATGGTCGGTGACGGCGTCAACGATGCACCCGCCCTGGCCGCCGCACACATCGGCGTGGCGATGGGCGCAGCCGGATCGGCCGTGGCCGTGGAGACCTCAGACATCGCCCTGATGGGGGACAACCTGCTCAAGCTCCCCGAGGCCATCGCCCTGGCCAAAAGCACGGTGGCCAACATGCGCCAGAACATCGCCATCGCCCTGACCACCGTTTCCATGCTCCTGCTCGGTGTGCTCCTGGGTGGCGTCACGATGGCCATTGGGATGCTCGCCCACGAGATTTCCGTCCTGGTCGTCATTGTCAACGCCATGCGCCTACTGCGCCGAAAATGCAGTCCCGACATGCGGGCAACACCCACCCGGGCACCTACCCGAGTCCCAGCCCTTGCCCAGCACGCCTGAGCCTGGATACGCCGGTGGATGTGTTCGTCTGAGCGTGCCGTGACAAAAGAATGTCCATCTGGCCTGCGGTGATGGGGTTTCGTCAGGACTCAGCGCGACAAGTAGGAGGACCCCCGAATGTAGTTCGGCAGAGCCGTCTATTTAGTCGATTGATACGCGCCATACTGGTCCCGCCAGAGTGCTCATAACGTGGAAGGCGAGTAACCCGGACGGGTGAGATGAACAATCTGAATCGAGGGCGATGGCCATGAATGAGAGCATGAAGCAACGCCACCGTGTGGTGGTCATCGGATCGGGTTTCGGTGGCCTCTTCGCAACCAAGGCGTTGAAGGATGCACCGGTGGATGTCACGATTATCGCGAAGACCAACCATCACCTGTTCCAACCGCTGCTCTACCAAGTGGCCACCGGAATCCTCTCCGAAGGTTCGATTGCCCCGCCGACACGGGAGATCCTCCGTGGTCAAATCAATGCCGAGGTGCACCTCGGTGAGGTGATCGACATCGACATAAAATCCAAGACTGTGACGTCTTGGACTCCGAGTGGAACGCTGAACGATCCCTACGACAGCCTGATCGTGGCCGCCGGCTCTACTCAGTCATACTTTGGCAACAACTACTTCGCCGAGCACGCACCCGGCCTGAAATCGATTGACGATGCGCTCGAGTTGCGCGGCCGTATCCTCAGCGCGTTCGAGTTCGCCGAGATCGAGACCGAGCCCGACGCTGTGGAGCCGTGGCTGACCTTCGTCGTGGTCGGCGCGGGCCCGACCGGGGTGGAGATGGCCGGGCAGATCGCCGAACTCGCCCACCGCACGTTGCGCGAGGACTACCGCCGAATCGACCCTGAACAGGCACGGGTCGTGCTGCTCGACGGCGCCTCAACGGTGCTCGCCACGTTCGGCGACCGCCTCGCAGCTAAGGCCACCAAGAGGCTGAAGCAGCTTGGGGTCGACGTCCAGCTTGGCGCGATGGTCGTTCACATCGACGAACACGGCATCGAGATCAAGGACCCTGACGGCAGTGTCCGGCGCATCGAGAGCCGCACCAAGGTGTGGGCGGCCGGCGTTGCCGCCTCTCCACTGGCCAAACACCTCGCCAACCAGGCCGGTCTGGACGTTGACCGACTGGGCCGCGTGCCCGTCGAGGATGACTGCTCACTGCCGAGTTTCCCTGAAGTCTTCGTCATTGGCGACATGATGGATGCGGGCGTACCCGGTGTAGCGCAGGTGGCCATGCAATCGGGCAAGCACGTAGCCAAGATCATCGCGGCTCGGGCTGCCGGCCGGGACGTGCACTTGCCGTTCAAGTACGTCGACAAGGGCAGCATGGCGACGATCTCGCGGTTCGCCGCTGTGGCGAGCGTTGGCCGGTTCCGGTTCTCCGGATTCATCGCCTGGCTGATGTGGCTGGTGATCCACCTTCTCTACCTGATCGGTTTCAAGCAGCGCGTCACCACGCTGCTGCACTGGACGATCAGCTTCGTCGGCGGTGGGCGCGCGGAGCGTGCCATCACCCGTCAGCAGGTAGTGGCGCGCCGCGCCCTCGACACGCTGACGCCCGCCCAGTCCGGTCGCCCCGACCGAGTACGGTTCCCCCGCAGGTAGCGAAGTCCAGAGTCGGGGCCGGCGCTGTCGACAAGGAAAGGGCACCGGGACCGGTCTGCGGCCGACTGGGGTACGAAGGGCCTGGTCACCGTGACCGGTCAGCCTGGTCCATTCGTCGCGGCGTGGGGTCGATCGGGCGTTGGGTCAGGTGGTGTGGCGTGGCATTCGGCCCGAGGATGTGCCGGGCGTGCCGTCTACGTGGGGCTGGACGAGGTCGTCGTTTCGGTTGCGTCCCGCCATGATCCGGCGGTCTATGCCGCTGTGTCCGCACAGGCCGTGGCGTAGAACCGCGCACGCCTGGGTGAAGTGGCGGGCAGTTGATCGGTGGTTCGAGGTTCAGGTGAGCAGAAGAAGTGCGCCCAGGGTGATGCTCGCGACGATCTCGCCGGCGCCGAGTGCTGCCGGGGTGAGGCCAGGCCACCGCTTGGGCACGACGGCGGACCTCAGGGCGAGCGCGACGAACAGGAGCCCGAGCCAGGGGTTCACGGCCGCGGCCGGTAGGCAGACCACGACGTGGTAGGCCACCGACAGGATGTAGCGACGACGGTCACCGCGGTCGCGGATCATCGTCTTGACGTAGAGCACGGTGCCCGCGAAGTACGCCAGGAGCAGCGCGGTGAGCACCCACGGGCGCACCTGGTCGGCCCCGGGCAGCCACGTCAGTCCCGGGAGGCCCGGTGTGCTCCTCGCCCCGCCGTGGGTCCCGACCGCGGCGACCACCACCGTCATGAGACACGCGGCCAGCACGGTCACGGCATCGTTGAGCAGCGAGCGGTCCGCGCGTCGCCAGGAGCACCACAGGCTGACGGTTGCCAGCGGCGCGAAGACGACGGCCCAGCGCAGCAGGTCGGGTTCGATCACCACGACGATCAGACCCAGGGCTGCGGTCAGCACCGCGTAGGCGCGCACCGGTGGCCAGTAGCGCGCCTTGCGCCGCGACCGGAGCCAAAGACCGGTGGCGAAGAACGCGAAGTAGCCGGCCAGCCACGTCAGCAGCAGCGGCACGTGCCGCCAGCTCGGACCCGCGTCGAGCGCGCCGACGGCGAACGGCACGACGAGCATCGCCCAGGCCCCGTGCTGGTTAGGCACCCAACCAGCACCGAGACGTCGCCGGCGAGGTTTCGCGAGGTTGGCAGGGGGCACCGCTCGATGTTAACGGTGCCCGACGGTCGAGCGTGGCGACCCGAGGTGGTAACCGACTCAGTACGGGCCCCGCCTTCGGGTGAACCGCAACGCCACAATCCGCCGCTCACGCGTCGTCGCGGGCAATGACGCGACGACCTCGCGGGCCTTGAGGATCGGTCGGTCAACGGTCCGGTACTGCGCCGCCCACTCCACCGCCCCAGTGGCCGGCGAACACCGAGGGCGCGCCGCGGCCCGGGGCGTCCACCCGTCCCCGACGACGATTGGTCTTGGCAGGGCCCTGCTCAGCTCGTGGGCGGGCTGGCCTGGGGCGGCAATCAGCGCCAGTCGCCGCTTCTCTCGCGGCAGCGGAACCGATGAGTCGCTATCGAGGCGTGACTCCGCCAAAGGTGAGCCCCAGCATCACGCGGACGTGGTCAAGGGGGTCCTGGACGTGCTCTTCGGCCCAGTCCCGCATCGCTGTCTCCAGTGCATCCAGGACCTGGCGGGTGAGCAACGGGAGGGGCACATCGTGGCGGATCTCGCCACGCACCACGCCGCGTTCGAGGAGGGTGCTGACGTGGGCGAACACCGGCGGCACACTGTGGGCACCCGGGCGCAGCAACGCGCTGTGGCGCACCGGGAGGCTGTACACGAACCGGGCGAGCTGCTCCTGTCCCACCATCCGACGCACGGCGTCCTCGATCAGCACGGTGACCTGCTGCTCGGTCGACCCCGACCCGGGTGACGCGAGCACCGGCTCGGGGCCCGCCTCTGCTCCGAGCAGTCGCTCGAACAGCTCGGCGAGCACCTGCTCTCGCTCGGTGAAGTGCTTGTAGAAGGTGGCCCGGGATACCCCTGCCTCCTTCGCGATGTCCTCCACCCGGACCCCGAGGTAGCCGTGCTCGGTGAACAACCGCAGTGCGGCGTCGAGCACCAGGTCCCTGGTCTGACGTCGCTGTCCCGTCGATCGTGAAGCCGGACCCAGCCCCGCAGTTCTCACCATCACCTCACCACCGCCGTACTAGACGCGTGGATAGACATGTGTTGTACTCCTGTGTTGACACGTGTCGACCATAGCAGGGCGACCATTGGCCCGTTGCTCGAGGGAGCGAACTGGATGAGTACCGCACAACCCCTGGACAGCACGACAACCCACCGGTCCCCACTGCGCGCGGTAGCCAGGTTCTCCGTCGCGCACCGCTGGCTCGTGATCACCGGGTGGATCCTGCTGCTAGCTGTCGGGATAGCGGGTAACCGCGCGGTCGGCGGGTCGTTCGTCAACGACCTGTCCGTGTCGGGCACCGACTCCCAGGCGGCATACGACGCGATGCGCACGCAGTTCCCCCAACTATCCGGGGACCCCCTTCAGATCGTGATCCGAGCCGAGCAAGGGGTGGGCGACCCGGCGGTGCGGACGGCAGTGCAGGACACGCTGGCGAGGATCCGCACCAGCCCGGACGTCGCCGCCGTCCAGTCGCCCTACGGGCCCGGTGCGGCCGTCTCCGCGGACGGCAGCACCGCGATCATCACGGTGGTGTTTGCCCAGCGGGCCAAGGACATTCCCCCAGCATCGGTGCAGGCGGTCGAGACCGCCGCGACAGGGATCCGAGATGCTGGTGTCCAGGTGGAGTACGGCGGCCCGGCCGCGGCGACCGAGACCGGGCCGAGTGGCAGCGAGGTCGTCGGGCTCCTCGCGGCGATCGTCGTGCTGCTTGTCGTGTTCGGCTCGCTGTTCGCGATGGTGGTGCCCTTGGTGACAGCACTGTTCGCTCTCGGGTTGGGCATCTCCATCGTCGGGATCGCCTCAGCATGGGTCTCGATCGGTACTGCGGGGCCAGTCGTCGCGGCGATGATCGGTCTCGGCGTGGGGATCGACTACGCGCTGCTGATCGTCACCCGGCACCGCGAAGGGCTACTCGCCGGACATGACGCGGCAGAATCGATCCCGATCGCCCTGGGTACGGCGGGCCGTTCGGTCTTGGTCGCCGGTTCCACGGTCATCGTGGCACTGCTCAGTCTGTTCCTCATCGGGATTCCTTTCGTCTCCGCACTGGGACTGGCCAGCGCTATCACGGTTGGTGCGACGTTGCTGGCTGCGGTGACCCTGCTGCCCGCGCTCCTGGCCGTGTTCGGGGGGAACCTCGACCGGATTCGGGTCCGGCCACTGCGTCTGGACCACGGCGCCGGGAGGGAGAGCGGCTGGCACCGGTGGACCCGGCGCATCCAGCGACGGCCCTGGCCGTACCTGGTGGCATCCTCCGTCGTCCTGCTGGTGCTGGCCGTCCCGTTGCTGTCCATTCGGCTCGGCACCGCCGATGGCGGCTCAGCCCCGGTGGGCTCCACCGCCAGAACCTCTTACGATCTGGTGGCCTCGGAGTTCGGCCCGGGCTGGACCGGCCCGCTGCTGGTCACGGCCCAGTACGACGCCACAGCCTCCCGGGCGCAGACGCAGTCGTGGCTTGACGCCCTGCGCTCGGACCTGGCCACTACCCCTGGCGTCGCAGCGGTTCCCAGTGCCACCCTGAACGCCCCAGGCAACGCAGCGGTGCTCTCCGTCGTGCCTACCGGAGCGCCCCAGGACCGATCGACCGAGGACCTGGTGCACCGGCTGCGCTCCCAGGTGCTGCCACAGGCCGAGGGAGCGACGCACGTCGGCGGTCAGACCGCTACCGCCATCGACCTGGCGGACCGGCTCGGACAGCGACTGCCGTGGTTCATCGCACTGGTGATCGGGCTGGGCGTCCTGCTCCTGCTGGTCGAGTTCCGCTCGGTCTTCATCCCGGTCAAGGCCGCACTGATGAACCTGCTGTCGGTCGGTGCCGCGTACGGCGTAGTCGTCGCGGTGTTTCAGTGGGGCTGGTTGTCCGGACCGCTCGGCGTTCGGCCGGGGCCGATCGAGTCGTTTGCGCCCATGATGCTCTTTGCTGTGCTGTTCGGGTTGTCCATGGACTACGAGGTGTTCCTGCTCAGTCGGGTACGCGAGGAGTACCAGCGCACCGACGACGCCGGACCGGCGGTCGCCAACGGGATCGCCGCTACCGCCCGGGTGATCACTGCCGCCGCTTCCGTCATGGTGGTGGTCTTCGCCAGCTTCCTGCTCAACGACCAGCGGGTCGTCAACCTGTTCGGCTTCGGCCTGGCCGTCGCGATCGCCATCGACGCCACCCTGGTCCGGCTCGTCCTCGTCCCTGCCGCGATGGCGATCGCCGGGCGGCGGGCCTGGTGGGTTCCCCGGTGGCTCGACAGGCTGCTTCCCCAGATCCATGTCGAGCCGCCGCAGCTGGACCCATTCGAGGCTGAGCTCGACCCGACCGGCACGTCCGCGAGCCGGTGACGTCGTGCCCAGCACCCCGACGCGGGCACGGATCCACCAACGGGTCGTCGACCACAACGAGCAACCTGCCCGGCGGCACCCCCGCTGGTCCTGGCTGAGCACTCCGCCGTGAGCAACGGGCAGCGCTTCGACCGGCCCAGGCGCCTCCGGCGCCGAACCGTGTCGAAGACCGACCGGTCCCACGTCGATCTTCGAGCCCTGCTCGCGGGCCGACCCGATGGCAGCTCAGCTAACCGAGTGAAGCGTCACGTGCTGGGTGCCGTTCTTGTCCTGGCTGCGACTGCAGCTTCCTTCTGGAGGGCGGTGGTTGCAGCGTGGTGCGCGGCTTCTGCTCCTTCGCGGTGAGCATGCCGAGAGTGGTGGGAACGGCTGTCGGTCAGCTCGATCACGTGTGCGGACGTCGCCAGCCGCGAAACACTCGTCGCGCTCACCCGCGTCGTAGGCGACCTTCGAGGTTCCCGGCTCGAGACCGTCTGACGCGACTTCCGGAGCCCCGTCAGCTGAGCCGCACGACCCCGCGGCGAGGGTGCGTGCATCGCATCCCTCGCGGGACTCTCGGTCCACCGCCGGCCCTCATCATTTGTTTTTACGGAAAGAGTCGTAGATACTCCGAGGAGTACCCGCGACGCGGTGCAACGAGACTTGGGGAGTGCCAGATGAACGGCGAGAAGATCGAGACCGAGCAGAGCGCGACGGCCACTGCGGGTGCGGCCGATGGGCACGTGTGCGGTTGTGAGCACGACGACAGCGACATCGTCCTCGATGTGCGGACGATCCCGCACGCCGTCCGTCACGCTGCTGTCCGAGGCGCGTTCTCCGCGATCCCTGTGGGCGGCAGCCTCGTGCTCGTCGCACCGCACCGACCGATGCCGCTGCTCGCGGAGCTGGATGCTGACGCGAACGGCGCGCTCGCGATCCAGTACCTCGCCGAGGAGCCCAGTGAGTGCCACGTCCGGTTGACACGTACCGTCCTCGCGGTCTGACCGCACTGAGCCGAGCGCGATCACGTGCCTCGTGCCAAGGCCTCGGACGGGCGGCTCGCCGCTGCTCGGTGGCCTGATCTGCAGGCACGGCGCGGCTCGACGTGCGCGTGCGGTGCGATACGTCCCGGGCCCCCGGTCGGATCCGGTGGACACCGGCTCCCCGGATAGCATGGCGCGATGGTCCTGACGACGACCTCCCTGGCACCGTTGGTCGAGATCGGCCCTCCGCTGACGCGCGACGAGATCCACCGCTACTCCCGTCACCTGCTCCTGCCACAGATCGGTGAGACGGGTCAACGCCGTCTTCGGAACGCCAGGGTGTGCGTGGTGGGCGCCGGCGGTCTCGGCTCGCCGGTGCTGCTCTACCTTGCCGCCGCGGGAGTCGGACACCTCGGGATCGTCGACGACGACCAGGTGGACCTGTCGAACCTGCAGCGCCAGGTGATCCACGGCACGGACGACGTCGACCGGCTCAAGGTCGACAGCGCCCGTGACGCCGTCCACCGGCTCGACCCGAGCGTCGACGTCACGCTGCACCCTGTGCGGCTGACGGCGGCGAACGTCGACGACGTGCTCGCCGGATACGACCTGGTGATCGACGGCACCGACAACTTCCCGACGCGCTACCTGGTCAACGACGCCTGCGTTCGTCTTGGCGTGCCTCTCGTCTGGGGATCCATGTTCCAGTTCGATGCCCAGGTCGCGGTCTTCTGGGGGCGCCCGCCGCAGGGCAGCGGCGCCCGCGCCGTGCAGCTGCGCGACCTTTTTCCCGCACCCCCGCCCGCCGGAAGCGTGCCCTCGTGCGCCGAAGGCGGAGTGCTCGGAGCCTTGTGCGGACAGGTCGGCTCGGTGATGGCGGCAGAGGCCGTCAAGCTCATCACGGGGGCAGGGCGCGTGCTCCTCGGGCAGGTCCTCGTCCTGGACGGCCTCGATGGACGCTGGACCGCGATTCCGTTGGTCGCACACGACTCGCGCCCGACGCCCGCACCCGCCGAGGTCGACATCGACGACTCGTGCGAGACCGGCGACGCCCGTTCTGCCGGCTGGCGCGTCGAGACGTGCACCCCGCACGAGCTCCACGAACGCCTGGAGCGGCGAGCGAGTGGTCTCGAGGACTTCGCTCTCGTCGATGTGCGCCAGCCCGCTGAGCGGTCGATCGTCACGATCCCCGGAGCGCACGGGGTTCCTCTCGGCGCGATCCTGGACGGGAGCGCGCTCGGGGACATCCCGACCGAACTGCCTGTCGTGCTCTACTGCCGCAGCGGAGCTCGCTCGGAGCAGGCGGCGCGGGCGCTCCTCGCCACCGGCTACACCAACGTCAGCCACCTCGATGGCGGGATCCTGGCGTGGGTCGACCGCGTCGCCCCCGAACTTCCACGGTACTGATCGCCCACCGCTCGTCGATCTCGCCACGTCGGGCACATCTCGTGCCCCCGCGGCGGTCCTGGATGGTCGGCGTCAGGGCACCTCGGCCGGGGCGTGCGGCCATGGCGTCACTCGCGCTCCGGCGACGGCGTGAGGCGGAACGTGCGCGGCATCGATCTGACTCGGGAACGTGGCGCGTGCCACATGCACTGATGCGCCCGCAGCAGTATTTACGGAAAGTGTTGTAGTAACGTCGAGACGAGACGCTGCTCGGGCGTCGGTCGACCCGACGGCCGCGCTTGCGGACACGGGCACCTCGGCGGCTCGACCCGCAGCTGCTCGCGAGATCGGTGAAGGGTGGATGTCATGGGTGATCCGCGCGTCGTCATCGTCGGGGGCGGCTACGCAGGCGCCACGATCGCCACCTCGCTCGACGCGGTGGCCGACGTGACACTGATCGAACCCAAGGACAGCTTCGTTCATGCAACCGGTGCGCTGCGGGCAGCCGTCGACGCGTCCTGGGAGGACCGGGTCTTCTTCCCGTACAACCGCCTGCTGACGCGCGGTCGGGTCGTGCACGAGTACGCACAGGCCGTCACGTCGACGCAGGTCCGCGTGTCAGCCGGCCGAGTCGTCGACGCCGACTACCTGGTGCTCGCCACCGGGACCGCCTACCCCTTCCCGGCGAAGTTCATCGAATCCGACGTGCTGGTGGCCAAGGCGCGTCTGGCACGCCTTCGCGAGGCGCTACGGGAGGCCCGGGCCGTCATGATCGTCGGTGCCGGACCGGTCGGCCTCGAGCTGGCCGGGGAGCTGTCCGCCGCATTCCCTGCGCTCAAGCTGACCATCGTGGATCGAGCCCGGGACGTCCTCACCACGGGCGACTACCTCCCTGAGCTGTGCAGCGCGATCCGCTCCCAGCTCGACGACCGGGGCGTGGCCTTCGAGCTGGGTTCGCCATTGGGCTACCTCCCTCCGGTCGACGTCGGTGTTCTCGCGCCGTTCACGGTGCACACGCGAGCGGGCCGCAGGATCGACGCGGACGTGTGGTTCCGGTGCTACGGGAACACCCCCGTCACCGACTTCCTCGTCGGCGACCTCGCCGGTGCGCGCCGGGCCGACGGTCACATCGCTGTCGCTCCCACGCTCAGCATCCCCGGCTTCCCGACGGTCTTTGCGATCGGTGACATCACGGACATCCCGGAGACCAAGCGAGCATCGGCGGCGATCGCCCATGCGCACGTCGCGGCGGCCAACATCCGGGCCCTGATCGACGGCAGGGAGCCCAGCGCCACCCACGAACCGGCTGCCGAGCTCGTCGTGCTCCCGCTCGGCCCCGACGCAGGAGCGTCGCAGGTGCTTCGTCCCGACGGCGCGCGCGAGGTTCTCGGGGCGCGCGAGACCAGTGAGATGAAGGGGATCGACCTCTTCAGCACGGCCATGGCGCAGCTCTTCAGCACAGCGGCGCCCGCCGCGCGCTGACGGCGAGCTGAAGAGGTGAGGCCGTGAGGCTCGACGACAGAGGGAGGGGCGAGGTGACCGCCGAGCCTGCTGTACGCGTGCACCGGGTCTACGACGGGGCTCCTGCGGCCCCGGGTCAGGTCTACCTGGTCGAGCGGCTGTGGCCGCGCGGGCTTCGGCGCGACCAGATCGCCATGGACGGGTGGCTCAAGGACGCGGCGCCCTCCACGGAGCTGCGCCGATGGTTCGCCCACGACCGGGTGAAATGGCCCGAGTTCCGCCGCCGGTACGCCGCCGAGCTCGACGCGAACCCGCAGGCGTGGCAGCTCCTTCTGACCGCCGCCGGTGACGTCACCCTCCTGTACAGCGCCCAGGACCGCGACCACAACAGCGCCGTGGCGCTACGCGCGCACATCCTCGCCAGGAGAGGCGCATCGGACGGTGCGACCAATTGATACAACAAGACTTGTTTCAACGATGAGCGCGACGGACAATGGCGGAGTGAACGAGGTGAGTCTGCTCGATGCGCCGCCCCCGCACGTGGCCGGACGCCGCCGAGAGACGCTGGACTGCCTGCACGGAGCCGCCCAGCCGCTTCCCGCAGCCGAGGTCGCCCGTCGGACGGGGTTGCCGCTCAGCACGGCACGGTTCCACCTCGACGCGCTCGCCGCCGACGGGCTCGTCGACCGCACCACCGAAGAGCGCTCGACACCCGGTCGCAGGCGGATCCTCTACGCGACGCGCACCGACCTCTCGGGTCCACTCGGCTACGGACTCCTGGCCGAGATGCTGGCCGGCCTCGTCGCGACGGCAGGCGTTCCAGCGTCGTCCCCGCTCGAGACAGGCCGCACCTGGGGGCGGCACCTCGTCCATCGGCCCGCACCTCCCGAACCACGCGACGCCGAGACCGCGATCGCTCCGCTGGTGCGGATGCTCGACGCGATGGGCTTCGAGCCGCACGAACGCACCGACCCGGACGGGACGAGTCTGCACCTGCGGCACTGCCCCTACCGCGAGGTCGCACGTCGCCACCCCGAGGTGGTGTGCGCGATCCACCTCGGGATCCTGCAAGGCGCCGCCGCCAACCTGGAGGGGCACCTGGAGATCGAGAGCCTGAACCCGTTCGTGACACCAGACGTGTGTCTCGCCCGCCTGCGACCGGTCGTCGCAGCATGAACGCCACCCGACAAGCCTGAGGAAGCACCGCCATGACCTACGTGATCGCCCAGCCGTGCGTCGACGTCAAGGACCGCGCGTGTGTCCAGGAGTGCCCCGTGGACTGCATCTACGAAGGCGAACGCACGCTCTACATCCACCCCGACGAATGCGTCGACTGCGGGGCGTGCGAGCCGGTGTGCCCGGTGGAGGCGATCTACTACGAGGACGACCTACCCGACCACTGGGCACCGTACCTGGACGACAACGCGACCTTCTTCACCCAGACCCTCCCCGGACGTGAGGTACCGCTCGGCTCACCGGGCGGCGCCGCCCGGCTCGGAGCTCTCACCGTCGACACCCCGCTGGTCGCAGCACTCCCGGTTCAGGTGAAGGCCTAGCAGCGCGCGCCACCTCGAGGATGGGCGACGCACGCCCCGAACCCCAGATCCGAACGACGGAAGGCTGGAGACATGAACGAGAACGACGCGCGCGAGGCCACCCCTGCCCCCGCGGACGACGCAGTGCGCTGGGCGACGCTCGTGACTGCCGAGCTCGACATCGCAAGCGACGACCTCGCGAGGCTCAGTCGGTCCGTGCTCGACATGGTGCGCGACGTCGCCCACGGGGTGAACCGGCCATCAGCGCCGTTGACGGCGTTCCTGGTCGGGCTCGCGGCCGGGCGTGCCGCGAACGCCAGCGGCACGCAGATCGACGTCGAGGTCCAGATGCGCCTGGACCAGGTCACGCACCTCGTCCAGGTGTGGGAGACGGCGACCGAGCAGTGAGCACACCGACGTCAGACCCTGCGCGCCTCGTCCCGCGCGGCGGCAAGGTCCGCCGGGTCGTCGACGTCGATCCCCTCGACCGTGCTCAACGTGACGCGCACCGCCCGGAGCCCCGACGTGACCTGACGCATCGAGCGCCCGCCAGCCGGTCCGCACAGTCGCGAGCGGAGCACGTCTGCCCGGTACGCCGCGAGCAACGGCTGGTCCCGATCCTCCGCGTCCACCCCCCACGCGACGTCGGCGCCCGGATCGGCGACGAGCGCCTCGATCAGCCGGGGGACCGCGCTCGCGGCGAACGGCTGGTCACCGGCGATCGCGACGACGACATCGACATGCGTCAGGTGCACGAGTCCCGCAGCGAGGGCAGCCGCCGGACCACCGCCGGGCGGGTCCTCGGTGCACCACGTCACCTCGATCCCGTCGCTCACGACGTCATCGGGTCGCGGACCGACGACCACGAGCGGGAACGCGCGCAGGTCGGCGACCAGGCGGGCGACGATCGAGCGGTCGCCGACCCGCAGAGCAGGCTTGGGCACACCTCCCAGGCGCCGCGCCGTGCCACCGGCCGGGATCACGACCCCCACAACCGGGGACTGGCGGAGCACAGGGCCATCCGCCGCAGGCGGCACCTCGCGAGCGACATCGGGTTCCATGGCGACCATCGTGACACCGCACCTCCCGAGGAGTCAGGACGCACCCGTGAAGACTGTTGACGCGCATCTCGCCGACGTCCTGGACGGCGTACGTCCCCTCCCGACTGTCACGGCACCGCTGATCGATGCCCTCGGTGCAGTCCTGGCCCAGGACCTGCGCTCGGAGATCGACCTGCCCGTATTCACCAACTCGGCCATGGACGGGTACGCCGTCCGCCGCAGCGACCTGGCCGGAGCCACCGAGTCGAGCCCGGTGACCATGACGGTCACCGGCGACGTCGGCGCCGGCACGGTCGCCCCGGCGGTCGTGCCCGGATCGGCGGTCCGTGTGATGACGGGCGCACCGCTGCCGGCCGGCGCCGACGCCGTCGTCCCCGTCGAATGGACGGACGCCGGGGTCGCCGTGGTCACGATCTCGCGCGAACCCGCACCGTGGGCGAACATCCGCACGCACGGGGAGGACGTGCCTCGGGGGTCGGTCGTGCTTCGTGAGGGCGCGATCATCGACCCCGCGGCCATCGCCCTGATCGCGTCGATCGGTGCGAGCCACGTCACGGTGCACCGCCGGGCGCACGTCCTGGTCCTGTCCACGGGTTCCGAGCTCGTCGCCCCGGGCTCGACGCTCGGACCCGCGCAGATCTTCGACTCGAACTCGGTCATGCTCGCGGCGGCCGTCCGTCAGCTCGGCGCCACGTTCCGTCAGCTGAGCGCCGCCCCCGACGATGCCGACGCACTGCTCCACCTGCTGCTCTCCGAGCTCGACGGCGTCGACCTGGTCCTGACGACCGGCGGGATCAGCGTCGGGGCGTACGACGTCGTCAAGGAAGCGCTCAGCACGCTCGGCACCGTCACGTTCGAGCGGGTCGCCATGCAGCCCGGAAAGCCGCAAGGCCACGGCGTGCTCGGTCACCGGCGCGTCCCGGTCCTGACAATGCCCGGCAACCCGGTGAGCGCGTTCGTCTCGTTCCACGTGTTCGTCGCCCCGGTGCTCCGTCGGCTGCACGGCCACCGCGACGTCATCGGCCCGACCGTGCGCGCGCGGCTTGGTGCGCCGCTGACCTCACCCGATGGCCGCCGCCAGTTCGTCCGGGTCGACCTCGCGACAGAGGCCGGTGAGCGCGTCGCGACACCCGTCGGCGGCTCCGGCTCGCACCTGGTCGGTGCGTTGGCGCGAGCGAACGCCCTGGCGATCGTGCCCGAGCACGTGACCCGCATGGCCACCGGTGACGACATCGAGGTGATGGTCTCCCATGCACACCTGTGGTGAGCGGCGCCGCGACGCGACCCCGGGGCACCGTCCACCCCCCGGGACCGCCGCGGCCGTCACGCCCCGCCGAACTAGGCTGTCGCGATGAGGACGCCAGCACCAGGAGACTCCGTCCCCGAGGTCACTGGTCACCTGCCGGCCCGGGCCGTCGTCCGAGCCCAGGTCACCACGGAACCGATCGACCCAGCAGGACATGCGACCGAGGTCGAGCGCCCGGAGGCGGGAGCCGTCGTGACGTTCGCGGGAGTCGTGCGCGACCACGACGACGGCCGCTCGGTGAACCGCATCGCCTACGTGGCCCACCCGGACGCGGCAGACATCCTGAGGCGCATCGCCGAGGACGTCGCCGCCCGGACCGAGGTCGAGTCGCTCGCGGTGTCCCATCGGGTCGGAGAGCTCGCAGTCGGCGACTGCGCGCTGGCCGTTGCAGTCTCCGCTGCGCACCGCGGCCAGGCCTTCGCCGCGGCCGCGCTGCTGGTCGACGAGGTCAAACGCCTGCTTCCGGTCTGGAAGCGGCAGGTCTTCACGGACGGGACGGACGAATGGGTCGGATGCGCGTAGATCCGGTGCCACCAGGCGACCCCGCCGTCGGCGCCCCGAGCGTCATCGACACCCGTGGGCGCGCGATGCGTGACCTGCGGATCTCGGTGACCGACCGGTGCACGTTCCGCTGCGTGTACTGCATGCCCAAGGACGTCTACGGGCGCGACCACGCCTTCCTGCCCAGGTCGGACGTGCTCTCGTTCGAGGAGATCACCCGCCTCGCCCGCATCGCGGTGGACCACGGAATCGAGAAGATCCGGCTCACCGGAGGCGAACCGCTGCTGCGCAAGGACCTACCCGTACTCGTCGCGCAGCTGAGCACCCTGACCACCCCGTCGGGGCAGCTGGTCGACCTGGCCCTCACCACGAACGGCGCCCTGCTCGCCCAACAAGCCGAGCGCCTGCGGGCAGCCGGGCTACGGCGCGTGACCGTCTCCCTCGACTCGCTCGACGACGCCACCTTCATGGCGATGAACGACGTGGGCTTCCCGGTCGCCAAGGTCCTCCACGGCATCGATGCGGCCCTGGAGGCCGGCCTCGGGCCCGTCAAGGTCAACATGGTCGTCAAGCGCGGGCACAACGACCAGGACATCGTCCCGATGGCACGCCATTTCGCGGGGACCGGCGTCATCCTGAGATTCATCGAGTACATGGACGTCGGGACCACCAACGGCTGGCGCCTGGAGCACGTCGTCCCCTCCGCCGAGGTGGTCGCCCGGATCGACGCCGAGCTCCCCCTGGAGGCCGTCCCGGCGCAGTACCCCGCAGCGACCTCCACGCGGTGGCGCTACCGCGACGGCAGCGGCGAGATCGGCGTGATCTCCTCGGTGACCCAGGCCTTCTGCCACACCTGCACGCGGGTCCGGATCTCCACCGACGGCAAGCTCTTCACCTGCCTGTTCGCCACCGGCGGCCACGACCTGCGCGCACTGATCCGCGGGGGAGCGTCGGACGAGGACCTCGCCGACGCGATGAGCACGATCTGGCACAGCCGCACCGACCGGTACTCCGAAGCGCGAGGAGCGGCCGAACCGCTCGGCGCAGGCGGACATCGGATCGAGATGTCCTACATCGGCGGCTGACCGCCCGGCGCGCGCGAACCGCGAGTCGTCGGACCGGCGGTCCGCACGCCCGCCCTCCTCACACCGTCGCGATCAGCGCCGCGGCCTCGGCGTACCGATCGAGGACGATCGCGACGAGGAGCGGGTCCGGCGCGAGGGGTTCCGTGACGACGTCGGCCCCGGACTCACGCAGCCGGTCGTGGAAGAACCCGGGTGCGAGCAGGTAGGACGCCACGACGACGCGCTCGGCGCCCGCGCGGCGAGCCTCGCTCACCGCGTCCGCGACCCGTGGCACCGCGGCGGACCCGTAACCAACCGTCACCGGACCCACCGGCCACGCCGCGCGAAGTCCCTCGACAACCCGCTCGACCGCCGCCGCCGCGCGAGGGTCGGTCGACCCCGCCGCCGCGCACACGATCGCGTCCCCCGGGTGCGCGCCCGCGGCCTCGAGCCGGTCAACGAGGATCCGGACGAGCCGGTCGTCCGGTCCGAGGGTGTCCGCGCTCGTCGCCCGTCGACCCGCCACGGCAGCGGCGATGTCGACACCCACGTGAAAGCCCGTGGACATCAGCAGCGGCACGACGACCGCGGAACCGGGACCCCGCGTCGCCTCCCGCACGGCGTCACCGACCGCCGGCTGCTGAAGGTCGACGAACGCCTCGCGGACATCGAGGTCCGGGCGCGTCCGGCGCACGTCCGCGAGGATCGCGCGCACCGTGGCTCGGCCGGCCTGGCTGTCGGTGCCGTGGGAGCACCCGATCAGGACCGGGGGACGGGCGGCACTCGCCAAGTCGGTCTCCGGCGCGTGTCTCACGGCGTGCTCCGGTCGGGCTCGCGGTCCACGGTCGCGAGCCGATACCCGCGTTTGACGACCGTGCGCACGAGGTCGCGGCTCCCGGCCGCCTGGCGCAACCGCGCGATGGCGACCTCGGCGGCATGCGCGTCCGTCGAATCCCCGGGGAGCGCCGCAAGGACCTGCGCCGGTGTGACGACCTCACCGTGCGCCTCGGCCAGCAGCCGCAGCACCTCGATGCCGGTGGGCGACAGCGCGAGCACCCGCCCGTCGAGCACCGCGGCACGTCGGTGCACCCGGAGCCGTCCCGCGACCGTTTCCACAGTTCGCAGTCCGCCGTAGTGGTCGACAATCGTGCGCACCAAAGCCCCAAGGCGCCCCCGTGCCGGGACCAACGGGAGGATGCCGCGATCGATCAGGGGCTGCGCCGTGATCGGCCCCACGGCCGCCGCGACGACCGAACCGGCGCGGAACAGCGACCTGACCTGCCCGTCCACCCCGGCCGCATCGACCGCCGCGAGCCACGCAGCACACCCGGGCGCCGACGTGAACACGACCGTGTCGATCTCTCCGGCCGCCGTCGAGCGCACGGACGCCTCGAGCGCAGCCGGATCGGGCGGCGGACCCCACCGATAGACGACCAGGCTCTGCACCCGCGCCCCCGCCGCCGTGAACGCCTCGTCCAAACCGTCCGCCCCGGAGCCGTGGTGCTGCACCGTGATCCGTCGACCGGCGACCCCCTCGTCCAGCAGCACCTCCGCGATCTCGGCGGACGTCTCGGACTCGGCCACCCAGTCCGCCTGCAAGCCCGCAGCCTGGATCGCGCCACGCGCCTTGGGACCGCGCGCGACCAAGCGCGCACGACCGAGGGCAGCGACCAGCTCGTCGGCGAGCCCGACGGCATCGGCCGCCTCGATCCAGGCGCGGAACCCGATCCCGGTCGTCACGACCGCGATGTCCGGCGGGTCAGCCAGCAGCGCGCGGGTCCCGGCGATCAGGAGGGTGTCGCTCTCGTTCGGCACCATGCTGAGCGCCGGTGCGTAGCGGACGACGGCACCACGGCGCTGCAACGCCGCGCCCAGCTCGGCCGCGCGTCGGTCGGCCGTCACCAGCATGGTGCAGCCCGCCAGCGTCGGGTCGATGTGGTCGGTCACGTGCCCATTGTCACGTCGTGCCCCACGCCTCGGAACGGCGGCGGATCGAGCAGGCCCGGTGCGGCAACCCCACCGATCACGATCACCGCCGGAGCCGCGACGCCGACGACGCTCGCGCGGTCGACGATCGCGTCGAGACGGTCGCGGGTCACCCGCTGCCGGTCGGTCGTGCCCTTCTCGATGATCGCGACCGGGGTCGCGGGGTCCGCGCCCTCGGCGAGCGCGTCATCGACCAGGCCCGAGAGCACCGACACCCCCATCAGCACGACGAGGGTGGCCGACCCGTCCCGGAGCACGCTCCGGGCCGAGGCGTCCAGCCCGGCGTGCCCGTTGATCACGTGACAGGCCGCCGTGGTGCCGCGATGGGTCACCGGGATGCCCGCAGCGGACGGCACCGCGAACGCGCTGCTCACCCCCGGCACCACCTCGACGGGCACGCCGGCCGCACGGCACGCCACCACCTCCTCGCCCCCGCGCCCGAACACGAACGGGTCGCCGCCCTTCAGCCTGACGACGACCTGGCCGCGCTGTGCCCGCTCCACGAGGATCCGGTTGATCTCGTGCTGCGGGACGGCGTGATGCCCCGGCGTCTTGCCGACGTCGATCACCTCGACGTCGGCCGCGAGCTCCGCCAGGACGTCGGTCGGCCCGATCCGGTCGGCGACCACGACGTCGGCCTCGGCGAGCGCGCGCCGTCCGCGCAGCGTCACGAGGTCCACCGCTCCCGGACCGCCGCCGACCAGGACGACCCGCCCCGCATGCGGTGCGGCCCGGCGCCGACGGCGCACGTCGATGGACCCCGTGCGCAGGACCTCGGCGAGCGCGTCGCGCACGGCCACCGTCCGGCCCGGGTCCGGCACGCCCGCGGACACGACGCCGACCACGACGTCGCCGCAGGACGTCAACGCCGGGGTACGCGCCGAGCCCCGCTCCGCGTCCCCGGCGACGACGCACCAGATGCGGCGCTCCTGCGCCCACCGGGCCACCGCGGCGTCCGCGTCGCGGCTCCCCGTGCACGTGTGCACGAGCCACGCCTCGTCGAGATCATCCTCGCGGACCTCACGCGGCCGCCACGCGAGCCGGTCGTCGTCGAGACGCATCACGAGGTCCTCGCACACCTCGGGTGCCACGAGCGTGACCAGCGCGCGGTTCCCGAGCAGCTGGGCCGTGCGGCGAGCCGCCACCGGCCCACCACCGACGACCAGCACGCGGCGGTCCGTCAGGTCGACGCCCAGGAGCGTGGTCATCGTGCCGCCGCCCTGACCGTGCCGGCAGAGCCGGCAGAACCGGCACAGCCGTCGGTGCCGTCGGTGCGGTCGGTGCCGTCAGTACCCGGCACCGCTGCAGCCTCGAGGTCGTCCGCGGCGACCATCACGACGTCGCTCTCCACCCGCACCGACCACGTCCGCAGGTCCTGCGGCTCGCGGCCGAGAGCATCCAGGCACCGGCCGGTCCGCAGGTCGAACACCTGCTTGTACATCGGCGAGGCGACCGTGACGGCACCGGCCCGCGACCCGACGATCCCACGCGAGATCACCTGGGCACCGCTGTACGGGTCGAGCTGCTGCACCGCGAGGACCTCCCGCTCGCCGACCCGGAACAGGGCGATCTGCTCCCCGTCGACCAAGGCCGCCGCACCCCTCTCCAGCACGAGATCGTCGAGCCCGCACACCTCGCGCCACCTGGGCTGAGGGCCGGTCACGACCGGACCGCCAGCGTCGTGCCGGCGACCAGCACGGCCGGGTCGGCGCGCTCGGTCGGTGTCGCAGGTCGCACCTGACCGCGCTCGGCGACGTACGCCAGCGACGGATCGGCCGTCGACGGCGCGTTCACGAACGACGCGAACCGGCGCAGCTTCACCGGGTCGTCCAGCGTGGCCTTCCACTCGTCCTCGTACACCTCCACGTGGCGTGCCATCGCCGCGTCGAGGTCCGCCGCGATCCCGAGGCTGTCCTCGAGGACCACCGCGCGGACCCCGTCCAGACCCCCCTCGACCTCGTCGATCCACGGAGCGGTCCGCTGCAGGCGGTCCGCCGTGCGGACGTAGTACATGAGGAACCGGTCGATCGTCCGCACCAGGCTCTCGGTGTCGAGATCCTCGGCGAGCAGTCGTGCGTGCCGGGGCGTGAACCCCCCGTTCCCACCCACGTACAGGTTCCAGCCGCGATCGGTCGCCACGACGCCGACGTCCTTGGCCCGGGCCTCGGCACACTCCCGCGCGCAGCCCGACACCCCGAGCTTGAGCTTGTGCGGTGACCGCAGCCCCCGGTACCGCAGCTCGAGGCGGACCGCGAGGGCGACCGCATCCTGCACGCCGTACCGGCACCACGTCGAGCCGACGCAGGACTTCACGGTCCGCAGCGACTTGCCGTAAGCGTGCCCGGACTCGAACCCCGCGTCGACGAGCCGACGCCAGATCTCGGGGAGCTGCTCCAACCGGGCGCCGAACAGGTCGATCCGCTGACCACCCGTGATCTTCGTGTACAACCCGTAGTCGAGCGCCACCTGCCCGATCGCGAGCAACCCCTCCGGAGTGACCTCCCCACCGGGGATACGGGGTACGACCGAGTACGAGCCGTCCTTCTGCAGGTTGGCCATCACATGATCGTTCGTGTCCTGCAGGGCCGCCCGCTCGTCGTCCAGCACGTGCCCGTCGTCCAGGGATGCGAGGATCGACGCGACGACGGGCTTGCAGATGTCGCAGCCCCGACCCGCGACCGCGGTCCCGTGCCGGCGCATGATCTCGCTGAAGGTGCGCAACCCGGTCACCCGCACCGCGTCGAACAGCTGCGCGCGCGAGAGCGCGACGTGCTCGCACAGGCCGGCGTTGACAGCGACCCCCGCGCGGAGCAGCTCGTCACCGACAAGCCGCTTGACGAGCGGCACGCACGACCCACAGCTCGTCCCGGCGCGCGTGCACGCCTTGACACCCGCCACGTCGATGCACCCGTGCTCGGTCACGGCCGCCCGCACCGTCCCGGCAGTGACGTTGTTGCACGAGCACACCGTCGCGTCATCCGGCAGGTCCCCGCCGGGCGCGCCGGCGCCGCTGCCCGCCGGGAGCAGATGGGCCGAGGGGTCACCCGCGAGCGGACGCCCGACCATCGGACGCAGACCCGCATACGCCGACGCATCCCCGACGAGGACGCCGCCCAGAAGCGTCCGCGCATCGTCGGACAAGACCAACTTCTTGTACACCCCGGCAGCCGGGTCCGAGTGCACGAGCTCGAGCGCGCCCGGAGTACGGGCAAACGCGTCGCCGAAGCTCGCGACGTCCACACCAGAAAGCTTGAGCTTCGTCGCGGTGTCAGCGCCCGGGAACACCGCGCTCCCCCCGAGCAGCCGGTCCACCACAACCTCGGCCATCGCATACCCCGGAGCAACCAGGCCAAGGCACGCACCGTCGATGCACGCGACCTCGCCCGCGGCCCACACCCGCGGATCCGCGGTGCGGCACGCCTCATCGACGACGACGCCCCCGCGCGGACCAACCGCAAGGCCCGCCGCCCGGGCGAGCTCGTCGCGCGGCGTCACCCCGGTCGCCAAGACGACGACATCGACATCGATCCGCTCACCATCCGCGAGCTCGAGGCGCCCCACCTGGCCGCGATCGTTCGCCCTGATCCGCGCGGTGGCCGCGTCCACCCGGACGTCGACGCCAAGCCGGGTGATCAGACGCCGCAGCACATGGCCGCCGCCCAGGTCGATCTGCGCAGACATCAGGTGAGAGCCGACCTGCACGACGGTGGTCCGGGTGCCGAGCGCCTGCAGCGCTCCCGCAGCCTCGAGCCCAAGCAGCCCGCCGCCGATCACGGCGCCGCGCACCGGCCGGTCGAGCCCGGCCGACCTCTCCTCGACCCACCCGCGCAGCGCCGCGACGTCGTCGATCGTCCGGTACACGAAGACGCCGGGAAGGTCCGCCCCGACGATCGGTGGCACGGTCGGGCGCGACCCGGTCGCCAGCACGAGCCGGTCGTAGCCGCGGACCGTGCCGTCGTCGCTCCGGACAGTGCGCGCGGCCAGATCGAGGGCGATCACCGACCGGCCGCGCACGAGGGTGACGCACGGGTCGCCCCACAGGTCGGGAGACCCGAGGGACAGGCTCTCCGGGTCTCTCCCGGAGAAGTAGGACGTCAGCGCGACGCGGTCGTAGGGCGCGCGGGGCTCCTCGGCGAGGACGGTCACGTGCCACCGGCCGGCCTCGTCGCGCGCACGCAGCGCCTCGACGAGCCGTTGGGCGACCATGCCGCCACCGACGACGACAAGCTGCTGGGGGAGCGGGGACATCGTGACCTCCAGGCGGTACGGCCCGACGGGCCACTGGCGCCGACCGTACGGACCTCATGTTTCCGACGGTGTCGCCCGTGGGTTTCCCGCACGCAACCTTTCGCGCACAGCGCGCTCGCCGCTCCTGTGAGACGCATGGCGTCCGCGGACACCGGCCCGGAGATCTCACCGCGGCCACTCCGGGACCGTGCGTTTGTGGTTCCGCAGAGGTAACAGCGAACCACCGCGTCGGAAACACCAGGTTCGTAGCGTCACCGCCACCGCTGGTCCCCGACGACCTCACGCAGGAGAACTCATGACGACACCCGAAGCCCTCGCCGACTCCGACGTCCGCGCTGCACGGACCACCGTGAACGCCCCCGCCCGCGCCGACCTGCACCGCCCCGGCTCCGACACGGTCCGGACCGCGGCCACCCGACCGAACCACTGGATCGACCACTGGGAACCCGAGGACCCCACCTTCTGGAGCACCATCGGCCGACGCATCGCCCGACGCAACCTCTACCCGTCGATCTTCGCGGAGTTCCTCGGGTTCAGCGTCTGGGCCTCCTGGAGCATCGTGGTGCCGCAGCTCGCGGCCGCCGGCTTCACCCTCACCGTCGACCAGCAGTTCTGGCTGATCGCGATCCCGAGCCTCGTCGGAGCAACGCTCCGGGTGCCCTACACCTTCGCAGTCCCGCGATTCGGTGGCTGCAACTGGACGATCACCTCGGCACTGCTCCTGCTGCTGCCCGCAAGCGGCCTCGCATTCGTCGTCTCCCGCCCCGCGACCACGCCCTTCTGGATGCTTCTCGTCGTCGCAGCGCTCGCCGGTCTCGGCGGCGGGAACTTCGCCTCCTCGATGGCCAACATCTCGTTCTTCTACCCCGAGGCGGAGAAGGGCAGAGCGCTCGGGCTCAACGCCGCGGGCGGCAACATCGGGACGGCGGCCGTGCAGCTCGCCGTCCCACTGGTGATCGTCTCCTCAGCCGGGCTGCGGCTCGAACGCGCGGGCCTGATGCTCCTCCCGCTGATCCTGCTCGCAGCCGTTCTCGCCGCGCGGCTGATGAACAACCTCACCGTGGCCAAGGCGGACTACCGGGCGTTCGGCTCAGCGGTCCGCAACCGCCACACCTGGATCATCTCCCTGCTCTACATCGGCACCTTCGGCTCGTTCATCGGCTACGCCGGCGTGTTCCCGACGCTGCTGGCAACACAGTTCCCGCGGATCACCGTCAGCATCGCGTTCCTCGGAGCACTCGTCGGCTCGGTCTCGCGGCCCGTCGGCGGGATCCTCGCCGACCGGTGGGGCGGGGCACGCGTGACGATCGCCTCATTCGCGGTCATGGCGGTCGCCGCCTCCAGCGCCGTCATGGCACTGCGCACGGCCAGCTTCGCGCTCTTCCTCGGCTCGTTCCTGGTGCTGTTCGTCGCGAGCGGTGCGGGCAACGGCGCGAACTACCGGATGATCCCGGCCGTGTTCCGGCACAGCGCGACGACCGGAGAAGGCATCGCCGCCGCACGCAAGGCCGCCGCAGGCTGCATCGGCATCGCAGGCGCCGCAGGTGCGTTCGGCGGATTCCTCATCCCGCGCGGGTTCGCCATCTCCCACACGCTCGCCGGCAACCTCCAACCGGCGCTGTGGGTGTTCGTCGGGGTGTACGTCGTCCTGGGCGTCACGACCTGGGCCGTCTACCAGCGCCGCAGCGCCCCGATGAGCGCGGCCGTGATCTGAATGCTGCCCACCGCGACCCACTGCCCGTACTGCGCCCTCCAGTGCGCGATGGAGCTGACCGCGCCCGACGCCTCCGCCGAGAAGGTCGGCGCGCCGGTAACCGTCTCGGGACGCGACTTCCCCACCAGCCGCGGCGGTCTGTGCCAGAAGGGCTGGACGAGCGCCCAGGTCCTGCGTACACCGGACCGGCTCACGACCCCACTGCTCCGCGGAACCGACGGCGACCTCCACCCGGCCACCTGGGACGAGGCGCTCGACCTCGTCGCGACGCGACTGATCGCGCTACGCGAGGCCCACGGTCCCGCAGCGGTGGCGGTGTTCGGCGGCGGCGGCCTGACCAACGAGAAGGCCTACGCGTTGGGCAAGTTCGCGCGGGTCGTGCTGCGCACACCGAACATCGACTACAACGGACGGTTCTGCATGGCCAGCGCCGCCGCGGGCGCGAACCGGGCCTTCGGCATCGACCGCGGACTACCCTTCCCGCTCGCGGACCTCGGCAGCGCACAGGCCGTCCTCCTCCTCGGCAGCAACCTCGCCGAAACCATGCCACCCTCCTCGGTGCACCTCGCAGGCGCCCGCGCGGCCGGGGGCCTCGTCGTCGTCGACCCGCGGCACAGCCCGACCGCGGCGCTCACCGACGGCGGCGCCGGTGTGCACCTGCAACCGATTCCCGGCACCGACCTCGTCGTCCTCCTCGCGCTGCTGCACGTCCTGTGGGCAGAGGACCTCATCGACGCGTCCTACCTCGCCGCGCGCACACACGGCGCGGACGAGGTCCGCCGGAGCGTCGCGGCCTGGTGGCCCGAGCGGGCCGAGCAGGTGACCGGCGTCCCCGCCGACGCGATGCGGGGAACCGCCCGGCTGCTCGCCGCGGCCTCCCCGACGCACGGCGGCTCCGGCGCCTACGTGCTCACCGGGCGCGGGGTGGAGCAGAGCACCCAGGGCACGGCGACCGTCACCGCCGCGATCAACCTCGCCCTCGCCCTCGGACTACCGGGGCGCCGGGGGAGCGGCTACGGAGCCGTCACCGGCCAGGGCAACGGGCAGGGCGGACGAGAGCACGGCCAGAAGTCGGACCAGCTACCGGGCTACCGACGGATCGACGACCCCGCGGCACGCGCGCACGTCGCGCGCGTCTGGGGCATCGACCCCGACTCGCTTCCCGGCCCTGGCCTGCCGGCGGTCGAGCTGCTCCACCGCTGCGGCACCCCGGACGGTCCCCGAGCCCTGCTCGTGCACGGCAGCAACCTGGTCGTCAGCGCACCGAACTCCGACAGCGTCCGCGCACGCCTCGCCGCTCTCGACCTCCTCGTGGTCTGCGACATCGTGCCCTCCGAGACGGCGATGCTCGCCGACGTCGTGCTCCCGGTCACCCAGTGGGCCGAGGAGGACGGCACGACCACGTCGCTCGAAGGGCGTGTACTGCGACGTCGGAAGGCGCTCGAACCTCCGGACGGGGTCCGCTCCGAGCTCGAGGTGCTCAACGCCCTGGCCGCACGGCTCGGCGTGACCCGCGGATTCCCCACCGACCCGGCAGAGGTCTTCGACGAGCTCGCACGGGCCAGCGCAGGCGGCGTGGCGGACTACGGCGGGCTGAGCCACGAGCGCCTGGACGCCGACACCGACGGGCTCTTCTGGCCGTGCCCCGCACCACGTACGGGCGAACCGCCCCACCCAGGGACGCCTCGCCTGTTCCTCGAGAGGTTCCCGACGCCGGACGGTCGCGCCCGGATGGTCGCCGTCGACCATCACGGTCCGGCCGACGACCTGCGGGCCGACGCCCCGGTGTACCTGGTCACCGGACGCGTGCTCCAGCACTACCAGTCGGGCGCGCAGACCCGCCGCGTGCCGGCCCTCGCGGCGGCACAGCCCGACCCGTACGTCGAGCTCCACCCGCTCCTCGCGGACCGGATCGACGTGGAGGACGGCGCCCTCGTCGAGGTCACGTCGGCGCGGGGCACCGCCGTCGTGGTGGCGCACGTGACGGCACGCACCCGACAGGACGTCGTGTTCATGCCCTTCCACTGGTCCGGGTCGGGAAGCGCGAACCGGCTGACCACCGACGCGACGGACCCGATCTCCGGGATGCCGGAGTTCAAGGTGTGTGCCGTCGACGTCCGTCGCGCCGCACCCGACGGTCAGGTGGTCCGCCGATGCACGTAGTCGTGATCGGTCACGGGATGGTCGGGTCGCGATTCGTCGACGAGCTCGTCTCGCGCACCGAGGACGCCTCGGTGACGGTCCTCGGTGCCGAGCACCACGAGCCGTACAACAGGGTGCTGCTCAGCGAGCTCGTCGCAGGACGCATCGGCGCCACCTCCCTCACGCTGCCCGCTCCAGCAAACCGGCAGGTCACCGTTCATCGCGGCGTCGCCGGCGTCGAGGTGGACCGCCACGCCCGCACCGTCACCGCGTCCGACGCGCGTGTCCTGGCGTACGACGTCCTCGTCCTTGCGACCGGCGCGCGTGCGCGCATCCCCGACATCACCGGTCTCGACCCGTTGCCGGCCCACGTGCATCCGCTCAGGACCGTGGACGACGCGCACGCCATCGTCGCAGCCGCCCGGACCGGCACCCGAGCCGTGGTCATCGGAGCCGGGGTGCTCGGTCTCGAGGTCGCCTGCGGGCTGGCCGAGCGCAGCCTCGAGGTCACCCTCGTGCACGGCGGTCCGCACCTCATGGACCGCCAGCTCGACGCCGACGCCGCGAGGGCCGTCGAGCACGGCCTGCAGCATCTCGGCATCGCGGTGCGCGTCGGGCAACGGCCTCGAGAGGTCGTCGCCTCCGCGGACGGCGTGAGCGGCGTGCTCCTGCCGGACGGCGAGCACCTGGCGACCGACCTCCTGGTCCTCTCGACGGGGACGGTCCCGGAGACGGACCTCGCCGCGCGCGCGGGACTCGCGGTCGGGCGCGGGATCGTCGTCGGACCCGACGGTGCGACGTCAGACCCGGCCGTGTTCGCGATCGGCGACTGCGCCCAACCGCCGGAAGGTGGAACCGGCCTCATCGCCCAGGGGTGGGACCAGGCGCGACGACTCGCCGCGATGCTCGCCGATCCCAGCAGCCTCCCCGGCCTCACCCCGAACCAGGTCGGCACGGACGTCGTACGGCTCAAGGCTCACGGGCTCGAGGTCGTGACCATGGGGATCAGCGGGTCCGCGGTGGCATCCCCCGGAGCCCACCGGGCCGTGCGGCTGAGCGACCCGGCGACCGGTCGACACGTCGAGGTCGTCGTCGCCGCAGGCGTCGTCGTCGGCGCCACGTGCGTGGGTGCCAGCACTGTCGCCGCCGACCTGACCGCCGCCTACACGCTGCAGACGCCCGTGCCGTCCGACCCCGCCCAGCTGCTGCTCCGGCCCGTTCGCGGCGCCGGCACCGAGGTCGAGCCGTCGGTGACGCTCATGCCGGACCGCGCAACGATCTGTCGGTGCAACGGGGTCACGAAGGGCGAGGTCTCCGCACGCTGGACCCAGGGCGCGAGGACGGTCGAGGAGATTGCGCTCACCACCCGCGCGACGACGGGCTGCGGCGGATGCACCGACGCCGTCTGCGGCCTGCTCGAGTGGCTCGCCAAGAGCACCGACCCGCCGGAGCCCGAAGCCGAGCCCAGCGGTGCCATGGCGCGACGCGCTCAGGCCACGTCGAGCCTGCCGATGCGCACCCTCCAGACCTCCGGTCCCTCCTCGAGGTAGTCCCATGTGAACTGGTCGGTGTTCTCCGCCGCGAGCTGGTAGTACAACGGCTTCGGATCATGGTCGTTGACCAGGACGAACGCGGTCCCGGCCGGCAGCTCGGCGAAGGTCTCGAAGATGAGGGCGTGACGGGTGCGGGGGATCTCGGCGCGAACATCGACGATGCGGTCGTCCAGGGGCATGGCGGTCTCCGGTCTCGGTGAGCTGGGTGGAACGGCGGTCGCACGCTGCGTCTCGAGGCGTGCGGTGTGATGCATGGTGCCGTCGAGGCGCCCGGCCTGGGTGGGGTGGGTCGAGCGGAGCAGCACCCACGCATCGGCCGCGAGTCGTCCAGCCTGGTGCGGGTGACCGGCCTCGGCGAGCGCCCGGCAGGCACGGGCCAGGGTGCGGGTCAGGCCGTCGACGAGAGCGTCGGACTCATGCGGCACAGGTGATCTCCACCCGCCAGATCTCCGGCCCGCTCTGCCTGTACGTCCAGACGAACCGGTCGGGCCACATGGCTTCGGTCTGGTACCGCAAGGGGAGCGGATCGTGGTCGTTGACGATCGTGAACGACGCGCCAGGGGCGAGCGAGTCGAGCCGACCGAAGATCACCTCGTGGCGACCACCGTGCGGGAGTGTGCGGACGTCGAGCTCGTCCGGCTCGTGGTCGTCGCCGAGGATCGCGCGCATCCCGTCCAGCGCGGCGCCCAGGTCGACGCCGGCTGAGTCGAGTGCAGGCAGGAGAAGCTCGTTCTCCTTGGCCAGGTGCACCGAGAACAACGCCTGCGCGGCCGCCGCCGCCGCCGTGACCGACACCGGGTCGGCCGCGGCATCGAGCGCGGCGACGAGCGCGGCGAGCGCGCGGTGCTCGGCGACCATGCCCGCCACCAGAAGCCGGGTCGCCTCGAGCTCGGCGCCAGCGCTGTAGAGAGCGACCTCCTCGGCCTGCGCATGGGGGAGCAGGTCGAGGGTGAACCACGTCACCAGGGCCGCGCGGGAGGCCTCGTAGTCGCCCGCCCTGGCGTGGTCGAGGACTCGCGCGGTTAGACCGCCGAGCTCGTCGGCCAACATCGCGTGATGGCGCTCGATCGCGGCGATGACGTGCTCGTTCGCCGTGGTGGGCCGCCCGGGTACGCCCGGCGGAGGGGTCGAGGAGATCTGATACATCTCTGCCGGCATGGTCTCTCCCAGGGGTTCGTCGTCGCGATCGCGTCGACCTCGAGTTGTTTTTACTACACTTTCGGTGAAAAATGTACCCGTGCCCCGTGAACCGATCGACGCCCAGACCCATCGCGTGCTCTCCGGCGTGAGCCGGGTGGCTGTCCTGGAGGCTCTGCGCACCAGCGCCGAACCTCTGGACGTCGAGGCCATCGCCGACGCGGTCGGCCTGCACCCGAACACGGTCCGCTCGCACCTCGACCAGCTCGTGGACGCCGGGCTCGCCGTCAGGGCCGCACAGCTGCGCACCACTCCAGGACGGCCTCGGCTGCTGTTCCGCGCGGTCCCGCCATCGACGGACGTCGAGTCCGAAGGCGCCTATCGCATGCTCGCGCGAGTCCTGGCGAGCAGCATCGACGGCCAGACCCGGCGAACCGAGGACGCAGCTCCAGGATCGGTCGCCGCCGAGGCAGGACGACGGTGGGGGCACCAGTCGGTCGAGGTCGACGTCGACAGCACCGGGAGGTCGGAAGCCGACCAGGACTCCGGCGATCACCTCGACGCCGTGGGCCGAGTCGTGGCGCTCCTTGACGAGGTCGGCTTCGCACCGCGACTCCGAGAGCCTGCAGTCGCGACCGCCGAGTCGCAGGATCCCGCTCCCGGGTCCGTCACCGCCACGGTGATCGAGCTGCACGAGTGCCCCTTCCGCGATGTCGCGGTCGACCACAGCGAGGTCGTGTGCGGTGTTCACCTCGGACTCATCCAGGGCGCGCTGGACCAGATGCTCACGACGCCCGTCTCGGTGCGGCTCGAACCGTTCGTCAGCCCACGCCTGTGCCTGGCGTACCTCGCGCCGACGGCGACCGACGGAGGCGACCGCCCCGATCGCACCGCCGGTGTCGCATGACCCGCGAACCGCTCTCGGTGACCCGGCTCCTCGGCCCGGGGTCCGAGGTCGACCAGCTGCGAGACGCACTGCGGGAGGTGATCGACCCCGAGCTCGGTGTCGACATCATCTCCCTGGGGCTGGTGTACGGGCTGGAGGTCTCCGAACGGGCAGCCTCGGTCCTGCTGACCACCACGACGCCCGCATGCCCCCTGGGTGAGTACCTGAGCGACGAGGTTCGCCGGGTCCTGCTCGGTGGAGGAGCCGTCGACCACGTCGACGTCGAGATCACCCACGTTCCCGCCTGGTCACCCGACATGATCACCGAGGAGACCAAGCGGGCCTTCGGATGGTGACAGGACTGGCTGTCGATGCACCGAAGCGACAGTCACCCGTCGTCCCGCGTCGCCGCCTGGCCCTGTTCGTCGCCGCCCTGGTGAGCCTGCTCGCAGGCCTGTGGGGCGGGCTGCTGCTGCTGGGGCTGCCCGTGCCCACCCTTGCCGCCACCACGGCCGCCGACCACGGGCCACTGATGGCCCTCGGGTTCCTCGGCACCGTGATCTCGTTGGAGAGGGCCGTCGCCCTCGGACACGGATGGGCCTTCGCCGCACCCGCGCTCGCCGGCGCGGGCAGCCTCGCCCTCCTGGTGAGCCTGCCACCCGTCATCGGCAGGCTCCTGCTGTGCGCGGCAGCGATCGTGCTGGTCGTCGTCTACCTCGTCGTCCACCGGATCCAGCCCGCGCTGCACCTGACCGTGATGGCAGCAGGAGCACTGTGCTGGTACATCGCCACCGTGCTCTGGTTGGCGGGGCTGACCCTTCCACGCCTGGTTCCCTGGATCGCCGGCTTCCTCGTCCTGACGATCATCGGCGAACGCCTCGAGCTCGCCCGCGTGGCGATGCTCGCCCGCACCTCGGTCCGCAGGTTCCAGGTCGGCGCCGTGCTCCTCGGTGTCGGGCTCGTCCTCAGCGCGTTACCGGGGGCCCTCGGGACAGTCGGGGTGCGAACGGCGGGAGCCGGGATGGTCGCCCTCGCCCTGTGGGGTGCAGCGCATGACGTCGCGCGTCGCACGGTCAAGATCCCCGGTGTGACACGGTTCATGGCGGTGTGCCTGCTCGCCGGATACGTCTGGCTCTTCATCGGCGGGACCATCTGGTTGGTCGCCGGGAACCTCGGTGACGGGATCGGGACCTACGACGCGGCCCTGCACGCGGTGTTCCTCGGATTCGTGATGTCCATGATCTTCGGGCACGCGCCCGTGATCGTCCCGGCCGTCCTGCGCGTGCGGTTGCCGTTCGCGCGCTGGTTCTTCGGCCACGTCGCCCTGCTGCACGTCTCGTTGCTGATCCGCGTGGTCCTGGGCGACGCGGCCCGGCTCGATCTCTGGTGGCGGATCGGTGGCGTGGGCACCGAGCTCGCCGTCCTCGCGTTCCTCGCCGCGTCGGCATCAGCCGTCGTGCGTTCACGACGCCAAGGACGGCCCGCGTGACGCCGCCGCGGACGCACGCACCGGGGGTGGACGACGCCTCCGCGTCGACCGAAGCCGGCTCCCGCCAGGACCGCATCAGCCTGATCGGCGGTCTGGGCCTGGGACTGGCCATGCTCACGATCGCCCTGCTGGTGGCACTGACCGGCGGCCCGTCACGGGCACGTGACGCCCACGCCGTGGTGAGCCCCGGAGGCACGCGAACCGTCGAGGTCACTCTCGCCGACATGCGCATCACCCCCTCGACCATCGACGTGCCCGCGGGGACCCGACTCGTGCTGCACGTGACGAACACCGACGCGATGCGCCACGACCTCGTTCTGGACTCCGGTCAGCACACCCCGCTGCTCGACGCGGGCCAGTCGGCCACGCTCGACGTCGGGATCGTCGGTGCCCGGATCTCCGGCTGGTGCAGCGTTCCCGGTCACCGTGCGGCCGGGATGACGATGAGCATCGTCCCCACCTCCGGCGCGACGATCGCCGCACCGTCCGCCGCAGCGATGCCCGGGATGAATTCCACGCGAGGTACGTCCGCCGCGGGTTCCGGCACCCCCGCGCAGGCGTCCCCGGTCATCGACTTCCATGCGACCCCCGCGGCGGGCTGGCACGCGTACGACCCGACACTGCAGCCCGCCCCCGGAGCCACCGAGCATCGCGTGACCTTCACCGTGCGCGACACCCTGGTCGAGGTCGCCCCCGGCGTGCGCCAGACGCTGTGGACCTTCAACGGCACCGCCCCGGGCCCGACCCTGCACGGCAAGGTCGGTGACCTGTTCACCATCACCTTGGTGAACCAGGCGAGCATGGGCCACGGGATCGACTTCCACGCCGGATCCGTCTCGCCCGACCAGGCGATGCGCACGATCGCTCCCGGGCAGTCCCTGACCTACCAGTTCGTCGCCGACCATTCCGGGGCGTGGCTCTACCACTGCAGCACCATGCCCATGTCCCTGCACATCGCCAACGGCATGTTCGGCGCCGTCATCATCGATCCGCCGGACCTCGCGCCCGTCGCCGACGAGCTCGTGCTCATCCACTCCGAGCTGTACCTCGGACCGCAGGACGGCACCGCAGACGAGGCCAAGGTCGACGCGGAGAAGCCTGACGCGATCGTCTTCAACGGGTACGTCAACCAGTACGACCACGCACCGATCCGCATCAAGGCCGGGGACCGGGTCAGGGTCTGGGTCGTGGACGCCGGACCCCAAAGATCAGCGGCGTTCCACGTCGTCGGCACGCAGTTCGACACCGTGTTCAAGGAAGGCGCCTACCTGCTCAGACCCGGCAACGCTGAGCACGGCGCCTCCCAGGTCCTCGACCTCGCCCCCGCGCAGGGCGGATTCGTCGAGTTCGTGCTTCCCGCCGCGGGTCACTACGCCTTCACCGACCACGCGATGGTCGACGGCGAACGGGGCGCCCACGGCATCTTCGAGGCGTACTAGGTGCTCGGCCTCTGGTCGCTCGTGCGGTTCGTGCATGTGGTGGGCGCCGTGGTCTGGCTCGGTGGCCAGCTCACACTCTCCGCGCTCGTCCTCCCAGCGGCGCGGCGCACGCTCACCCGCCAGGACCGCGCCGACCTGATGCGGACCCTGGGCATGCGGTTCGGCATCGCGACCGTGGTGGCGCTGATCCCGTTGCAGGTGGCCACAGGTCTCGCGCTCGCCTGGCACAAGGGCGTCACCCTCGCGTCCCTCGCCCAACCCGGCTACGGGCGGACGCTCGCCGGCAAGCTCCTCGCCTTCGCGCTTGTCATGCTCGCCGCAGGACTGCACGGCTGGGCCAACGCCGCCGGCCGTGTCACGCTCGCACGGGCGCTGGCCCTCGCCTCCCTCCTCGGCTCCTTCGTTGTCGTGCTGCTCGCCACCGCTCTTCCACTCAGCTGAACGGTCCCTGAGCGTCGGGAACCCGCCGCCTCACCGGAGCGAACGTTCGCTCCGCTCCCAGCCCCGTCGAGGCGCGCGCGCGCCGAATCGCTCAGGCTTGCTGCGGTAGACGACGTAGGGACGCCACAGGTAGAAGAACGGCACGCTGAACACGTGCACGAGCCGGGTGAACGGCCACAGCGCGAACAGCAGCATCGCGACCGTCCCATGAGCCTGGAAGCTGAACGGCGCGGCCGCCATCAGCTCCGGGTGGAGCTGGAAGGTGAAGATGCCGCGGAACCACACCGACACCCCGAGGCGGTAGTCGTAAGCCCCGTACGTGTGCAGCATCGAGCCGGCGATCGTGTTCCACATCCCCAGCGCCACGACGAGGCCGAGCATCAGGTACATCAGCTTGTCCATCCGGGTCGTCGCGCCGAAGACCGGGCCGTTGGTCCGCCGACGGTAGATCAGCAGCGCCATGCCGACGACGGTGGCCAGTCCGGCCACCGCGCCGATGCTGATGGCCATGGCGTGGTACATCGCCTCGGAGATCCCGACCGCCGCGGTCCAGGTCTCCGGGACGCCGAGTCCCATCACGTGCCCGGCGAAGACCGCGAGGATCCCGAAGTGGAAGAGCGGGCTGCCCCAGCGCAGCAGCCGGCTCTCGTAGAGCTGTGACGAGCGCGTCGTCCAGCCGAACGTGTCGTAGCGGTACCGCCACGCGTGGCCGCCGACGAACACGGCGAGGCACACGTAGGGCAGGACGACCCACAGCACGATGTCCCGGGTCGACGTCATGAGCGGGCCTCCGCGAGGCCGGGCATCCCGTACGGCTCGAGGCCGACCGACTCGTCCGGTGGGCCCTCCGCTGCCAGGCGGGCGACGGCCTCGCGCTCGTCGCCGACGAGCGGTGGCAACGTCGAGCAGACGGCAACCAGTGCACCGGCATACGGGGAGCCGGCGTCGATGAGCGCGAGGCGCAGCACCTCCAGACCGGCACGGTGGTCAAGGAGTAGTCGCGTGC
>JAJYCD010000153.1 GCA_021778635.1 Actinomycetes bacterium
CACCGAGGCGTCGTCGCGAGGGGGGCCGTCCGTTCGACGCGGAGGTGACCGTCCGTGGAGATGTCGACGCTCACCAGGTCGGTGCCGATCGCCCCGATGGCCGTCGTGGGAGTCGTCGGCGTGTCCCGGACGATCGCACCCGATGCCGCGTCGATCAGCTCCAGGTGCGCCGATCTCGTCGTGACGGACGAGGTGTCGGCACCGGAGCCGCTGAACAGGAACAGTCCGGCGAGGCACGCGACCAGCGGCCGGGGAGTCGCGCCGGTCGCCGCCACGGCGACGCAGGTGCTGGTGAGGGACGCGGTCGTGTCCGCCGCGGGCGGATCCAGCGGGGTTCGCCAGGCCTCGGTACCCGTTCCGGCGTCGAGTGCCACCACGTCGGTGCCGCGGTCGGAGCGCGGGGTGGCGAAGACGAGGCGACCGGCCGTCTCGATCGGCGCAGACCACACGCCCGCCGTCGTGCTCCACGTCGCACGGGGCGGCCCGTCCAGGGGTGCGACGACGCCCGCGACGTCGGCCAGCCTCGCGAGCCGTGCCACGTCTTGGCGGTCGGCGACCACGGAGGTCACGGCGAGCACGACGGCGACGGCGACCGCCACCCGCCACCACCAGCGACCGATGAGTCTCGTGGCCCGACGGTCCGTCACCGCGGGAGCGTCGGGCGCGGCGCCGCCCGCGTGCGGCGAGCTCTCCGCGTCGTCGACCAGCTCGACGTCGAGGAAGCGCTCGGGCGGGCCGTGCTCCGGCGAGCCCTCGGACGTCCTCATGCGTACCATCGTCGCTCAGCCGGCACGGATCAACGACGCGTTCCCGCGGTCTGCTGCGACCTGGGGGAGAGGCTGTCCCTGCGCCGGGCCGGGCGTGAACCTCGAAACGGGGCGCCCGGGCGATCCTGATCGCTCACGGCGAACAGCACGGGTGATGTGTCGGGTTTGCGCACGTCAGAGCCCCGTGGGTCGGCGACGCGCAACGACCGGGTGGGTCGGTGCCGATGGTCGCGCTCACATCGGGACCCGGTCGGTGTCGTGGGCAGGTCCTCGGGTGGCTGATGATGGTGCGGTCGGTCGACCAACGACGGGCCGACAGCGGGCGAACACGCCGTTGACGCAGGGTGTCCCGCGCGCTTAGATTGCCAGCCTGCAAACGCTTACACGGTTTGCAGGATGTTCTCGTCCCTCGTCTCGACGACAGGCCCCGGGTGACCACCCGATCGGCCGTCGCCGAGGGTGAACCGCGGTCTCGACCGGAGCCCGACCTCCTGACGGAGCGATCGGCCCGGCGCGCGTGAACAGAAGGAGCTCCTCGTGAGTGAAGCACTCACCCGCTACCGCTCGGCGTCGGACGCGCACCTGCGCGCACCGATCCACGCCGTCGCGGTCGGTCACGGCGCCGCAGGCGCGCACTCGCTCGCGGACCTGGGGATCCCGGAGAGCTACGTCGACGCGCTCGGACACGTCCAGGTCCCGCCGGCCGAGACCCTCGCCGACGTCGCGGCCGCGGTCGGTGCCGGTCGCGTCGCGCCCGAGCCGCTCGTCTGCGTGCCGGGGGAGGTCTGCCCGGATCTCGTCGGCGACCTCGTCGACCTGACCGGTGCGGCGGTGGACGTGCCGACGGGCATCGCGCCACCGGTCGGCTACTACCACCTGCACACGCCGGACGGGCGTCGTCACTTCGTCGTGAGCGCACCGCCGCGCTTCCCCCAGCCCGCCCGCGGCTGGGGCTGGGCGGTCCAGCTCTACGCGGCGCGCTCGCGCCGCTCGTGGGGCATCGGCGACTTCTGTGACCTCGCGACGGTCACGCGTGCCGCGAAGGCTGCGGGCGCGTCGGCCGTGCTGATCTCGCCGGTGCACGCCGCCGCGCCCACCCTCGGGCAGCAGGCCTCTCCGTACTCCCCGACGTCACGGCAGTGGCTCCAGCTGCTCCACGTCGCGATCGAGGAGGTGCCCGGAGCGGACCTGGTCGACCTCACCGACCTCGCCGCGGGTGCGAGTGCCCTCAACGCCGAGCGACTCATCGACCGCGACGCGGTGTGGGAGCTCAAGAGGTCCGCACTCGAGCGGATCTGGGTCGCCACGCGCGACCGGCTGCCGGCCGCGCACGACGCGTGGGTCGCCGAGCAGGGTCAGGATCTCACCCGCTTCGCGACGTGGTGCGTGCTCGCCGAGACGTACGGCACGAGCAACTGGCGCGAGTGGCCCGAGATGGACCAGCACCCGGAGACCGCGCTCTCGACCGGCGACGTGCGGACCGACAGGGTCGCGTTCTACGCCTGGGCGCAGTGGGTCGCGGACGCGCAGCTCGCCGTCGCCTGCCGGGCCGGCGCGAGCGTCGTCGTGGACATCGCGGTCGGGTTCGACTCGTGGAGCGCCGACGCGTGGGCGAACCAGGACGAGGTCTGCTTCGACTTCGAGGTCGGTTGCCCGCCGGATCGCCACAACATCGACGGCCAGAAGTGGGGACTTCCCCCGATCAACCCGGTCGCCCTCGTGGCCGCGGACTTCGCCCCGTTCATCAAGATGGTCCGCGTCGCGCTGCGGCACGCGGGCGCCCTCCGGATCGACCACGTCATGCAGCTCTGGCGGCTGTTCTGGGTGCCGGCCGGCGCCTCGGCCACCCAGGGCGCGTATGTCCACTACCCGACCGAGGCGATGCTCGCGATCCTGCGTGTCGAGGCGTCGCGGACCGGCGCATGGGTGGTGGGCGAGGACATGGGCACGGTCGCGGCGGGGGTCCGCGAGACGATGGCGGACGACGGCATGCTCGGCTACCGCGCGGCGCTGCGGCTGCCGGTCGACCAGTTCCCCGAGGCGACGATGGGGGCGTCCTCGACGCACGACCAGGCGACGATCGCGGGCACGCTGACCGGCTCGGACACCGAGGACCTGCGGCGCATCGGCAAGCCCGCGAACTTCGAGCAGCTCGAGCAGGTGCGCCGCGAGCTCGCCGCGGTGGCGGGGGTGGACCCCGACGGGCCGATCGGACCGGACGAGGTCGCCCGCGCCGTCCTGGCGCAGTACCGCCGCCTGTCCGAGTGCCGTGCGCGGATCGTGCTCGCGTCTCTCGACGACGTCGGCGCCGTCGCCGAGCGCCCGAACATGCCGGGGACGATCACCCAGTGGCCCAACTGGAGCCTCAGCCTGCCGCGGCCGGTCGAGGACATCCTCGAGGAGCCGCTCGCGCAGCAGCTCGCCGAGGTCCTCGGCGCCCGGACGACCTGACGGGTCGTCGCAGCACCGGACCGTTCGTGAGCCCTCGGGATCGAGGCGCCGACCAGAGGACGTCATCGGCTGCGGCATCCACAGCAGCGACACGGTCCGTCCCGCCTGGCAGGGCGTCGCCGTGGGTGACGTGGTGCATCTGCACCCGGAGGTCGGGCTCGCCGTCGTGCAGGTGGAGCCCGGGCGGAG
>JAJYCD010000077.1 GCA_021778635.1 Actinomycetes bacterium
GAGCCGGGTGGGGCGGACGCCAGCGCGCTCGAGGAAGTGGACCCGGTGCACGGAGTGGTTGCGCGGGTCGATCGGGCGGCCGGTGACGGTGGTGAACTGCCTCGTCTTCGGCTCGGCGAGCACCAGGCCGCCGTCGCGCCGCGCACGTCGCGGGCGTCTCGTCGCACGTCGACGGGCCCTCGCAGCCGCGCCGCCAGCGCCGTCCCTCCAGCTGCTGACGGACGCGCAGTCGGCCGAGTTCCAGGTCGACGTCGGCCCACGAGAGCCCGAGCACCTCGCCGCGACGAAGGCCGAGGGAGATCGCGGGCATGAACGCCACACCGCTGGGCTCGTCGTCAGCCGCGGCCATCCGGGGGCGCGCGTGACTTTGGGGTCACCAGTGGCACAGGCCGCAGAACGGTAGTGTTTAGGCCGCCAATATGGGAGCGTATGGCTCGCCGGAGAGGTAGCGCAGCGACGTGGCATACGCACGCAGGGTCCTCGATGCCCAACTCGACAGGCTCCTCACCGGTCTGCCAGCCGTGGTCATCAACGGTCCCAAGGCCGTCGGCAAGACCGCGACCGCGACCCGGCGCGCCGCCACCGTCCTCGCCCTCGACGACCCCACCGAGCGAGCACTCATCGAGGCGGATCGTGACCGGCTGTCACGACTTCCCACCCCGATCCTGATCGACGAGTGGCAGCTGTATCCAGCCGTTTGGGACCGGGTCCGCCGAGCCGTCGACGCCGGCGCCACCCCCGGGTCCTACCTGCTCACCGGGTCCGCGACACCCACCACCGCTCCCACGCACACGGGCGCCGGCCGCATCGTCCGTCTGCGACTGCGCCCGATGAGCCTCGCCGAGCGCGGGCTCGTCGAACCCACCGTGTCACTCGCGGGCCTGCTCGCCGGAACCAGGCCGCCCATCGGCGGCGAAAGTCCTGTCGGTCTGGCGGACTACGCCGAGGAGATCGTCGCGAGCGGCTTCCCCGGGCTGCGCGCCCTACCCGCGCATACGCGCTCCGCCAGCCTGAACGGCTATCTCGACGCCATCGTCGAGCGCGACTTCGCGGAGCTGGGACACGTCGTGCGCCGACCTCGGACACTGCGCGCATGGTTCAAGGCCTATGCGGCCGCGACGTCGACGACGGCGTCCTACAACGCGATCCTCGACGCCTCGACGGCCGGGCAGCCCGACAAGCCCGCGAAGACGACGACGATTGCCTACCGCGAGACCTTTGAGCGGATGTGGCTCCTCGATCCCGTCCCCGCGTGGACGGGATCGCGCTCACACCTGGCCTCACTCGGGCAGGCCCCCAAGCATCACCTCGCTGACCCGGCCCTCGCGGCGCGGCTCCTCGGCGTCGGCGCCGGTGCGCTGCTCCATACCCCCAATCCGGACAGGCCGCCGATCCCGCGGGACGGAACCCTCCTGGGCGCGCTCTTCGAGAGCCTCGTCACCCTGTGCGTACGGACGTACGCCGAAGCTGCCGACGCACACGTCAGCCACCTGCGCACCCACCGCGGCGATCATGAGGTCGACCTGATCGTCACCAGGGACGACGGACGCATGGTGGCCCTGGAGGTGAAGCTCGCGCCCATTGCGGACGACGAAGACGTCCGCCATCTGCACTGGCTGCGCGAACAGCTCGGCAACGATCTCCTCGATGCCGCCGTGATCACCACCGGACCGGCTGCCTACCGCCGCCCCGACGGGATTGCCGTCATCCCGGCAGCGCTGCTCGGGCCCTGATCGCAGCGGCCCCGCTCGCCTGCCGCCGGAGTGCCCTGATCGGCCCTAGCTTCTCCGCAACACAGCTGCGAAGCTCGCGGCCATGGACCTCCGGCGCGCGCGTTTCGTGCGCAGCGCGCTGGACGTCGCCGAGAGCGCGGAGCTCAGCCGCGTCGACGCGCTCGCCGACGAGCTCGCGGCCCATCTGGCCGCCGAGTCTCCAACCATCGACCTGGTCCACATCCACCGTGCCCAGTCCAGTGCCGTGCAGTCGATCGTCGCGGCAATGCTCCGCGAGCACCTGGGCTTCCGCGAGGAGGTCGTGCTGACCCCGCAGGACGGATTCGTCACCCACGCCCGACCCGACTTCGTCTACTCCCTCGGCCCCGGTCGCGGCATCATCGCCGAGGTCGAGCGCGGCGGGACCACCACCAACAACCACGACCTCAAGGACCTGTGGAAGACCCACATCGCCACCGACGCCCAGCACCTGTTCCTCGTCGTTCCCAACGCCAACTGGAACGAGGCCGGCATCGCCCGCGAGCACCCCTACAACCGGGTCCTCATCCGCCTCGGCTCGTTCTTCGGCGACCCACGACGCGAGATCGACGTCGTCAGCCTGCACGTCTTCGGCTACGGGCGAGAGATCTGACCCGATTGAGAGGGTAAGGACGCGGAGCTGATCCCCATGTCCGACGGGCAAGCGTCCGCTAATGCGTGGCCGCCCGCCGTCGCGGCCGTGGATTCGCTTCCCGTGCCCTAGGCATGATCTGGGTCCGCTGCAAGGACAGGTGACACCTGATCTGTGGGGGCGGGTGCCCTCGCTGGAATGATGTCGGTCTGCCCGAAGGCGTCGTGGCCCGCGGTCAAGGCGATGCTGCATTCGGTCTACGACCAGCCGACTGCCAAGGAGTTGGCTGCCCAGTTCGACAAGCTGCTCGACGCCGTCATCGACAAGCTCCCCGCTGTCGCTGAGCACCTCGATGCTGCCCGCGCCGACGTCCTGGCGTTCACCACGTTCCCAAGGACCTGTGGTGCCAGGTGTGGTCGAACGCCCCGAACGAGCCCCCTAGAACGACTTGGAGAGCGAGTTGGGTGAACACCCTCGGGGGTTCGAATCCCTCATCCTCCGCACGTGAAGGGCTCGCGACCTGTGAGTGTGCAGGTGGCGGGCCCCTTTTGCGGGGTGGGACGGCTGGGCGGATCGGGAGCAGTCCGGCTTCGCCGGGCTCACCGGGCACCAGCCCCGCTTGCCAGCCGTGAGGAACTTCGAGATCTTCGGCACGGAACCCTCGAAATCTTCAGTTCGCGACCCTCGAAATCTTCAACACACAGCCCTCGAAATCTTCAGTTCACACCCCTCGGAATCTGCAGCTTGAACTAGGCTGCACGCGTGGTCGAACACGAGAGCCTCATGGAGCGCCGGGTCCTCAGCGTCGCCCTGGACCGCATGCGGGACGAACCTGTGGTCCTCTTGGAGGGACCCAGATCGGTCGGCAAGTCCACCCTGCTCCAAGCAATCGCCCGCAGCACGAACGGCCACATCCTCGACCTGGACGACGTCGCCACCCTGGAGGCGGTCGCGACAGACCCCGCCACCATGGTCGAGGGCCAGGGGCCTGTCTGCGTCGACGAATACCAACGTGCGCCGATCGTGCTGGACGCGATCAAGGCCGAGCTCAACAGATCCAGCCAGCCCGGACAGTTTGTCCTCACCGGCTCTGCTCGCCATCAGTCGCTCCCGACGGCCGCCCAGGCCCTGACCGGCCGCCTGCACCGCATGGCCGTGCTTCCCTTCGCGCAGAGCGAGATCGAAGGCGTCAACGCCAGCCTGCTCTCACGCCTCTTCGACGGCGGCGTCGCCGACGCGATCGGTGGCCGCCCGTCGCCGACGACGCGCGCGGACTACATCGAACGGATCGTTCGCGGCGGCTTCCCTCTCGCGCTCAGCCGCACGTCAGCCACGGCTCGGCACCGGTGGTTCGACGACTACGTGCGCCTGACGCTCGAGCGGGACGTCCGCGACCTCAGCCGTGTGCGACAGGCCCACGCACTTCCATTGGTTCTGGAACGCCTGGCCGGGCAGACAGCCCAGGTGCTCAACATCTCCGCCGTGGCGCAGAAGACGAACCTCGAGCTCAACACCGCCCGTGACTACACCCGACTGCTGGAGGCCGTCTTCCTCATCCAGCTGCTTCCGGCCTGGGGCAAGACCTTGACCTCACGCTCGTCCTCGACCCCCAAGGTGCACGTCCTCGACTCCGGAGTCGCTGCCCGGCTGCTGCGCCTGACGCCCGACAAGCTCACCCGTCGCGATCCGACCTCGCTGACCGAGCTCGGCCACCTCATGGAGACCTTCGTCGTGGGCGAGCTCCTCAAGGAGAAGTCCTGGATGGACGGCATAGCCGGCGTGGGTCACTGGCGCACCTACGACGGGGACGAGGTCGACCTGGTCGTCGAACGTGACGACGGCGCAGTTGTCGCGTTCGAGATCAAGGCAGCCGGACGCGTGCCGGGTGACGACCTCCGAGGTCTGCGGAAGCTGCGCGACGCAGTCGGTGAGGCGTTCCTGGCCGGCGTCGCCCTCTACACCGGCGAGCGTGGGTACACCGTCGAGGACCGCTTGCACGTCCTGCCGATCGACCGCCTCTGGACGACGCTCTAGCCCGACCCGTCATGGTCCGTCTTAGGTGGATGCACGCTCAGCGCGGCTGCCACGTGGAGTGCCACCGGGCCGCCTCGTAGAGGGCGCCAACCTGCGCGACCGTCAGCCGCGGCGGAAGGTTGCGCAGCGCCTTGAACGCCTTGGTGGCGCGGTAGACCAGGACGTCACCGGGATGCTCGCGAATCGTCAGCGACCCCGAGCCGAGACGGAAGATTAGGACCGACGTCGCGGTGACAGGGAATCCGGCCGCAGCGGCGAGCAGCGTCGCGGCGCGGGCGGCTTCGTGTCGCGAGTTTCTCAGGTAGGGCACGGGATGGTTGTTGACCCTGATCTGCTTCGGGACGATCCACACGTTGGCGCCGGGGTGGTGCTTGGAGTTGACGGTGAAGACTCCCGGTGGGCCGATGAGGACGTGGTCGATGTCGGAGTCGCCCGCTCCGACCGGAATGGAGTGCAGGACCCGCCACCCGTGCGTGGTGAGGCGCTCGAGCTCTCCGCCGATGGACTCCTCGGCATCGGCGCCGATCCGCCAGGCGCGCTCATCGGTGTGGGCGTCGACGAGCCGTCCGAGCCAGGTTCGAACCCTTCCGGCCTCGGCCCGTCGCGCCTCGAACTCCTCGCGCGCCCGAGCGCGGGCCGCATGCCCGGGCCGGCGCGCACTCAGGTCTTCGTCGACGAACCTGGTCACGACGGTCGGCTCTTCGGCGAACCTGCTTGGTGCCGGTGTGGCAGATGTCCTTCCGGGGCGGGCGATGTCAACCGCGACGGGAGCAGCTTCAGTGGAAGCGAACCCGGCGTCGGCACGTTCGGCCCAGCGAGCCAGGATCTGGGCCGTGGAGGCGTCCTCAGGTATCAACGCTCCAGTGAGGTTGTCCCGGTAACCGATCTGTACACCGGTGCCGGTGTCGGTGACGTAGGTGCGGTCCTTGCCGTATCGGCGCCAGTCACTGGTCTCAAAGTCCCCCATGGGCGATGAATCGGCAGTCACGAGTGGCGGCTGAAGCGACACGAGGCGCGAAGGCGCGGTCGCAGAGAGCGACCACGAGGCAGCCGGTCGGTCGCCGGCTCACCCTGTGACTGCGGGTGCGCGTCGCGGCGGCGCCGACCTGGCGATCGGTCGGTTGATGACGGGCCTGGGCTGGCAGCTGCGCTCCGGGCTGCCGCTCGACGACGCGACGGCCTGGGACTGGGCGGCCACGACGAACGAGGCGCTGCGTCGACTCGGCTGCTTCGACGCACGCGGCGGGCGACGCGATCGCATCGCCACACCAGCGGGCCAGGCGTTCGCGCGGGCGTCCGTGCGGGCCTGAGCCCCCGCGCGGGCGTCGACCGCCGGTGCCACACTGGGCGTGTTACGTCAGGACGCCGGCGAGCCCGTCCGCCGACCCGCCGGGTCCCCGGTCGAAGGAGCCCGCGATGACGATGACGTCGGCACCAGCCGCCGACTACCCCGTCCACCTCACCGCACGACCGCCGGAGCACCTCTCCCCTGCCCTGTGGCTGGTCAAGTGGTTGCTGATCATCCCGCACGTGATCGTGCTGATCCCGTTGTGGGTGGTGTTCGTCGTCCTCACCGTCGTCGCGTTCGTCGCGATCCTCGTGACGGGCCGGTACCCCCGGGGCATCTTCGAGCTCAACGTCGGGGTGCTGCGGTGGACCTGGCGGGTGGGCTACTACGCGTACAGCGCGCTGGCCACCGACCAGTACCCGCCCTTCACGCTCGCCGAGCAGCCCGACTACCCGGCGTCGTTCTCGGTGGAGTACCCGGAGCGGCTGTCCCGAGGGCTCGTGCTGGTCAAGTGGTGGCTGCTCGCCATCCCGCAGTACGTCGTCGTCGGCCTGCTGACCGGCCCGCAGTACAGCTACCAGACCGATCACGGCACCCGCTACCAGGGGCAGATCGGGCTGATCGGCATCCTCGTGCTGGCGGTGGCGATCATGCTCGCGATCCGCGGCTCGTACCCGCGGCACCTCTACGACCTCCTGCTGGGGCTCAACCGGTGGGTGTTCCGCGTCGCGGCCTACGCGTGCCTGATGACCGACGTGTATCCGCCGTTCCGTCTGGACCAGGGTCCCGACGACCGCCTCACAGCCGTCGACCCGGTACCGGCCACCTAGGTCGTCGGGACCTAGGGCCGAGGCGAACACCCGTGTCTGGGCGAACGGTGAGCACATGACCTCCCTCGTGGTGTACGAGTCCATGTTCGGCGCGACGAAGGCCCTGGCGGAGGAGATCGCACGCGCACTGGGCGACGGCGGGCCGGCCCGTGTCGTCGAGGTGGGTGCCCTCGCAGCGGACGGGCCGACGCTCCCGGAGGACGTCGACCTGCTCGTCGTCGGGGCTCCGGTTCACGCGTTCGGGATGAGCCGGGCCTCGACCCGGCGCGACGCCGCCAAGGAGCAGAGCCCGGTGATCTCGGCGACGATCGGCGTCCGTGAGTGGCTCGAGCTGCTGGTCGTCCGGCCGGGACTGCGCTTCGCCACCTTCGACACCAAGGTCCTGACCCCGCGGTTGCCGGGCTCGGCAGCGAAGGCGATCGACAAGCACCTGCGGACGGCCGGCGCGGTCCGGGTCTGCCCACCGCGCACCTTCTCGGTGCACGGGAAGGCGGACGGCCTGGTCGACGGCGAGCTCGACGCGGCGCGCGCCTGGGCCGGCACGCTGATCGCGACCCGGTAGGCATCACGGGCGCACCGCACCCTGCGGACCCGCGCTCAGCGCGTCCGGTGCGCGCGGACCCTGTCGAGCGTCGTCGCCACCCGGCTCGCGCGCGTCTCCGCACGTGTCGCGTCGGCCACCCACCGGGCGAGCTCCTTGCGCCGCGACGGCGCGAGTGCCGCGAAGGCCGCCTGCAGCGCGGGGTCGGCCGCGAGCGCCGCGGCGAGGTCCTCGGGGACGTCGACCGTCCGCTCGGTCGTGTCGACGGCGATCTCCACGTCGTAGGTCGCACCGAGCTGCACGTCGGCCTGAGCCCGCGCCGCCTTGGCCAGGCCGATCAGGTTCTCGCCACCCATGCGCGCGAGCCGCAGCGACAGGGTCGTGCCGTTCACCGACACGGTCACCGGGAAGGCGCGCTTGCCGTCGCCGAGCGCGGCGACCTGCTCGTCCGAGAGGATGAAGGCCCCGGCCGGGCCCCGGGGCTCGAGCGTCGCCGTGATGTGCAGGATCTCCGTCACATGGTCACGGTATCCAGCACCGCAGCCGATCGCACGGAGGCGCGGACGTCACCCGGCCGACCTCACCCGGCCGTCGCGCGGTAGGAGTACGTCACGTAGGGCAACCGGACCAGGCCGTCTGCCTCGACGACGGAACCGGCGAGGTCCCGCACCGCGTCGAGGATCCGGGTGCGACGATCCGGCTCCGCGGTGATGACGTAGCTTCGGGACGCCGCCATGGCCACGACGTCCTCGATGCTCATCCGGCGCTCCCAGGCGACCTCGCGCGTCTCGAGCGGACCCAGCGGCTCGGCGACCTGCGGGCCTCCGCCGTCGATCACACGTTCGGCGGCACTGTGGTGCATCACCGTCGAGAGCTCGGCAACCCAGGCGGCGCGCTCGTCACGGATGTTCCAGACGAGCCCGAGCACACCGCCGGGCCGAAGGACGCGTGCGGCCTCCGCCGAGCCACGCGTCGGGTCGACCCAGTGCCACGACTGCCCGAACGTCACGGCGTCCACGCTCGCATCGGGGAACGGGAGCGCCTCACCTGTTCCTTCGCGGGTCTCGACCTCCGGGAGGCGACCGCGCAGCGCGGCGAGCATCTGGGCGTCGGGGTCCACGGCCACGACGGTTCTCCCGGGCGCGACGAGCGCGGCCGTGAGCTTGCCGGTGCCCGCGCCGACGTCCACGACGGTCATCGCGTCGCCGGGCACGAGCCAGGCGACCAGCTCCGCCGGGTAGGTGGGCCTGCCGCGCTCGTACTCGGCGGCATGGCTGCCGAAGGACCGCGCGGCCACGAGGGAGCGCTCGTCGATGGTGCCGTCATGCGAGTCGGGTGAGGTCACGGGCACCATCTTGCCGCCAGGTCGCGCCGGGTTCAGCGCCCGACCGCACGCGTGAGCCGGGCGAGCGCGCCCCGCGCCGCGACGACCCCGGTGCTGAACGACGCCTGCAGCAGGTAGCCACCGGTGGGCGCCTCCCAGTCGAGCATCTCGCCCGCGACGAACGTGCCGGGGAGCGCCCGCAGCATCAGCGACTCGTCGACCTCCGACCACGCGATGCCGCCCGCGGTCGAGATCGCCCGCTCGATCGGCATCGTCCCGACCACCGCCACCGGCACCGCCTTGACCAGGGCGGCCGCCGCCGCCGCGTCGTTCGGCAGCGCGTCCTCACGCGACTCCCGCAGCAGTGCGATCGCGACCGGGTCGAGGCCGATCGAGCGGCGCAGCCAGGTGGAGACGGAGTCCTTCGGCCGGCGGTGCGTCAGCCGATCGGCGAGCTGGTCGACGTCGAGGTCCGGACGAAGGTCGACCTCGACGACGCACGTGCCGTCAGCGTCGAGGGCCTCGCGGATCGCGGCGCCGATCGCATAGACCGGGCCGCCCTCCAGCCCGGTCCGGGTCACCATCGCGTCACCGCGCACCGTCGGGACCGGACGTCCGCGCACGGTGAGCCCGACGTTCTTCAGCGGAGCTCCCGCGAACCGGTCCTCGAACACGTCCGTCCACTCGACCTGCACGCCGACGTTCGCGGCGCGCAAGGGCGTGACTGCCACCCCGAGCGCGGAGAACGGGGCGACCCAGCCGCCGTCCGAGCCGAGTCGCGGCCACGACGCCCCACCGAGAGCGAAGACCGTGACGTCGGAGGAGACGTCCCGCGTCACGGCGTCGGCATCGACGAGCCGCAGCGCGCCGCCGTCATCCGCCCACCCCGTCCACCGCTGCCGTGTCTCGATCCGCACGCCGAGCTCGCCGAGGCGCGCCAACCACGCACGGAACAGCGGTGTCGCCCGGAACGCCTGCGGGAACACCCGCCCGCTCGACCCGATGAACGTCGGCTCGCCGAGACCCGCGCACCAGTCGCGGAGGTCCTGCGGACCGAACGTCGCGAGCATCGGCGCGAGCCGGCCGGCCGACGTGCCGTACCGCGCCAGCAGACGGTCGCGATCCTCGGAGTGGGTGATGTTCAACCCGCCGTGCCCCGCCAGGAGGAACTTGCGGCCGACCGACGGCATGCGGTCGTACACCGTCACGGACACGCCGGCTCGCGCCAGCACCTCGGCGGCGATGAGACCGGCCGGGCCGCCACCGATCACGCTCGCGGTGCCGGCCAGGTCCTCCGCCGCGGCGCGAGGCTCGGTCACGAGCGCTTCTTGGCTGCCCGCTCAGCGATCGCCTCCGCATTGGCCACGACCGCGGCACGAACGAGAGCCCTGAACGCGTCCTCGTCGATCAGCTCCCCCTCACGCAGGTCGATCGCGCGCCGGGTGCCGCCGCCCAGGCTGGCGTTGAAGAGGTGCGCCGGGTCGTCAAGGGAGGCGCCGCGGAAGAACGTCAGCTTCACGACCTGCGCGTAGGTCTCCCCGGTGCACACGCCGCCGTCGTGGGACCAGACGGGAGTGCCGGGGTTGGACGCCTTGACCCACTTCCACTCCTCCTGCACGTCGGGGTCGGCCTCGTGGATGAGGGTGCGCATGCGCGCGAGCGTCTCCCCCCGCCAGTCCCCGAGCTCGCCGATCCGCGCGGTGATGCTCGCAGACGCTGCGTCGCCGTCCGGGTTGCTCGTCGTCATGATCTCTCCGATCTCTCGTTGCGCCCGACCGTGCAGCGCCCGGCCCTCGGGCGACCGTACGACATCGCCGTGCGTCGTACGCTCAGTCGTTGTGGCCACGTTCTCCTCTGTGACAAGACTGCACGTCCTTCAGGCGCTCGCCGAGTACGACGCCCGTGGCAGCGAGGAGTTCCTCGAGGTCTACGGCTTCACGCCGTCCCCGGGGGACACGCTCGTCCACGAGGGTCGCCGCTACGACGCGAAGGCGGTCCTCGGGGTCGCGCACCGGTTCGCGACGGGGCGGCTCGCGACCTCGGACGAGGTCAGCAGCGGCCTGCAGGCCGCCGTGGCGATCCTGCGCAAGCGCGGCTTCGAGGTGTCCCAGCCGACGTCCGCACCGCGCGTCGCTCCCCCGCAGACCGTGCGGGGTGCGCGCGCCCCACGCCCCGCGGCCGTCCGATCGGTCGCCTCCCGCGAGGCGCCCGTCGCGATCTGCCCGACGTGCTCGATGACCCTCCCGGCGACCGGCATCTGCGACGAGTGCGGCTGAACGGCTCGGTCGCGGCGCCCGGTACCTGCGTCGTCGGTCCCGCTCACCCCTCCGAGCGGTAGACCGCCGCGCGCGTCACGTACCGCGACGCGTTGCCGTGCAACGCCGCGACCTCCTCGTCCGTGAGCTCGCGGCGCACCTTGCCGGGCACCCCGGCGACGAGCGACCGCGGCGGGATCACCGCGCCCTCGAGGACCACCGACCCGGCGGCCACCAACGAGTCACGCCCGACGACGGCACCGGTGAGCACCGTGGCGTTCATCCCGATCAGGCAGCCGTCCTCGATCGTGCACCCGTGCACCACCGCGCCGTGGCCGACGCTCACGCCGCTGCCGACGATCGCCGGGGACCCGTCCTCGGTGTGCACCACGACGTTGTCCTGCAGGTTCGACCCGGGGCCGAGCTCGATCTCGTCGATGTCGCCGCGCAGCACCGCGCCGAACCAGACGCTCGCGTCGGCGTGCACGCGCACCTTCCCGATCAGGGACGCGTTCTCCGCGATCCACGCGGTCTCGTGCACCTCGGGCGTGCGTCCGGCGAAGGAGAGAAGGACCATGCGACCCAGGTTAGTTGGCCCGGCGCGTCCTAGGCTGCTGCGAGACCCTCACCGCCGCGAACAAGGGATCAGACATGGGCAGTGCAGCGCCCGCCGACGACGGGACCATGAGCCCGAGGACCGCCATCGCCGTGCTCACCTCCGGTGGTGACGCCCAGGGCATGAACGCCGTGGTCCGCGCCGTGGTCCGCACCGCGATCGGCGCCGGGGCCGACGTCTACGCGGTCTACGAGGGCCTGCAGGGCCTGGTGGACGGTGGCGACCGGATCAAGAAGGCGGACTGGGGCTCGGTCGGCTCGATCCTGCATCGCGGCGGGACCGTGATCGGGACCGCCCGCTCGGCCGACTTCCGCCGCCGGGAAGGCCGGCTCCGCGCGGCCCGCAACCTCGTGCAGCACGGCATCGACCGGATCGTCGTGATCGGGGGCGACGGCTCGCTGTCGGGTGCGGACCTGTTCCGCAGCGAGTGGACCGGGCTGCTCGACGAGCTCGTCGGGCTGGGTGAGATCACCGCCGAGCAGGGCGAGCGGCACACCCACCTCATGATCGCCGGCGTCGTGGGCTCGATCGACAACGACATGGTCGGCACCGACATGACGGTGGGCGCCGACACCGCCCTGCACCGGATCGTCGAGGCGATCGACGCCCTCGCGAGCACGGCCGCGAGCCACCAGCGGTCGTTCGTCGTCGAGGTCATGGGGCGGCACTGCGGCTACCTCGCGCTGATGAGCGCGATCGCGGGCGGCGCCGACTACGTGCTCATCCCGGAGAACCCTCCCGCCGACGGCTGGGAGGACGACATGTGCGCCCGGCTGCGGGCCGGCCGTTCGGCCGGACGCCGCGACAGCATCGTCGTCGTCGCCGAGGGCGCCCGGGACCGTTCCGGGCAGCCCATCACGAGCCAGGGCGTCCGGGACCTGCTCGAGGCCCGCCTCGGCGAGGACACCCGGGTCACGATCCTCGGTCACGTCCAACGAGGCGGTACCCCCAGCGCGTTCGACCGGTGGATGCCGACGCTCGTGGGCCACGCCGCGGCGATGGAGGTCGTCGACGCCGGGCCCGAGGACGAGCCGCAGCTCATCGGGGTCCACAACAACCGGGTGCACCGGACCCCGCTGATGGAGGCCGTCGAGCGCACCCGGGAGATCCCTCGGCTGATCGACACCGGCGACTACGAGGGGGCGATGGCCGCGCGTGGCTCGTCGTTCACCGAGATGGTGCGGGTGTTCCAGGGCATCGCCCAGGTGGCGCCGACCGACGTCCCGCCCGGCTCGCGGATCGCGATCCTGCACGCCGGCGGACTGGCACCGGGCATGAACACCGCCGTGCGTGCCGCAGTGCGCTTCGGGCTCTCCCGCGGGCACACGATGCTGGGGGTGCAGGGCAGCTTCCAGGGCCTCATCGACGGCCACGTCAGCGAGCTGACCTGGGGCGACGTCGAGGGCTGGGTCGGCGTCGGCGGCGCGGAGCTCGGCACCAGCCGGGCAGTGCCGAGCGTCGAGCAGTACTACGCCGTGAGCCGCGCGCTCGAGAACCACGGCATCGAGGCGCTGCTCGTGATCGGCGGTCACAGCGCGTACGAGGCCACCTACCGGATGCTGCAGGAGCGGGACCGCTACCCCGGCTTCCAGATACCCGTCATCTGCCTGCCCACCACGATCGACAACAACCTGCCCGGGTCGGAGATGACGATCGGCACCGACACCGCGCTCGGTGAGATCGTCAGCGCCGTCGACCGGCTCAAGCAGTCGGCGATGGCGTCGCGCCGGTGCTTCGTGGTCGAGGTGATGGGGCGCTACTGCGGTTACCTCGCCTTCATGGGCGCCCTGTCCGTCGGGGCCGAGCGTGTCTACCTGCACGAGAACGGGGTGCGGCTCGCCGACCTCACCGAGGACGTCGCGGAGATGGTGGCGAGCTTCGCGGCCGGCCGGCGGTTCCACCTCGCGATCCGCAACGAGGCCGCGAGCGTCGGGTACAGCACGGAGTTCCTGTGCCAGCTGTTCGCGGAGGAGTCGGGCGGGGCCTTCGACGTGCGCCCGATGGTCCTGGGCCACCTGCAGCAGGGCGGCAACCCGTCGCCGTACGACCGCGTCCACGCGACCCGGCTCGCCGCGTACTGCGTGGACTGGCTCTCGGGCCAGATCGTGGCCGACAAGCGCGAGTGGGGCTTCGTCGCGCTGACGGACGGCACCTTGTCCACAGTGCCACTGAAGACCATGCCCGACCTCGTCGACATGGAGTTCCGTCGGCCCATCGACCCCTGGTGGCTCGAGCTGCAGCCGATCATGGACGCCCTCGCGACGGAACCGGCGGAGTAGGGGCGCCACGTCGAGGGCGTCGCCGCCACCGACGAGGAGGCGCGGCGCGGACGACCGCGCGACGATGGACCTCACGCGCGTCCGCGTGCATGGTACACAGGGGGTTCACGCATGCCATCGATCCGCGTCACGGCGAGGTCGGCGACCTATGTCGCGGTCGTCGCCGCGAGCGCTGCGCTCGGCCTCGTCGGTCACACGGCCTGGCCGGTGCTGCTCGCCGCCGCGATCTCTCTGCCGGCGAGCGTCGTGGCCCTCCCCGGCTACTACCTGGCCTACGGTCTGCTGGCGCTGATCCCCGGGGCCAACCCGTCGAACGGCTCAGGATCCGCGTCGGTCGACGCCGGTGGCCACCTCGTCTCCTCGGCTGTGGGCGGCACGCAGGCGGCCTGGTTCACGATCGCGACGCTCGTTCTCGGGGTCGTTCTCCTGACCGCCGGCGCGGTCGTCGACGTCCTGCTCGTGCGTGCGCTGGCCGCTCGGAGGCGGCAACGGGTCGCCGAGACGCCGCTCTGACCGGCTCCGCGCACCTGATCGACCCGATCGTGCCGCACGGCACCGGCCCGCTCGCGATGCGCGGCGAGAGCAGGCCGGTGATCCACGGCCATGTACCGCGGGACGGTCTGGCAGCTCATCATCCTCGCGTCCCTCGGCGCAGACGGCGCCGACCCCCGCGTGCGTGCCGGGTGCGAGGCGATCCTGCGTGATGCGCAGGATCCCGAGTCGGGTGGGTCCGCGGTCGGTCGCGCCACGAGGTTCACCGGTGGGCTTCACGGTTCGGTCATCCCGTGCCTGACAGGCAACCTGGTGCGGAGCCTGATCAGGCTGGGCCTGCTCGACGACCCGCGGGTACAGCGCGCCATCGCGTGGATCACGACGTACCAGCGGTTCGACGACGGCGACGGCGACGCACCGACGGGCTGGCCGCACGACAGGTTCGAGAGGTGGCGGGGGCGCCGCACGTGCCACCTGGGCGCGGTCAAGGCGCTCAAGGCGCTGGCCGCGATCCCCCCGCAACGGCGCTCGACGTCGTCGTCCCGCAACGGCGCTCGACGTCGTCGTCCGCAAGGCGGACGAGAACGGTCGATGGAGGCTCGAGTCGACGTTCAGCGACCGCTGCCTCGTGCCGATCGAGGTCAAGGGCGAATCGAGCCGTTGGATCACGCTCCGGGCGCTGCCGGTGCTCTCCATCGCCTGAGGTCCCGGCACGTACCGGGTAAAATCCGCGCCTCGCCTAGGTCGGAAGTCCAAGGCTTCGACCATGATCGTGCCAATACCGTTGCTATCAGCCAGCGTCGGCACGGACTTCCTGGCTGCCCCAGGGGCCGGTAGGACACGTGTTCGCTCGTCGCTGCGACTGAGATCACATCGACGGAGGTCCGAACGTGCGCGAGCTCTCGGAGAACGAACGGCTCACCATCACGGTGAACAACCGCGAGATCCAGGTCTTTGACGGCCTGACGATCCTCGACGCCCTGCTGAAGGAGGGTATCGAGGTCCCGTCGCTGTGCCACGACATCCGCCTGACCCGCTCCAACGGGAGCTGCGGGCTGTGCGTCGTCGAGGTCGGCACCGATGTACCGCGCGACGTCAAGGCCTGCCTGACGCCCGTGCACGCCGGCATGGTCATCCAGACCCACACGCCCCGGCTCGAGGCCTACCGCAAGGTGCGGCTCCAGCAGCTCCTGTGCGACCACAACGCCGACTGCGTCGCGCCGTGCGTGCAGACGTGCCCGGCCAACATCGACATCCAGACGTACTTGAGCCATGTCGCCGACGGGAACTACGAGGCCGCGGTCCGCGTGATCAAGGACCGCAACCCCTTCCCGTCGGTGTGCGGTCGCGTCTGCCCGCACCCGTGCGAGTCCGAGTGCCGCCGCAGCCTGGCCGACGAGCCCGTCGCGATCAACTACGTCAAGCGGTTCGCCGCCGACTGGGACATGGCCCGCGACGAGCCGTGGGTCCCGCGGGTCACCGAGTCGACCGGCAAGCGCCTCGCGATCGTCGGCGCCGGGCCGTCGGGGCTGTCGGCCGCCTACTACGCCGCGATCGCGGGCCACGACGTCACGGTGTTCGAGCGGCGGAGCTGGCCGGGCGGCATGATGCGCTACGGCATCCCCGAGTACCGCCTGCCGAAGGCGACGCTCGACAAGGAGATCGGGCTCATCGAGTCCCTCGGCGTCAAGATCATCACCCGCAAGGCGCTCGGTACCCACATCAACCTCGAGGACCTCAAGCGGGACTTCGACGCGGTGTACCTGGCGATCGGCTCGTGGCGCGCGTCGCCTCTCCGGATCGACGGCGAGGACTCCGAGGGCGTGTGGCTCGGCATCCAGTACCTCGAGCAGGTCTACAAGGAGATCGAGATCCCGCTGGGCAACACGGTCCTGGTGATCGGCGGTGGGAACACCGCGATCGACTGCGCGCGCACGGCCCTGCGCAAGGGTGCCGAGCACGTCAAGCTCGTCTACCGGCGTACCCGCGACGAGATGCCGGCCCAGGCGATCGAGGTGCAGGAGGCCCTGCGCGAGGGCATCGAGATGGTGTTCCTCACCTCGCCCGAGCGGATCACCACCGAGGGCGGCCGCAAGCAGCTGCACTGCCTCCAGATGGAG
>JAJYCD010000154.1 GCA_021778635.1 Actinomycetes bacterium
GACACGACCTGGGCCGTGGCGTCGAAGTCGGCGGGCACGACGTACGAGGCGTCACGACCCGCGGCCGGTGCTACCGAACGGCCATGCCGTTGCCGGGCTGCAGCCCGTCCGCCGACACGTCCGCATACGCGAGGATCGAGCCGTCGGTGTCTCGCCGCAGCAGACTCGCCTGATGCCCGGAGACGACCCGAGGCGAGCCGTCCGGTAGCTAGTCGATCGAGCAGGGGACGGTCGTCTCGACATGCGCCGCGATCCGTGCCACATGATCAGCGCCGAGGAGGACGACGTCCCCGGTCGTCCTGTTGCGAAACCACAACCGGGCGTCGTGCCAGCGGGGCGACTCGGGGGTGCCGAGTCCGTCGAGCGCGACGGGCGGTGCCATCACAACGACCCCAGATAGTCGGACAGTGCCTTCGGCTGCGAGAGGGCCAGGAGATGGCCGCCGGGTAACACGTCGGCCTCGATCCCGAGGCGTTCGCGAGCGACGCGCTGCTGGAAGTCGACCGGGAAGAATCGGTCGTCCGCGCCCGCGACGACATGGATCGGGACGTCGGGCCACGTCGTGAACTCGCAGGGCGCCTCGAAGACAGTGCCGCTCTCGCTGCGCTGGTACGGCTCGCCCTCTGCTGCAACCCCTGGGTCGACGTCGTGAAGGAAGTACGTCTCGAGGTCGAACTCGGGCGAGTAGCCGTTGAGTCTCGCCGCGTCGATGCGCGCAACCAGCCAGTCGGTGTTCCCCCACCACGCTTCGGCGGTCTCGCCAGGATTCGGGATCATCGCGTTGAGGAACACGATCGCCTTGAGCGGGACGCGCTGCGCGACGACTGCCGCGGAGAACCCGCCGAGCGACTGCGCGACGAGGACGACGTCCCTGCGCTCGCCGACGGCGGCCTCGATGAGGTGGGCGTACTCGGGAAGCCCAGAGCTCTCGTCGTCCCCAGGAAGGTCGATCGAGATCACCTCGTGGCCGGACTGCTCGAGCAGCGGAACGACTCGGCTGAAGTACCACGCCGCACCGCCGGCGCCGGGAACCAGGACGAAGGTGCTCACGCGAACTCCTCGGCCCGCGCACCCGGCATGCGCGTCTCGCTGTCGATGACACCGACCCAGGACGGGCGGAGCGGGTTGCGGGTGATCGAGCCGGCCGTGAACGAGACGGCGGGGCTCGCACGGGTCCCGCGGGGGTCGGCTGGGGTCGCGACGCACGCCAGCGCGATCGTGGTGCCGTCCCGGGGGAACACTCCGGCGTTGAGCTGCGATGTGCCGTCCGGCGCGGGGCACGTGAGTCGGGCGTACTCGACGGACGAGGGCGGCCGCTCAGCGGCGGCGTTGCCCAGCGACCCGATCTCGCCTCGTTCACTCATAGTCCTAAGTTAGGACCATGAGTCCTGAAACACAACTCTTCGGCGCTATGCTCGTGTCATGGCAAGCGAGGCCCGCTATGACGACCCGTGTGGGATCGCCCGCGCCATGGGTGTCATCGGTGATCGCTGGGCCGTCCTCGTCATCCGCGAGCTGATGTTCGGCCCGCGTCGCTTCGCCCAGGTGCGGGCCGGCTTGCAGGGCATCAGTCCCAACGTGCTGTCCCAGCGCCTACGCGACCTGGAGAAGTCCGGCGTCGTGCATCGCGTGGAGCACGCGTCTCTCGGCGTCTCGGTGTACGACCTCACCGACCGCGGGCGGGCGATCGAACCCGTCCTGATCGAGCTCGGCCGATGGGGCAGCCGTGAGCAGATGACGTCGCAGAACGACCTGAGCTTCAGCGCGATGATGTTCGCCTACAAGACCGTGTTCGACCGGTCGCGGGCGTCGGACGGAACGTACGGCATCCGTGTCGGCAGCGACACCGCGACCGTCACCATCGCAGGCGAGCGCATCGACGTCCGCCGGGGCCTGGACGAGGCCGCCGACGTCGTCCTCGACGCCGACATGTCGACACTTCGCGACATCAGTTTCGGCCGCGAATCGATCACCTCCGCAAGCCGCGCCGGTCGCCTGCGGATGACGGGCGACCACGGTCTCGCGACTGCGTTCACCCGCATGTTCCCCGTCCCTCGTCCACGGTGAGTGGTCAGGTCGGCTCCACCGGGTCGCACGAGCGTAGACGCCCGCTCGGTCGCCGAGACGAGCCGCGCACCACGGTTCGCAGGCCGCGATCTGGACCGACGGGAGCAGCTGGAGTCTCCGGTGAACCCGGGCCCGCCGCGCCTGCGACGGTCATCGGATGTTGGCGACGCCCATCACGAGAGCGACCCGCCTCAACGAGACTCTCCCGCCGCCGGGATCGACGGCCCGCCCAAGGAGAGCTCGACGCCCGAGAGCCGGCCGAGTCTGCGGTTCGTCGGTGACGACAGCATGTCCAGCTGCTTCGGACTGCCGAGCGAGGTTGGGCCGGGACCGGCCATCTCGCCGAGACGCCGCAGCTGGAGGCGATCGGGTAGGGCGTCGGCCGTGTTGCCTTCGAGACCCTCGTCACGACGCCTGAACTCGCCCGCGCGATAGCCGCCGGAGCACAGCACGTACTCAACCGTCGCGGTGCCCAGAACTACCTGACCCGCTGGCAGGCGTATCCGTTCCCCGGTCAGACGCGGCGCAAGCTCCAGCAGCAGTCCGCTGCGCGGCACTGAGCGCTACCCGGCACAGTCGCCCGATGTTCCTTCCCGAAGCCCATCCGCACACAGGCGCGTTGAGGGTGCGGGCCGGCCCAGGTCCGAACGTCTCGCGGGCGTCGGCCAACCCGTGCATGTGAGGACTTCGCCACCTGGGTACCGCACCGTGCGGTCCTCGCCGTAGATCGCGAACCGCGCTTCACCCGTCAGGCCGATCATGACGGCCGATCCGTCTCCGCGCTTGACCCGCAGGGCCACCACGATGTCCGCGCCTGTGGTGTCCAGGCTCGGACTGACGATCTCGTTGACTCCGTACGTGTACGACAAGACAGGCGTGTCGCTATCGAACCGGCAAGACTCGAAGGTTCGTTCCCCTCCCGCATCGGCTGCCCGGTACCAGCCGACGCTGGTGACGACCAGACCGGCGAGGAGCACACCGAGGACGAGGTACCTAACTACGCGCACGGAGCCGAGCCGTGCAGCGGGCGTGCTCCCGCGACAGGGTCGACGAGGGGCGCACTCATGCCGCTGTCGGCTCGCGAGCCGCGCGGTCGGGCGCCACCGGCCCGGTCGACGTGGTGGCTCGTACCATCGACGGGTGCCTCCCCGCTCGCCGCTCCCGGCACGCCACGG
>JAJYCD010000155.1 GCA_021778635.1 Actinomycetes bacterium
CCGACGGCGACGAGAACGGCGACGAACGCGCCGTACAGCACGGCGCAGGCGGTCAGCCGTGCGCGGACTCCGGACATGCGGGCAGCTCCTTGTGGAGGGGATCGCGTCGCGATCTCCCTGCTCATCGACCGCATACAGCCGGTTCGAAGCCGTCTCCACCTGTTGAAAGGGCAACGATCGAGAGCCGTCCGATCGGGAACCGAGCTACCGGACGTCGGCCTCGAGCCCTCGTGAGCCCCGTCGAGATCCGTCGGTGCGCTCCGCGCCGCACGGGTGACGCGCGTGATGGGTGGGGCCCCGGTGAGGTCACATCCGGCGCCGCGGTCACTCGAGTCACAGCTGCGGCGCGGGCTGCGGTGGGGGACGGGGAGGTGCGGCGCGGGACAGGGACGCGTGGTGTCCTTACCGCGACAGCCGCCCGAGCAGGGCTGCGGCTGCCAGGATCCCCACCGCGGCCGCCCCGCCGAGCACCGCGAAGTCGACCCAGTAGTTCGTGGCCGATCCGATGAGCAGGCCGCGCAGGGCCTCGACCTCGTAGCTCAGCGGGTTGACGTGGCTGATCGCCTGCAGCCAGCCGGGCATGAGTGAGATCGGGTAGAGCGCGTTGGACGCGAAGAACAGGGGCATGGTGATCGCCTGCCCGATCCCCATCAACCGGTCGCGCTTGAGCACGATCCCGGCGATCGTCATCGACAGGCACGAGAAGAACGCCGCCCCGAGGATCACGACCGCGGCGACCCCCAGCAGCCGCAGCGGGTTCCACGTCATCGCGACCCCGAGCAGCGCCGCGACGACCACGACGACGATCGCCTGCGCCAGCGCGCGGATACCCGCGGCGAACGCCTTGCCGGTCACCAGGGCCGCCCGCGGCGTCGGCGTGACCAGGAGCTTCGTCAGGATCCCGGCGTCGCGCTCCCAGATGATCTGGATGCCGTAGAAGATGGCGATGAACAGCGCCGACTGGGCGATGATCCCCGGGGCGAGGTAGTCGAGGTAGGGCACGTTGCCGGTGGGGATCGCGCGGATGCGGCTGAACGTCTCGCCGAAGACCACGAGCCACAGGATCGGCTGGACGGCGCGGGTCACGAGCTCGGTGCGGTCGTGCCTCAGCTTCTGCAGCTCCACGAGGCAGAACGTGACGATGCGCGATGCGAGGAGCTGCGGCCCGCGGATCGCACGCGGGTCGTGGTCAGCCCAGGCGGACGGTGCGACGGGCGCTGCGGACATTGCGGAGCCCTCCCTTCTCGTTCTCGGCGAGGTCGCCACCCGTGAAGGCACGGAAGACGTCTTCGAGGCTCGCGCCCTCACCCTGGGCGGCCTTGAGCTCGTCCGGACGTCCGACGGCGCGGAGTCGGCCGAGGTGCATGAGGGCGACCCGGTCGCACAGTGCGTCGGCCTCCTCCATGTAGTGGGTGGTGAGCAGCACCGTGGTGCCGTAGTGCTCCTGCATCTCGCTCACGCGGTGCCACACGCTGTCGCGCGCGACGGGGTCCAGGCCGACCGTCGGCTCGTCGAGCACCAGCACCGCCGGGCGGTTCACCAGGGCCTGGGCGAGCTCGAGCCGGCGCACCATGCCGCCGGAGTAGGTCGACGCGAGACGCCCCGCCGACTCGGTGAGGTCGACCATCGCGAGGACCTCGTCCACGCGCTCAGCCCGCTCCGCACGGGGGACGTCGAAAAGCCGGGCGAACCACATGACGTTCTCGCGACCGGTCAACGCACCCTCGATCGAGAGCTGTTGCGGGACGTAGCCGAGTCGGCGGCGTACGGCCATCGCCTCGTGCCGGAGGTCGTGGCCGTACACGTGCACGTCGCCGTCCTGCAGCGGCAGGAGCGTGTTGACCAGGCGGATCGTGGTCGTCTTTCCGGCGCCGTTGGGGCCGAGCAGGCCGAAGATCTCGCCGGGGTGGACCTCGAGCGAGAGGTCGTCGACGGCGACGTGGTCGCCGAACCGGTAGGTCACGTGACTGATCGAGATCGCGTCACTCATGGCGGAGGGGCTCCTCGGTGTCGGTGGCGGGATTCGAGTCGTCGGTCGGGGCCTCGGGTCCTGAGCCGAGCGCGGCGGCCAGGCGGGCGATGATCGAGACCGCCTGCGCGAGGACGGCCCGGTCGGCCGCGTCCAGCTCGGCGATGGCCCCGGCGGCGGTCGATGCCCGACGGTCGCGCCACCGTTCGACGCGCTCCTGTGCCGACGGCGTCAGGGTGAGCCGCCCGACCCGGCGGTCGTCGGGGTCGGCGACCCGGGTCATGACCTCGGCTGCCACGAGCTGACCGACGAGGGTCGAGACGGTGTTCGGAGCGAGGGCGAGCTCCGCAGCCGCCTCGGCGACGGAAAGGCCGGGTCGGCGGCGCACGAGCCGGAGCAGCTCGACCTGCGCGCCGGAGAGCGTCCCGGCAGGGAACGGTCCGCCGCCGAGACGGCGGGTGAGACGACGCAGCTGCCCGATCGCGCTGAACAGGCCGTCCGCCAGGACCACGTCGGCTGCCGCCAGGGGAGGGGTGCCGGTCACGAGTGCCATGCCGCCATGCTACCGCTCATTACCTCTGATACAGAGATATGACGGCCCGGGGGTCGGATGTCGGCCGTCCTGGTCGGCCGACCGCGCCTCGGTGCGACCGACCCGCCAGCGCACCATGGGAGCGCTTCACCGGGCCCTTGGTCCCTTGCTATCGGGACGACTGGCGCCGACCGGATGCCGGCATATGCGGCATATGGGTGGAATAGTCCAGATTGCCACGCACAGACTTTTCACAGGGTGCAGCGTGGGTCTGGCAAGACCATTCGACCTCTCGCGAGGGCACGGATGAGGGTCCGAGCCTTGGCGCGTCGATCGGACTCGATGGGCGCGGCGATCGGCGGATGGTGACCGAGAGCTGCACTGCCATGACCGCTGATCGAGGCACCCTGAAGAGACGAACGCGTCGCGGGTCGATGTTGGCCGGCGCGACTGCCGCACTCATGCTGCTGTCCCCCACGGCCTGGGCGGCCGGCCCCGGTGGCGGGGGCGGCGGCGCACACGGCGGCGGTGGCGGCGCTGGCGGCGGCGGTGCTGGCGGCGGTGCTGGCGGCGGCGGCGGTGCGGAGGGCGGCGGTGGCGGTACTGGCGGAACCACGACCGGATCGGTCTACTCCGACCTGGTGATCGCCCTGCGCGACGTGACCGGGGCACCCATCCTGAAGAAGTAC
>JAJYCD010000156.1 GCA_021778635.1 Actinomycetes bacterium
GCTCGCACTCCTCCAGTGCGTCGGTGACGGCCGTGAACAGGAGCATCTGAGCCTGTTGCGGCGCCGGATGCACCTGCTCGTGGTCGTCGAAGCCCAGGCGCACCGCCCTTGTCACGTACGCCTCGGCTCGCTCGACGTCACCGGACCGGGCCGCTCGCAACGCCTTGACCAGGAGGTTCTCGGCCGCGGTGTGCAGACCGAAGCTGACGGCCGACCGGGCGCGGCCCGATGCGTGCCGCACACCGTCGAGCGGATGGTCCGCGTCCCTCGACAGCAGGTCGGCAAGCGTGTCGAGTCGATTGGCGTCCACGACGCACGACGGTACCGAAGGCTTCCCGCGCGGTCGCGGTTCAGGTCCCGCTTCGGTGGTCGGCAACGGCCCGGATGCCGTGCTCGCCCAGGTGGAGGGCTTCGTCGCGTTGATCGACCTGGCGTGCGGGACGCGTGACCTCGACGACGTCAGGTCCGACGACCCGGTCGAGGCTGCGCGTCTCGTGGTCTCGGACGAGGCGGCCCTGCTCTGGACGCACGTGCGGGTGGAGTCGGGATTCCATACGTTCGCCGCAGGGTCCTCGGTCGAAGGAGCCCGCGATCCTGGTGACCGGCCGGTACCCGCGAGGCATCGTCGAGTTCAACGTCGGGGTGCTGCGGTGGACCTGGCGCGTGGGTAACTACGCGTACAGCGCGCTGGCCACGGATGTCTACCCGCCCTTCACGCTCGCCGAGATGCCGGACCACCCTGCCTCGTCCTCGGTGGAGCACCCCGAGCGTCTTTCCCGTGGGCTCGTGCTGGTCACGTGGTGGCTGCTCGCGATCCCGCAGTACGTGGTCATCGGTCTGCTGACCGGCCCCCAGGTTCTCTTCCAGACCGACCAGGGGACCCGGTACCAGGGGCAGATCGGGCTCGCGGCGTCGGCCCACCGCTGGCTGCCCCGGCCGGGACGGGCCTGGCCGCCGCGAAGCGCGCGACCGATCCCCGCACGTCGGGACGTAGGGCCGAAGCGAACACCCGCGTCAGGGCGAACGGTGAGCACATGACGTCCCTGGTGGTGTACGAGTCCATGTTCGGCGCGACCAAGGCCCTCGCGGAGGAGATCGCGCAGGCGCTGGGCGACGACGGGCCGGCCCGCGTCGTCGAGGTGGGTGCGCTCGCCGCCGAAGGGCCGACGCTCCCGGACGACGTCGACCTGCTCGTCGTCGGGGCCCCGGTCCACGCGTTCGGGATGAGCCGGGCCTCGACCCGGAGCGACGCCGCCAAGGAGAAGGGCACGGTGATCTCGGCGACGATCGGCGTCCGTGAGTGGTTGGCGCTGCTGGTCGTCCGGCCAGGACTGCGCTTCGCCGCGTTCGACACCAAGGTCCTGACCCCGCGGTTGCCGGGCTCGGCGGCGAAGGCGATCGACAAGCACCTGCGCGCGTGCGGCGCGGACCGGGTCTGCCCGCCGCGCACCTTCTCGGTGCACGGGAAGGCCGACGGTCTGGTCGACGGCGAGCTCGACGCGGCGCGCGCCTGGGCCGGCACACTGACGGCGACCCGATAGAGATCGCGGGGCCGACGTCACCCGGCCGTCGCGCGGTACGCGTAGGTCAGGTAGGGCAAGCGGACCAGGCCGTCGGCCTCGACGACGGAGCCGGCGAGGACTCGCACCGCGTCGAGGATCCGGGCGCGACGGTCCGGCTCCGCGGTGATGACGTAGCTCCGCGACGCCGCCATGGCCACGACGTCCTCGACGCTCATCCGGCTCTCCCAGGCGACCTCGTACGTCTCGAGCGGACCGAGCGGATCGGCGACCCGCGGCCCTCCGCCGTGGACGAGGCGTTCAGCCGCGCTGTGGTGCATCACCGCGGAGAGCTCGGCGACCCAGGCGACCCGCTCGTCGCGGATGTTCCAGACGAGCCCGAGCACACCGCCGGGTCGCAGGACCCGGGCCGCCTCGAGCGATCCGCGTGCGGGGTCGACCCAGTGCCACGACTGCCCGAACGTCACGGCGTCCACGCTCGCATCGGTGCACGGAAGCGCCTCGCCTGTGCCCTCGCGGGTCTCGACGTCCGGGAGGCGGCCGCGCAACGCGGCGAGCATCTGGGGGTCCGGGTCAACGGCCACGACCGTTCTCCCGGGCGCGACGAGCGCGGCCGTGAGCTTGCCGGTTCCCGCGCCGACGTCCACGACGGTCGTCGCGCCGTCGGGGACGAGCCATCCGACCAGCTCCGCCGGGTAGGTGGGTCTGCCGCGCTCGTACTCGGCAGTGTGGCTGCCAAAGGACCGCGCGGCCGAGTACGAGCGCTGCTCGATGGTGCCGTCATGCGAGTCGGGTGAGGTCACGGGCACCATCCTGCCTCCCGGTCACGCAGCGGTCAGCGCCCGACAGCGCGCGCCAGCCACGCGAGCGCACCCCGCGCAGCGACGACCCCGGTGCTGAACGAGGCCTGCAGCAGGTAGCCCCCGGTGGGCGCCTCCCAGTCGAGCATCTCGCCCGCGACGAACGTGCCCGGGAGCGCCCGCAGCATCAGCGACTCGTCAACCTCCGACCAGGCGATGCCACCCGCGGTCGAGATCGCCCGCTCGATCGGCATCGTCCCGGTGACGGTCACCGGTACCGCCTTGACCAGCGCGGCCACCGCAACGGCGTCGCCGGGCACCGTGCCCCCGCGCGACTCCCGCAGCAGCGCGATCGCGACCTGGTCGAGCCCGAGCGAACGACGCAGCCAGGTGGAGCCGGAGTCCTTCGGCCGGCGGTGCTGCAGCCGATCGCTGAGCTGGTCGACGGTGAGGTCCGGACGGAGGTCGAGCTCGAGGACGCACGTCCCGTCGGCGTCGAGGGCCGCGCGGATCGCGGCGCCGATCGCGTAGACCGGACCGCCCTCCAGCCCGGTCCGGGTCACCATCGCATCACCGCGCGCCGACGGCCCGGGCCGGCCACGGACGGTCAGCCCGACGTTCTTCAGCGGGGCTCCGGCGAACCGGTCCACGAACATGCCGGTCCACCCGACGTGCACCCCGACGTTCGCGGGCCGCAGCGGCGCGACCGCCACACCGCGCTCGGAGAACGGGCCGACCCAGCCGCCGTCCGAGCCGAGTCGCGGCCACGACGCCCCACCGAGAGCGAAGACGGCCACGTCGCTCGTGACCTCGCGCGTCACCCCGTCGGCATCGACGAGACGCAGCGCACCCCCGCCATCCA
>JAJYCD010000157.1 GCA_021778635.1 Actinomycetes bacterium
CGCTGGTCCTCCTCGCGCTGGTCCTCCTCGCGCTGGTCCTCCTCGCGCTGGTCCTCCTCGCGCTGGTCCTCCTCGCGCTGGTCCTCCTCGCGCTGGTCCTCCTCGCGCTGGTCGTCCTCGCGCTGGTCGTCCTCGCGCTGGTCGTCCTCGCGCTGGTCCGACGCCGACTGGTCGTCCTCGCGCTGGTCGGCGAGCAGCTGGGCCTAGTCGGTCAACACGGATGTGGGGCCCTCGGGACGTTCGGGGGCCCCACATCCGTGCTTGGACGAACCCACTCCAATCGCTTCACTTGCTGGGCTGACGTGCCGATGGCCTATACGATCAGGACTGACCGCGCCGCACAGGCAAGGGGTGGAACATGTCGCAGAACCCGCACGCGTTGCGGCGCGCCTTGACACCTGTGAACGCTCTGATCGTCGTTCTCGCCTCTGCGACTGCCGCTCTGTTCCTCGGGCCGGTTCGCGCACTCGATCCGCTTCCGCCCCCACTCGCGGTCCCATGGTGGACCGTCGCCATCGGATTCGGACTTGCAGAGATCTTTGTCGTCCACCTACCGCTCGCACGGAGCGCTCACACCCTGGCGTTCCGAGAGCTGCCATCGGTGGTTGCTCTCGTCTTCCTTTCGCCGTACGACTACCTGGCTGCCGCCCTCGTGGGAAGCGGCCTTGCGCTTCTCCTGATCGAGCACCAGCGCGGCAGCAAGCTCGTCTTCAACATCGCCATGTTCGGGGTGGAGGCAGGCGTCGCCGTTCTCGTCTACCGAAGCGTCCTCGGCCTCGCGGCGACGACCGACCCGAGGGGATGGATCGCAGCTCTCATCGCGATGCTGGTCACGGGCTTGTTGAGTTGTGTACTCGTCACTCTGGTGATCTACCTCGCGGGCGACGGTTACGTGCCTGACATCATCCGACAGGCGACCCGCACCGGGATCGTCGCGAGTGCTGCGAACACGAGCCTGGCTCTCCTGATCGTCGTGCTGCTCACAGTTCAACCTGCGGCGCTCTCGCTGCTCGGGGTCGTCGCCGCCGTCGTGTTCCTCTCCTACCGCGGCTATGTCGCCTTCGCGGGTCGCTACTCGCAGCTCGAGCTGCTGTACCGGTTCGTCGGCACCGTCGGCGCGTCGGTCGACCTCGATCGCACCATGCGATCGGTGCTGAGCGAGGCACGGGACGTCCTTGCCTCCGCCCGTGGTGAGCTGATCGTTCTCGCCACGGACCGCTCGCCCGGTCAGCACGTCGTCCTCGTCGACGACGTCCTGACGCAGGGGGCCCCGCCCGGGCGCGAAGGCGCCTCGGAGTGGTGGAGCCCCGCCGCCGCCGGCACCAGCGTGATCGTCCAGCGCGGTGACGATCGCACCCGGTCCCGACTGCCGGCCGGGCTCGCCGACGCGATGGCCGTGCCGATCGACATCGACGGGATGACGGCTGTTCTCGTCGTCGCCGATCGGCTCTTCACGGGCCGGAGCTTCAGCGAGCAGGACCTTCACCTCTTCGAGGCACTGGCGGGCCACGCAGCGATCACGCTGCAGAACGCGCGACTCGTCGACATCATGCGCAAGGACGCGGCAACCCGCGACCACGAGGCGCGCCACGACCCACTCACCGGTCTGCCGAACAGGCGGGAGCTCCACACCCGGTTCGAGGACGTCGCCCGCGACGGCGAGCTGGCGATGCTGATGCTCGACCTCGACGACTTCAAGGAGATCAACGACACGCTTGGTCACGACGCAGGGGACCACGTGCTGCGCGAGATCGGTCGTCGCCTCCAGGACACGACGACCGGCGTCGTCGCGCGACTCGGCGGCGACGAGTTCGCGATCCTTCTCCCCGGGGTCGGCGACCCGGGAGACGCGCTCGAGCAGGGTGCGTCGCTCCTGGACGCCATCCGCAAGCCCGTGGCCCTCAACGACGTGAACCTTGTGGTGGGGGGCAGCATCGGCGTCGCGTTGTACCCGGTGCACGGCGAGACCAGCGACATCCTGCTGACGCATGCGGACGTCGCCATGTACTCCGCCAAGGTCGCCGGAACGGGCATCGAGACCTACACCCCCGACCCCGAGACCGGGCGCCACCGTCGTCTCGCTCTCGCCGCCCAGATGGAGGCGGCGATCGAGAACGGCGGCATCACACTGTGGTACCAACCGAAGCTCGACACCACGACAGGCGACCTGGTCGGCGTCGAAGGACTCGTCCGGTGGATCCACCCGGTCTACGGGCTCGTGTCGCCCGCGGAGATCATCCCGGTCGCCGAACGCACGGGGCTCGTCAGACGCCTCACCGATCACCTTCTCGAGACGGCCCTCCGCCAGCAGGCGGTCTGGCGGGTCGCCGGGCTCGACGTGACGGTGGCGGTGAACATCACGACACGAGACCTGGTCGACGACAAGCTGCCGCTCATGGTCGAGCGACTCGTGGCGGAGTCCGGCGGGCGTCCCGACCGCTTGACGCTCGAGATCACCGAGAGCGGCATCATGCGTGATCTCGACCGCAGCCTGGGCATCCTCGACGGGCTCGCCGCGATCGGCGTCAAGCTGTCGATCGACGACTTCGGGACCGGCTACTCCTCGCTCGCCTATCTCGAGAGACTCCCGGTCAGCGAGGTCAAGATCGACCGCAGCTTCGTCCAATGGCTGTCCGACCCGAGCCACAACTCCACAGTCCTCCAGTCGACGATCCAGATGAGCCACGCGCTCGGGTTGTCCGTCGTGGCCGAAGGTGTCGAGTCACAACCCGTCTGGGACATCTTGGCGACCCTGGGTGCCGATGTGATCCAGGGCTACCACGTCGCCTATCCGATGCCTGCGTCGGCGGTTGCTGCCTGGTGCCGTCCGGTGGGCTCGGTGCCGGGAGCTCGCATCCCACCGCGCCTGTCCCGACTCGCCTAGCGGCGCACGACTCGCGTCGGGGAGCGGCTCTCGCGCTTCAGGACAGGACGTCCTTCGTGGTGAACCGTCCGTAGGCGAGCGCCCCGAAGACAGCGACGTAGCCCGCCTGCAGCAGTCCGTTGTCCACGAACGACGTCCAGACGATCGGCTCGCGAAGCAGGTCACCGAGGTCGAGCCAGTAGCGGGTGAACAGCCACGGGTGCAGCCATGACAGCTGCGAGAGCGACCCCGCCACCTGAGACGTGACCGACAGCACGATCGTCGCCGCCATCGCGCCGACGGGGACCTCGGTCA
>JAJYCD010000010.1 GCA_021778635.1 Actinomycetes bacterium
GATCTCGCGGGCGCCGCTGGACGCCCGGCGCGGGGCTCGTGCGGGTCCCCGCGCAGGTCAGCGCGATGCCGCGCGCCCGCACCGTCCGCTGGGGCGCTGAATCCCTCCACTTCGCACCACCGTCGCTGACCTGGGAGTTCACCCGGATGGACGCAGCAGATCGAGCGCTGGATCGTTGACGGTGGAGGAAAGTGGAGTACCGTGGAGCAACCGGGAGGGCCGGGGAGTCGGTGGGGGGAGGTGCGCGCATGAGCATCGAGTCGTCCCTCGGCGGACTCGGCTCTGGCCTCCCGTTCATGGGTACGCACACGCCGCGCCTCGACGACAAGGGTCGGCTGATCCTGCCGGCCAAGTTCCGCGCCCACCTCGCTCCCGGGCTCGTCATCACGCGGGGTCAGGAGCGGTGCCTGTTCCTCCTGCCGCTCGACGAGTTCCGTCGCATGCACGAGGAGATCCGGCAGGCGCCGGTGACCTCGAAGCAGGCTCGTGACTACCAGCGCGTGTTCCTGTCCGGGGCGAGCGACGAGCTGCCGGACAAGCAGGGTCGCATCTCGATCCCGGCGCCGTTGCGCGCCTACGCGGGCCTGGACCGCGACGTGGCCGTGATCGGCATGGGCGCACGCGTCGAGCTGTGGGACCTCCCCTCGTGGGAGGCCTACCTCGCCGAGCAGGAAGAGGGGTACGCGACCACCGCGGAGGAGGTGGGCGGCCGCATGTTCCCGTGACCTCGTCACGCCCTCCGGTGAGGTCTCCTCCCGTCCGTTCTGACGCACTTCCCCGGCGTCAGAGGGCCGGTGGGGGACCTGGTCGGACGGCGGAGGGGCCGCCCGACCACCACATCCCGCACGGCGACAACGGTCGCGGCACGTAGGACCCGCAGCACGACGAGACGCACGGAGGAGGACCGATGGTCGACCAGCCCACGGAGGCTGCCGCTCGCCACACCCCCGTGATGCTGGTGCGCTGCGTGGAGCTGCTGGCTCCGGCCCTGCGGGAGCCGGGCGCGGTGATGGTCGACTCGACGCTCGGCATGGGCGGGCACACCGAAGCCGTGCTCGAGGCGTTCCCGGGCGTCGTGGTGATCGGCCTCGACCGTGATCCCGAGGCGCTCGACCTCGCCGGGCGACGGCTCGCCCGGTTCGGCGACCGGTTCACGGCGGTGCACGCGGTGTACGACGACATCCTGGGCGTCCTGAACCGGCTCGGTGTCACCCAGGTCGAGGGGGTCCTGATGGACCTCGGGGTCTCGTCGCTCCAGCTCGACGAGGTGGCACGGGGCTTCTCGTACTCGCAGGACGCGCCGCTCGACATGCGCATGGATCCCTCGGGTGGGCTCACCGCCGCCGACGTGCTGAACACGTACGACGAGCACCGGCTCATCCGTGTCCTGCGGGACTACGGCGAGGAGCGGTTCGCCCAGCGCATCGCTCGCAACATCGTCTCCGCGCGTGACCGGCGTCCGCTCGAGCGCACGGGCGAGCTCGTCGCGATCCTGCAGGCCAGCATCCCGGCCGCGACGCGGAAGACGGGCGGCCACCCGGCGAAGCGGACGTTCCAGGCGCTGCGGATCGAGGTCAATCACGAGCTCGAGACCCTCGAGCGCGCACTGCCCGCGTCGATCGAGGCGCTCGCGGTGGGTGGCCGGATCGTCGTCGAGGCGTACCACTCGCTCGAGGACCGCCTCGTCAAGCGGGCGTTCGCGGTGGGGGCGGTCTCGAGCGCACCGGTCGACCTCCCGGTCGAGCCCGACACGCACCGACCGTACCTTCACCTCGTCACGCGCGGAGCCGAGGAGGCGGACGAGGCCGAGGTCGCCCGCAACCCTCGGTCGCAGTCGGTGCGGCTCCGCGCTGCCGAACGGCTGCGGCCGACCCCTGACCACCTCCGACCGCACCGATCCGCCGACACCCGCCGAAGGGGGACCCCGTCGTGAGTGCGCTGCCGCAGTTCGCACCGGCCCCACGCCCGGTCCCGCAGCGAGCCACACCGGCGCCACGCCCGCGGCTCCGGATCGTGCGAGCGCCCGACCACGAGCGCACGCGCGTGCCGTTCGTCCTGCTCTGCATCTCGATCCTCGCGATCGCGCTGCTGGGTGCGCTGCTCCTCAACACGAGCATGGCGCGGGGCGCCTACGAGGCTCACGACCTGACCCGTCAGCTGGCCTCCCTCGCCCGCGACGAGCAGGGTCTCTCCACCGCACTCGATGCGAAGGCGTCGCCGGCGGAGCTCGCTGCAGCTGCCCAGGCGCTCGGCATGGTCCCGGCGCCGGGACTCGCGTTCCTCCGACTCTCGGACGGGGCCGTCCTCGGCACGCCCGCGGCGGCTCACTGATGGCGCCCCGGGGCGAGGAGAACGGACGGGACCCGCGCGACCAGGGGCCCAGGCCGCGCGCGGGCCGAGCCGACGCGACCGGGCGTCCGGAAGGTGCGTCCCCGCGCACGCCGCGTCCGGCTTCCGGACGTGGCGCCACGAACAGCTCGACCGCGCCGCGCAGCAGCGCAGCGCGCGCGACGTCGACGGGCGCGACGTCGGGGCACGGGACCTCGGCACGCAGGACGTCGACGCTCGGGCCCGCGGCTCGCGGCGCCGAGCGACGTCCCGTCGACCATGCCGCGAGAGCCGCCAGAGCCGCGAGAGCCGCCAGAGCCGCGAGAGCCGCGCGAGCCGATGCGAGGCGACGTGCGAGGGTCGGTGCCCCGGAGCGGCGGCAGGCCATCCTGACCGTCATCATCCTGGGCGTGATCGCGGTCTTCGGTGGTCGTCTCGTGTACGTCCAGGCGATCAAGGGGCCGTCGATCGCCCAGGTCGCGCTCGACGACCGCCTGACCACGACGACGCTGCCCGCTGACCGCGGCGAGATCACCGACGCCAACGGCGTCGCGCTCGCGGTGTCGGTCGAGCGGTACACGATCACCGCGGATCAGACCCTCGTCGCCACCTGGGACCCCACCTCGGCATCCGGTCCGGGTCAACGTGGACCGGCCGGGGCGGCGGCGGCCCTGGCCCCGTTGCTCGAGATGGATCCGGCGGAGCTCGGCGCGACCCTGGTCGGTGACCGCAGGTACGTGATCCTCAAGAAGGACGTCCTGCCCGAGGTGCGCAACGCGGTCATGGAGCTCGCGATCCCGGGCATCAATGCGGAACGGACGACCGAACGCGTGTACCCGGCCGGTGCCGTCGGTGGGAACGTCCTCGGGTTCGTGGGAGCCGACGGCAAGGGGCAGGCGGGGATCGAGTACGCGCTCAACTCCGAGCTCACGGGCACCGCGGGTTCGGAGACCTACGAGCGGGGCATGGGTTATGTGAAGATCCCGGGCGGCTACGACAAGACGACGCCCGCGAAGCCCGGCGCCTCGGTCCAGCTGACGATCCTCCGCGACCTCCAGTACAAGGCCCAGACCGCCGTCGACGCCATGGTCACGGCGACCCAGGCGGACGGCGCAGCCGCGGTCGTCTACGACGTGACGAACGGCGACATCCTCGCGCTGGTGGACTCCGGGTCGGTGAACCCGAACGACCCCGGAGCCACCGCGGCGGCCCTGCGCGGCTCACGCGCGGTCTCGAACTCGTTCGAGCCGGGGTCGACCGCGAAGGTGATCACCATGTCCGCCGCGATCGAGCAGGGGATCGGCACACCGCTCAGCCAGTACTCGGTCCCGGGCCAGCTGGACCTCGGCAAGGCCGGCATGGTCCACGACGCCGAGGTCCACGGGATCGAGCACCTCACGATGACCGGGATCCTCGCCAAGTCGTCGAACATCGGCGCCGTGATGATCGGCAGCCAGCTCTCGAAGCAGACGCGGTACGACTACCTCAAGAAGTTCGGGTTCGGCACCGCGACCGGCGTCGGCCTGCCTGGGGAGACGGACGGGATCCTGCACCCTGCGGACCAGTGGGACGGCAGGACCGAGTACAACGTCCTGTTCGGGCAGGGAGTTGCCGTCAACGCGATCCAGGACACCGGGGTGTTCGCCACGATCGGCAACGGCGGAGTCCACGTCGCGCCGCACCTGGTCAAAGGTGTGACCGACGCGGACGGCACGTACCACGCGGTGGTCCCGGCCCAGACGCGCGTCGTCTCCCAGAAGACAGCGAACGAGGTGCTCACGATGCTCGAGAGCGTCGTCGACACCGGCACCGGCACCGCGGCCCAGATCTCCGGCTACCAGGTCGCCGGCAAGACGGGCACGTCCCAGGGCGCGGACTCCTCGGGCGGCCTGACCAACATGACGGCGTCGTTCATCGGGATCGTTCCCGCGGACAAGCCGCGGCTCGCGGTGAGCGTGATCGTGTTCCACCCGCGGACCTCGGAGTACGGCGGCACGGTTGCCGCCCCGGTGTTCTCCGAGGTGGCCTCGTACGCGCTGCAGGAGCTCGGGATCGCGCCGAGCGGCGCCACCGCGACCCCCTACGCGTCCGAGTGGTGACGGGGCGCGCAGCAGCCTCGGGCCCGGTCCGGACGGCCGTCGCGATCGGCTCGGATGGTAGGTTCGGCGCATGAGTTCACCGCAGGTACGGCTGCGTCCTGCGGCCCCCGCGGCGCACCGGCTGGCGGATCTCGTCGAGTCCTTCGACCTTCTCGAGGTGGCCCTTCTGCCGGCGCAGGACCGCACGGCTGGCGCGATCACCGGGTGGCGGAGCGTCGAGGTCCGGGGCGCGACGATGGACAGCAGCGACGTGCAGGCGGGGGATCTCTTCATCGCCGTGCCCGGTCAGCGCGTGCACGGGGCGACGTTCGTGGACCACGCGGTCGCGGTCGGTGCCGTCGCGGTGCTGACGGACCCGGCCGGCGTCGACCTGATCGCCTCGGGCGCGGCGGGACGGTCCGGCCTCCCGGTCCTCGTGACGGCCGACCCACGTGCGCTTGCGGGGCCGGTGGCGGCATGGGTGCACGACGCGCCGGGCTCGCGTCTGGTCACCGTCGGGGTGACCGGGACGAACGGCAAGACCACCACCACGTACCTCGTCGATGCGGCCCTCGGCGGGGCGCACCGGACGACGGCCCTGCTCGGGACCGTCGAGACCCGCCTGGCTGACCGGTCCACCCGGAGCGTGCGGACCACGGTCGAGGCGCCGGCGCTGCACGCGATGCTCGCACGTGCCCGTGAGCTCGGGGTGACGGCCGTGACGATGGAGGTCTCGTCCCACGCACTCGCGCTCGGCAGGGTCAACGGGCTCGTGCTCGACGTCGCGGGCTTCACGAACCTGCAACGGGACCACCTCGACTTCCATGGCGGGATGGAGCAGTACTTCCGCGCCAAGGCGCAGCTGTTCACGCCGGCCCACGCGCGGCGCGGGGTGGTCGTCGTCGACGACGCGTGGGGACGTCGCCTGGCCGACGAGGCCACGATCGACGTCGAGACCGTGTCCACGCGCCCGGACGGTCCGTCGGGTGACTGGTCCGTCACGAGCACGACGACTGCCGCGGACGGCGTCGGGACCGACTTCGACCTCCGATCCCCGGACGGCGTCGTCCACCGCGCGACGAGCCCGCTCCCCGGCGGGATCAACGTCTCGAACTCCGCGCTCGCGGTCGTCCTTGCGCACCGGGCGGGGGTTCCGCTCGGTGACGCCATTCGCGCGATCGCTGCGGCGTCCGGGGTGCCGGGGCGGATGGAGCGCGTGCTCGAGCGTGGGGCCGGCAGACCGCTCGCGCTGGTCGACTACGCGCACACGCCGGATGCGTTGGGCCTCGTCCTGGAGGCGGTCCGCCCGGTGACGCCGGCACGTGTGATCGTGGTGTTCGGCGCCGGCGGCGACCGGGACCGCGGAAAGCGGGTGCTGATGGGGGAGGCCGCCGGACGCCACGCCGATGTCGTGATCGTCACGGACGACAACCCGCGGTCCGAGGACCCGGCTGCGATCCGCGCCGAGATCATCGCGGGGGTCCGGGTGCCGGGAGTCCGCGCAGTCCGGGTCGAGGAGGTCGCCGATCGCACGGAGGCCATCGGTGTCGCGCTGCGGCTCGCACAGGAGGACGACACGATCGTGGTGGCCGGGAAGGGGCACGAGCTGACGCAGGAGATCGGTGGAGTGACGCACGCGTTCTCCGACCAGGATGCGCTGCGCGCTGCCGTCGCCTCTGCTCCGCCGGGGCTGCACGCGTGATCGCCCTCACGGCCGCCGACCTGGCGGCACTCGTCGCCGGCACCCTCACCGGACCGGTCGACCCGGGCACACCGGTCTCCGGACCCGTCGTCGTCGACTCGCGGCTCGTCGAGCCCGGCGGTGTCTTCGTCGCGCTCCGGGGCGAGCACCTGGACGGGCACGACTACGCGGGAGCGGCGGTCGAGGCCGGCGCTCGCGTGGTCCTCACCGAGCGCGCTCTCGCAGACGACTCGGGTGCTCTGCCGTGCCTCGTGGTCACCGACGTCGGTGCGGCGCTCGGCGCGCTCGCGCACGGCGTCCTGGCGCGTCTGCGCGGCCGGGACGCCGACGCCGGCGGCAGTCGCACCCCCGCGCCCAAGGTCGTCGGGGTGACCGGCTCGGTCGGGAAGACGACGACGAAGGACCTCCTGGCCCAGCTCCTCTCGGCCGACGCCCCGACCGTGGCCGCCGTCGAGTCGTTCAACAACCCGATCGGGCTGCCCCTGACGGTGCTGCGCGCCGACGCGGCCACGCAGTACCTCGTCCTGGAGATGGGTGCGAGCGGGGTGGGGCACATCGCCGAGCTCACGCGCATCGCGAGCCCGGACGTCGCGGTCGTCCTGGCGGTCGGGCACGCGCACCTGGCCGGGTTCGGCGGGATCGACGCGGTCGCACGCACCAAGGCCGAGATCGTCCGCGGGCTCGCACCGCACGGAGTCGCGGTGCTCAACGCCGACGACCCGCGCGTCGCCGAGATGGCCCGGATCGCTCCCGGTCGGGTCGTGACCTTCGGCAGGTCGCGGACGGCCGACGTGCGCGCGCGGGACGAGTCGGTCGACCGTGCCGGGCGGGCGTCGTTCACGCTGGCGACGTCGTCGGCGGCGGCACCGGTCCGGTTGCGGCTGGTCGGCGACCACCACGTCACGAACGCGCTCGCGGCGGCGGCCGTCGCTCTCGAGCTGGGCGTGGCGATCACGGACGTCGCTGCGCGGCTGAGCGCGGCGGAGCCGCTCAGCGCGCACCGGATGCACGTCCTCGACCGGGCCGACGGCGTGACGGTCATCGACGACGCGTACAACGCGAACCCGGACTCGATGCGAGCGGCCCTCAGGGCGCTCGGCACGATCGCAGGTCGCGACCGACGCAGCGTCGCCGTTCTCGGAGAGATGCTCGAGCTCGGGGCGGAGTCGCGCCAGGAGCACGCCGAGATCGGCCACCTCCTCGTCGACCTGGACATCGGGCTCGCGGTGGTGGTCGGCGCCGGTGCCGGGGCGATCGCCGACGGCGTGATCGACGGGAGTCCGTGGGGTGGTGCGCTCCATCGGGTCGAGGACGTGGCAGCGGCGCGGCTGCTGCTGCGCGAGGAGCTGCGCCCCGGGGACGTCGTCCTCGTGAAGTCGTCCCACGGCGCAGGGCTGTGGCGGCTCGCGGACGAGCTCGTCGCCGCCGAGGACCCCGCGTGAAGGCCGTGCTCATGGCGGGGGCCATCTCCCTCGTCGTGTCGCTGCTCGGGACCCCGGTGTTCATCCGCTTCCTGGTGCGCAAGCAGTACGGGCAGTTCATCCGACAGGACGGTCCGACCGGTCACTTCACCAAGCGTGGCACCCCGACGATGGGTGGCGTCGTCATCATCCTCGCCACGCTCATCGGGTGGAGCACCGCCGTCGTCGCCACGGGACAGATGCCGAACGTCTCCGCCGTCCTGGTGCTGTTCCTCATGACCGGTCTGGGGGTCGTCGGGTTCCTCGACGACTTCGTCAAGATCTCCCGCCAGCGCAGTCTCGGGTTGCGGGCCCGGTGGAAGGTCGCCGGCCAGGGGCTCGTGGGCGTGATCTTCGCGGTGCTGGCGCTGCAGTTCCCGAACCGCAACTTCCGCACGCCCGCGTCCACCCGGGTCTCGTTCATCCGGGACACGAATCTCGACCTCCGGTTCGCCGGTGCGACGATCGGGTTGATCCTCTTCGTGATCTGGGCGAACTTCCTGATCACGGCGTGGTCGAACGCCGTGAACCTCACCGACGGTCTGGACGGGCTGGCGACCGGTGCCTCGCTGCTCGTCTTCGGCTCCTACGTGATTATCGGGATCTGGCAGTTCAACCAGCGGTGCCAGTCGGTGCTCACGGCCGGCCCGAGCTGCTACGAGGTGCGTGACCCGATCGGGCTCGCGGTCGTCGCGTCCGCGATCACCGGGGCGTGCTTCGGCTTCCTGTGGTGGAACGCCTCGCCGGCGAAGATCTTCATGGGCGACACCGGCGCCCTCGCGCTCGGCGGTGCGTTGGCGGGACTGTCGATCCTCTCGCGGACGGAGATCCTTGCGGCGATCATCGGAGGGCTCTTCGTCATCATCGTGATCTCGGACGTCATCCAGATCGGGTTCTTCAAGCTGACCCGTCGTCGGGTCTTCAAGATGGCGCCGCTCCATCACCACTTCGAGCTCTCGGGCTGGGGAGAGGTGACGATCGTCATCCGGTTCTGGATCATCGCGGGTCTGTTCGTCGCGCTCGGGGTCGGGGTCTTCTACGCGGAATGGGTGGCCAGCTGACCGTGGACGCTCCCGGTGACACTCGGCTGCTCGGCCGATCCGTCGCGGCGATGACGGTCGTGGTCGCCGGCCTGGGGGTGTCGGGTCGCGCGGCTCGCGGGGTGCTCACGGAGCGCGGCGCGCGGGTGGTGACGGTCGACGCACGTGACCCGGCGGCGGACCACGTCGACGCCGCCGAGCTCGTCGCGGCAGGGGTTCTCGACGACGCCCACCTGGTCGTCGTGTCGCCGGGCTGGCGACCGACCGACCCGCTCCTCCTGCAGGCGTCCGAGCGCGGCATACCGGTGTGGAGCGAGGTCGAGCTCGCGTGGCAGCTGCGGGTGCCTCGGCGGTCGCCCGACGGCGCCGACCTGGGCCCGGCGCCCTGGCTCGCGGTGACCGGGACGAACGGCAAGACGACCACCGTCGGCATGCTCGAGCAGATCCTGCTGGCGGCGGGTGAGCGCGCGCGCGCGGTGGGGAACGTCGGCACCCCCGTGGTGCTGGCGGCGACCGACCCGGACGTCGACGTCCTCGCGGTCGAGCTCTCGAGCTTCCAGCTGCACTTCACGCGCTCGATGGCTGCGGAGGCCGCGGCCGTGCTCAACGTCGCCGACGACCACCTGGACTGGCACGGCTCGCGCGAGGCGTACGAGGAAGCCAAGGGTCGGGTGTTCACCAACGTCGTGCGTGCGTGCGTCTACAACGCTGCCGACCCGGTGACCGAGCGGCTGGTCCGGGAGGCCGAGGTGGCCGACGGGGCGGTCGCGGTCGGCTTCACCCTCGGTGCACCGGGCCTCGGACTCGTCGGGGTCGTGGACGGCGTGCTCGTGGACCGCGGGTTCACGCCGGTCCGACGCACCCACGCGGCCGAGCTCGCCACCGTCGCCGATCTCGCCCGGCTCGCGGGACCGGACGGCAGCGTCCCTGTGCACGTGGTGAGCGATGCCCTGGCCGCCGCGGCGCTCGCCCTCGCGCACGGGGTGCCGCCCTCCGCCGTCCGGGCCGGCCTACGCGCGTACGGCCCCGGCGCGCACCGCATCCAGACCGTCGCTCGGGTCGGTGACGTGGCGTTCGTCGACGACTCGAAGGCCACCAACGCACATGCCGCCGCCGCATCGCTGGCGGGCTTCGCGCCGGGCACGGTGGTGTGGATCGCGGGGGGACTCGCGAAGGGCGCGACGTTCGACGAGCTCGTCCGCAGCGTGCGCGACCGCCTCCGCGCCGTGGTGCTGATCGGCGTGGACCAGTCGCCGTTGCGTGACGCGCTCGGGCGACACGCGCCCGAGGTTCCCGTGGTCGCCACCGATCCCGGTGACACTGGTTCGGTGATGACTCGTGCGGTCCGTGCGGCCGAGCAGCTGGCGCGACCGGGTGACACCGTGCTGCTCGCGCCGGCCTGCGCCTCGATGGACCAGTTCCGCTCGTACGCCGAGCGAGGCGAGAGCTTCGCGTCGGCCGCGCGTGTCCTGACGGCGCCCGGGCGCTGACGTGCCGCGCCCGACAGCTCCGGGGGCTCTCTCGGCCGGGACGCCGACGACCGCTACCCAGCGGACGGTTCCGGCACCGCGTGCGGGCCGCGTGCCGGGTGCTGCGGCGTCGCCGACCGTGACTCTCGATGCTCCGCTGCGGCGCGAGCGGGGTCGTTTCCTCGGTCAGTGGAACAGCGCGGTGACGAGCTACTACGTCCTGACGGGCACGACGACCCTGCTCCTCGTCATCGGACTCGTGATGGTGCTGTCGAGCTCGAGCGTCGATGCGATCTCGGCCGACAAGTCGCCGTACGCCGACTTCCTGACCCAGGCGCAGTTCGCGATGATCGGGCTCCCGTTGCTGATCGTCGCCTCGCGGCTCCCCATCAGGTTCTTCGAGGGCATCGCCTGGGTGGCTCTCGCCGGCTCAGCGGTGCTCCAGCTGGCCGTGTTCGTCCCCGGGGTCGGGCTCTCCGTGCTCGGCAACGAGAACTGGATCCACATCGGTGGCTTCACGGCGCAGCCGTCGGAGCTCGTGAAGCTGGCGCTGGCGATCTGGCTCGGAGCCGTGCTGGCCCGGAAGCGACCGCTCCTGCACGAGTGGAAGCACGCACTCATCCCGGTCGTTCCCGTCTCCGGGCTCATGATCGGGCTCGTGCTGATCGGCCACGACCTCGGAACCGCGCTGATCCTCTTCCTGCTCGTCGCCGGCGCGATGTTCGTGGCCGGAGTCCCGTTGCGGGTCTTCGCCGTCGCCGGAGGCCTCGCCGGAGCGGTCGTGGCGGCCCTGACGATGCTCAGCACGAACCGCACGTCGCGCATCTCCTCGTGGCTGAGCAGCACGTGCGACGACCAGGGCGCGTGCTACCAGACGAAGCACGGGATCTGGGGCCTCGCGACCGGGGGTATCGGCGGTCTCGGTCTCGGCGGGAGCCGCGAGAAGTGGGGCTATCTCCCCGAGCGCCACAACGACTTCATCTTCGCGATCCTCGGCGAGGAGCTCGGCCTCATCGGCACGCTCCTCGTGCTCGTCCTGTTCGCCCTGCTCGGCCTGGCGATGGCGAGGATCATCCGGCGCCATCCCGACCCCTTCGTCAAGATCACGACGGGCGCCATCATGAGCTGGGTGATCGGGCAGGCCCTGCTGAACATCGCCGTCGTGATCGGGCTCGCTCCGGTGATCGGGCTGCCGTTGCCACTGGTGTCCTCCGGCGGATCCGCACTGATCACGACGATGGCCGCACTCGGCGTCGTGATCGCGTTCGCGAGGAGCGAGCCGGGAGCGGCCGAGGCGCTCGCGGCGCGCTCGGGCGTGGTCCGGCGTTCGCTCGGTGTGCTCAGCGCGGCGGGCCGTGCCGGGGTGCGGGCGGGCCGGCGATGAGCGCGCGGTCCGACGCGGCTCTCGACGGGCCGGTTCGATGACGCGGCGGCGTGCCGCGACCCAACGCGCGGCGGACCGTCGGCGTGGTCGCTCGGTCCTGCTCGCGGGCGGCGGTACCGCAGGTCACGTCAACCCGCTCCTCGCCGTCGCGGACGAGCTGCGTCGACGGGACCCGTCGATGGTCCTGACCGTCCTGGGGACCGCGCGCGGGCTCGAGGCGACGCTGGTCCCGGCGCACGGTCTGCCGCTCGCCCTCGTCCCTCGGGTCCCGCTCCCGCGGCGGCCGACCGTCGACTGGTTCCGGCTTCCCGGCCGTCTGGTGTCGGCGGTGCGCGCCGCCGGTGACGCGATCGACCGGAACGGCGCGCAGGTCGTCGTCGGCTTCGGCGGCTACGTCGCGACGCCCGCGTACCTGGCCGCACGGCGTCGCGGGGTGCCCGTCGTGATCCACGAGGCCAACGCACGACCGGGTCTCGCCAACCGGCTCGGCGCGCGATGGGCGCGGTCGGTGACGGTCACCTTCGAGGGCACCAGGTTGCCGCGGGCCCAGGTGGTCGGCATGCCGCTGCGTGCCGAGGTGGTCGCCCTGGTCGGCGCGGCCGGGGACCGACGCGCGACGCGCGCCGCCGCCGCCGCCGCGCTGGGTCTCGACGCGGACCGGGTGACGCTGCTCGTCACCGGAGGATCCCTGGGCGCGCAGCGGGTCAACCAGGTGATGGCGTCGTTCGGTACCGACCTGCGTGCCGCCGGGGTCCAGGTGCTGCACCTCGCTGGACGCGGCAAGGCCGAGCAGGTCCTCGCCGACCTCGGTGGCGTTCTCGCGGCGTCGCCGGCGGCCGACGGCGCCCGCTACGAGGTCCGCGAGTACCTCGAGGAGATGGAGCTGGCCTACGCCCTGGCGGACCTCGTCGTGTGTCGCGCCGGCGCTGCCACGGTCAGCGAGCTCGCTGCTCTCGGCATCCCGGCGGTCTACGTGCCGCTGCCGATCGGCAACGGCGAGCAGCGGTTGAACGCGGCGCCCGTGGTCGAGGCCGGCGGCGGGCTCCTGGTGGCCGACGCCGACCTGACGCTCGGCTGGTTGCGCGAGCACGTGCTCCCGTTGCTCGCAGGCGCCGTCGCAGGTGACGAGCGACTCCACGACATGGGGGTCGCGGCCGCGCGGGTGGGAGTGCGCGACGGTGCGGCCCGGGTGGCCGACGTCGTCGAGGCGGCGCTGCGATGACGCCGGAGGCGCCGACCGGCGCGAGCCCGCTCGAGGACTGGGGGCGTGTCCACCTGATCGGTGCGGGTGGCGCCGGGATGTCCGCGATCGCCGCGCTCCTCGCCGCCCGCGGCGTCGTCGTGAGCGGGTCCGACGCACGGGACTCGGTGGCGCTCGCAGCGGTCCGTGGGTCGGGCGTGCGGACCTGGGTCGGCCACGACGCGTCCCATGTCGACGGTGCCGACGTCGTGGTGGTCTCCAGCGCGGTACGCGAGTCGAACCCGGAGCTCGTGCGGGCCCGTGCGCTCGGACTCACGGTCGTGCACCGGTCACGGGCTCTCGCGGCGCTCATGGCCGGTCGTACGGCCGTGGCCGTGGCCGGGGCCCATGGCAAGACCACGACGTCGGCGATGACGGCGGTGATCCTCACGGTCGCCGGGCTGGATCCGTCCTACGCGATCGGCGGGACCGTGCTCGGCGTGACCGGACCGGGTGCGTCCCTCGTGGGCGGCGCGCGCAACGGCACCGGCTCGGTGTTCGTCGCCGAGGCAGACGAGTCCGACGGCTCGTTCCTCGCCTACTCGCCGACGGTCGCCGTGGTGACGAACGTCGAGGCCGACCATCTCGACCACTACGGATCCCTGGCGGCGTTCGAGGCCGTCTTCGTCGAGTTCACCGAGCGGATCGTCGACGGCGGCTGGCTGATCGCGTGCGCGGACGACGCAGGCGCGCGTCGACTCGTCGACACCGTGCACCCGGCGCTCTCGTCGCGTGGCGTGCACGTGGTGACCTACGGAACGGGGGGTCCCCCGATCGGCGCGGACGCGCACGTCACGATCTCCGACTACGCAGCTCTCGGCGACGGCGCACGTGCGGTGCTCCGGACGTCGGCAGACGCGTCGTGGTTCCCGGCGACATCTGTCGACATCGAGCTCGCGGTGCCCGGGGTGCACAACGTCGCGAACGCCGCCGCGGCGTGGATCGCCGCCGTGCTGCTCGGGGTCGAGCCGACCGTCGCGGCGGACGGAGCGGCCTCGTTCCACGGTACCGGTCGCCGTTTCGAGGACCGGGGGAGTGCGGACGGGGTCCGGGTGGTCGACGACTACGCCCACCACCCGACGGAGGTCGCGGCGCTCCTCCGGGCGGCCCGCTCCGTGGTCGGGGGCGGGCGTGTGCTCGTGCTCTTCCAGCCGCATCTGTTCTCCCGCACCCGGGTGTTCGCACGCGATTTCGCCGAGGCTCTCGCGCTTGCCGACCTGGCCGTCGTGACCGGTGTGTACGGAGCCCGGGAGGATCCGGAGCCGGGGGTCACGGGTGCGCTGATCGTCGACGCCATGGCCGGTTCCGGGGAGTACGTGGTCGATCGGGTCGAGGCGGCTCGTCGCATCGCGCGCGCAGCCCGATCGGGCGACCTCGTCCTCACGGTCGGTGCGGGCGACGTCACGGAGCTCGCACCGGTCGTTCTCGCCGAGCTGGCCCGACGTGCCGACGATCGGGGCCCGGCGTGACACCGCCGTCCCGACCCGGTCAGCCGACGCGACCGGCCCGCCCTCGCCGTCCACCGCTCCCGCGTCCCCGCGCGGGAGAAGGTGCAGCTCCGTCCCCCGGGTCGGCGGACGACGCGGCCCGGTCCCGGACGCTCCCGGCAGGCGACGACCCTGCGCGGCGCGTGGACGGACCGCGGGCGGACCCGGTGGGCTCGGTCGCGGTCACGACGTATGCGTCACGTCGTCGTACCCCCGGCCTGCCGGTCCGCCCGGCCGTGGTCTCCTCGCGGTCGGCGGAGAGGTTCGCGGAGCGGGTCAGCGCGCGGCGCGCCGTGACCCGTCGGCACCTCGCCGTCGGGGCGGCGGTCGTCCTCGCTGCCGCCGTGCTGTCCTGGTTGCTGCTGCTGTCCCCGGTGCTGGCCCTCGAGCCGGCCGAGGTCGTGGTCAGGGATCCGGGCACGGTCGTGACGGTCGCCGATGTGCTGTCGGTCGTGGACGCGCGCGCGGGGACGCCCTTGCCGCGGCTCGACACCGTGGCTCTTCGCGATGCGATCCTCGAGGTGCCGGGCGTGCGGTCGGCGAAGGTCATGCGCGACTGGCCGCACGGTCTGACGATCACCCTCGTCTCCCGCGAGCCGGTCGCGGCGATCCCGGACCCCGCGGGCGGGTTCGCGCTTCGCGATGCCGACGGCGTCCAGGTCGGGCGGGCCGCCACCCCGCCGACGGGCCTCCCCGTGGTGACGATCCCTGCCACCGCGACCGACACGAAGCGCACGCTCGCGGCGGTCCTCGGTGTGCTCGACGCGCTTCCGGCCGATCTACGGTCGCAGGTCGCGGCCGTGCAGGCGGCGAGCCAGGACACCGTCGGGATGGACCTGCGCGACGGTGCGCACGTGGTGTGGGGGAGCGCGGACCAGACGGCGCTCAAGATCGCCGTGCTGAAGGCTCTGCGCGCTGCTCCGGTGAGCGCTCACGCCAAAGTCTTCGACGTGTCGGCGCCGACGTTGCCCATCACCCGGTGAGCGCGCGGGATGCCGGCGACCGACACGCGCACGTCGGTCGTTGATCCGGGCTCGTCGGCCACCTAGCGTCACTGGTGGCACAGTCTGACATAACTATAACCCTCAGCCTGAGGGTGAAGGTTGACGCACCGCACGACACGCAAGCAGAACGAGAGGCACCCATCGTGGCAGCTCCGCAGAACTACCTGGCGGTCATCAAGGTCGTCGGCATCGGCGGCGGTGGCGTCAATGCCGTGAACCGGATGATCGAGGTCGGTCTCAAGGGTGTCGAGTTCATCGCCATCAACACCGACGCGCAGGCGCTGCTGATGTCGGACGCCGACGTCAAGCTCGACGTCGGTCGCGAGCTCACGCGCGGCCTCGGCGCGGGAGCGGATCCGGAGGTCGGCAAGAAGGCCGCCGAGGATCACGCCGACGAGATCGAGGATGTGCTGCGCGGTGCCGACATGGTCTTCGTGACCGCCGGCGAGGGCGGCGGGACGGGCACCGGCGGCGCCCCGGTGGTCGCACGGATCGCGCGGGCGCTCGGTGCGCTCACGATCGGTGTCGTCACCCGTCCGTTCACGTTCGAGGGTCGCCGCCGCTCGGTGCAGGCCGACTCCGGGATCGACGGGCTCCGTGCCGAGGTCGACACGCTGATCGTGATCCCGAACGACCGCCTGCTCTCGATCAGCGACCGCTCGGTCTCCGTGCTCGACGCGTTCCGGTCGGCGGACCAGGTGCTGCTCTCGGGCGTCCAGGGCATCACGGACCTGATCACGACCCCGGGTCTGATCAACCTCGACTTCGCCGACGTGAAGTCCGTCATGCAGGGCGCCGGCAGCGCGCTGATGGGGATCGGTTCCGCGCGCGGCGAGGACCGCGCGGTCCAGGCCGCCGAGCTGGCGATCTCGTCGCCGCTCCTCGAGGCGAGCATCGACGGCGCGCACGGCGTGCTGCTGTCGATCCAGGGTGGATCGGACCTCGGCCTGTTCGAGATCAACGAGGCGGCCCGACTCGTCCAGGAGGCGGCGCACGCCGAGGCGAACATCATCTTCGGCGCGGTGATCGACGACGCGCTGGGCGACGAGGTCCGCGTGACGGTGATCGCCGCCGGCTTCGACAGCGGCTCGCCCTCGGTGCGCCGCGATGCGCGCGCCCTCGGGCAGGTCGCGTCCGGGGCGCTGCCGACGCCGCGTCAGGCGACGGCGGCGTCGCATGCGATCCCGTCCGTCGTCCCGGTCTCTCCCGACGCCGACGTCACGCGTGCTCCGTCCCCCGTCCCCGTGGCCCTCCCCGGCGAGGAGATCCCGGCGTTCCTCTCGACGGACCCGGAGTCGGTCACCGCCACCGGGGCGCTGGAGATGCCACGTACCTTCGACGAGGAGCCGAGCCGCAGGGTGCGCGACGACCTCGACGTCCCCGACTTCCTGAAGTAGGCGATGGTCGCCGGGAGCGAACGGCAGGACTCGTCCATCGAGATCGTCCCGATCGACCTCGGGCCAGGTGTCCACGCCGCGTTCACGACGCGCGACGGTGGTGTCAGCGCGGGACCCTGGGGCGGTCTCGACCTGGCGACGCACGTGGGCGACGACCCGGTCGCGGTCGCGCACAACCGGGGTCTCGTCGAGCGCTGGGTCGGGGCGCCGATCGCCTGGGCGGACCAGGTGCACGGCGCGGAGGTGTTCGTCGTCACGGCGCCCCCCGCCGATCGCCTTGCTCCGGTCGCACGGGCGGACGCCCTGGTCACCGGGCGGATCGACGTCGCGGTGGGTGTGCTCGTGGCCGACTGCGTCCCGGTCCTGCTCGCCGACGCTGCGGCCGGCGTCGTCGCGGCGCTCCATGCGGGGCGTCGTGGCCTGGTCGCCGGCGTCGTCCAGAGCGCGGTGGCTGCGATGCGGGATCTCGGTGCGATCCCCGGCCGCATCCGCTCGATGATCGGGCCATCCGTGTGCGGGGCGTGCTACGAGGTGCCGTCCGCCATGCGTGACGAGGTCGCCCGCCTGGTGCCGGCTGCTCGCGCCGAGACGTCGTGGGGGACACCGTCCCTCGATCTGCCCGGCGGCGTCGCGGCCGTTCTCGGCGCGTGCGGGGTCGGTGAGGTGCAGCGGCTCGAGCTGTGCACGCTGACCGACCCCCGGTTCTTCTCGCACCGCCGGTCCGCCCGCCGCTCGGAGCCGACCGGACGGTTCGCAGGTGTCATCCGTCTGGCGGGCGTGTCGCCGCGGTCGTGACCAGGTCCGTTGCTAGCGTGGCGACAGCGACGTGCCCCGCATGAGTGGGGTGCGACACGCAGGACAGATGGGGGAGAGGGCAATGGCCGGAGCGCTGCGCAAGACGATGCTGTACCTCGGCCTTGCCGACGACCACGGCGAGCACCTGGATGAGGACTACGTCGACGAGTACGAGGACATCGAGGATCCCATGTCGCACGACTTCGACGCCCAGGTGACTCCCATCAGTCGTGCCGTCGGCACGCGGGCGGCCGCGCCGGCGCCGGCCGCCGGGGACCTACGGCGCATCACCACGATCCACCCTCGCTCGTACAACGACGCGCGCAAGATCGGGGAGGCGTTCCGTGAGGGTACGCCCGTCATCATGAACCTGTCCGACATGGACGACGCGGACGCGAAGCGCCTCGTGGACTTCTCGGCCGGTCTGATCTTCGGGTTGCACGGGGCGATCGAACGAGTGACGAACCGCGTCTTCCTGCTCTCACCCGTGCACGTCGAGGTGACCGGCGACGACCGTCCGGCGAATGCCGAGTCCCGTGCCGCGTTCTACAACCAGAGCTGACGCGTGAGGCTCGTCGCGGGTGCGTTGTCGCTCGTCGTCACGCTGTTCATCGTCGCACTGCTGGCACGGATGGTCGTGGACTGGGTGCAGTTCTTCGCCAGGGACTGGCGACCTCGCGGCGCCGTCCTGGTCCTCACGGAGACGGTCTACACGGTCACCGACCCACCGCTGCGCGCCCTGCGTCGGCTGCTGCCGCCCCTCACGCTCGGGAGCATGCGGCTCGACCTGGCCTTCACCGTCCTGCTCCTGCTGTGCTGGTTCGTCCTGCTCGTGCTGAGCGTCCTCGGCGCCTGAGGCGCGGGCGAGGACCGCGTCTTCTCGCAGGTCCCACGGCGTGGTCGTGCACTGGTCACGCGCGTGAGGGGCAATGTCCGCTAACGTGAACGGCGGCGGTCGGTGGACTGCCCCGGCCCGACCGAGCTCGATCGACAGAGGTGACACCGATGGCGCTGCTGACAGCAGATGACGTCCTGAACAAGAAGTTCCAGGCGACCAAGTTCCGCGAGGGGTACGACCAGGACGAGGTGGACGACTTCCTCGACCTCGTCGTCGGCACTCTCCGCGAGGTCCAGGGAGAGAACGACGACCTCAAGACGAAGCTGGCCGCAGCGGAGCGACGCATCGCCGAGCTGAGCCGGTCGGGGGCGGCGCAGGCCGCCCCGGTCGTCCCGGTGGAGGTGCCCGAGCCCACCCCGGCTCCCGCCCCCGTCGTCGCCGCACCGGTGGCGCCGGCGCCCGTGGTCTCGGCGCCGGTTCGCCAGAGCGAGCCCGAGTCGGCGACCGGGATGCTCGCCCTGGCGCAGAAGCTGCACGACGACTACGTGCGCAGCGGCCAGGAGGAGGGCGAGCGGCTCATCGCCGAGGCGAAGGCCCAGGGCACCCGGATCGTCCGCGAGGCGGAGGAGACGTCGAGCCGCACGCTCGGTCAGCTCGAGCAGGAGCGGTCGCTCCTCGAACGCAAGATCGACGAGCTGCGCGTCTTCGAGCGCGACTACCGCACGCGGCTGAAGAGCTACCTCGAGAACCTTCTCGGGGACCTGGACAACCGTGGCAGCGCGCTCCAGGGGCGCACCGCTCCCGGTGGTCAGCAGCAGGGCGACGGGCAGGGTCTCTGACCTGCAGGGCACCCTGCGAGGCGCACGCTCGGCGACATCAGGACGCCGCTCTCCCGGACGGGAGGGCGGCGTCCGTCGTCGTGGGGACGAGCGCCACGTCGCCGCCGCGCGGACCTCGGCGCGGGCCGTCGTGCGCGTCGTGTTGTGCGTACCGGCGCAGGCGCATACTCTCTCCTGACTTCCCCGGAGAGAGGGCACTGATGGTCGCCGACGACGCGATGACGACGGCTCAGCTGGTGGGCGATGACGGGCTCCCCGTGATCGAGGACCTCCCGGTCCGCCCCGGCGAGGAGCCCTGGACCGTGGACGATGTTCGCGCGCTGCGAGGCGAGCTCGTGAGCGAGGTCGATCGACTGACCGCGGAGCTGACGAGCGCGGACACGGAGCTGTCGGACCTGTTGCGCAACTCCGGGGACGGAGCCGGCGACGACCAGGCAGACTCCGGGTCGAGTGCGCTCGAGCGGGAGCAGGAGCTGACCCTCGTCAACAACACCCGCAACCTGCTCTCGCAGACCACGCACGCGCTCGGGCGGGTGAACGACGGCAGCTTCGCGACGTGCGAGTCGTGCGGCGACCCGATCGGCAAGGCCCGCGTCCTCGCCTTCCCCCGGGCCACTCTCTGCGTGACGTGCAAGCAGCGCGAGGAACGTCGCTGACCTCGAGCCGTGGGAGAATTCCCCCGATGTCGACGACGCCCGAGCCTGTGACGAGCAATGACGAGCTGACGATGTCGTCCGCGCCGGAGCGCGCTGCGGCACCGTCCTCGACGGTCCACCGTCGACGACTGATGACGCTGCTCACGAGCCTGACGGTCGTCGTCCTCGTCGTCGACCAGGTGGCGAAGGCCTGGGCGGTCGCCTCGCTCGTCCCGGGAGAGCGCACGCCGGTGCTCGGCGACCTGCTCGGCCTGTCCCTGGTCTACAACCCGGGTGCGGCTCTGTCCATCGCGACGGGGATGACCTGGCTGCTCACGGTGGTCGCCGTCGCGGTCGCCGTCGTGATCGTGCGCGCGTCGCGCAGGATCGGTTCGACGGGCTGGGCCGTCGCGCTCGGCCTCCTGCTCGGCGGTGCTCTCGGCAACCTCATCGACCGGTTGTTCCGCGAGCCGAGCTTCGGGCGCGGTGAGGTCGTCGACTTCATCGCCTACGCGCACGTGTTCGTCGGCAACGTCGCGGACATCGCGATCGTGGTGGCGGCCGTGGTGATCGTGCTGCTGTCGATGCGGGGCATCCGGATCGACGGCAGCCTCGAGTCGTCGCGCGTGAAGGCGTCCGAGCCGCCCGACGCGCAGCGTGCCGTTGATGCCGTGGCCGTCGACGCCACAGTCGTCGGCCCCGACGCCGGCGGTGGCGCCGCTCCGGAGAGCGACGGCCGCGCTACCGCCCGGGACACCACGGCGGAACCGACGGATGTCTGAGCTGCGCGCGCTGCCTGTCCCGGACGGTCTCGCAGGTGAACGTGTGGACACCGGCCTCTCCCGGCTCCTCGGCGTGTCGCGGACGCGCGCGGCCGAGCTCGCCGAGACCGGTGACGTCCGGGTCGACGGGCGCGCGGTGGCGAAGTCGGACCGTCTGGTTCCCGGTGCGTGGCTCGAGGTGACGCTGACCTCACCCTCGACCGTCACGGTGGTACCCGAGCCGGTCCCGGGGATGCGGGTGGTCCACGACGACGACGACGTGGTCGTGGTCGACAAGCCGGTGGGTGTCGCGGCTCACCCGTCGCCCGGCTGGAACGGTCCCACGGTGGTCGGCGCGCTGGCAGCCGCCGGGTACCGGATCTCGACGTCCGGAGCCGCGGAGCGCCAAGGCATCGTCCACCGGCTCGACGTCGGGACGTCAGGGCTGATGGTCGTCGCCAAGAGCGAGCACGCCTACAGCGTCCTCAAGCGCGCGTTCAAGGAACGCACCGTCGAGAAGGTGTACCACGCTCTCGTGCAGGGGCACCCTGAACCGACGACGGGCACGATCGACGCACCGATCGGACGCCACCCGTCGGCTGAGTACAAGTTCGCGGTCGTCGCCGACGGCAAGCCCTCGGTCACGCACTACGAGGTGCTTGAGATGCTGCCGGGCGCCTCTCTGGTCGAGGTGCACCTCGAGACGGGTCGAACGCACCAGATCCGGGTGCACTTCGCGGCGCTGCACCACCCGTGCGTCGGAGACGTCACGTACGGTGCGGACCCCACCCTGGCGGCGCGAACGGGCTTGACGCGCCAGTGGCTGCACGCCGTGCGACTCGGATTCGCGCACCCGGCGAGCGGTGAGTGGCTCGAGGTCACGAGCGCCTACCCCGACGACCTCGCCGCCGCCATCGCCACGCTCCGAGCAGCCTACGGCGACGACCGGTCGGCCGAGGGTGTGGGTGGCGGCGACCTAGACTGACGGCCATGGCATCGTCCGGGGGTTCCGACTTCGTCCACCTCCACGCGCACACCGAGTACTCGATGCTCGACGGCGCGGCGCGGATCGACGAGCTCCTCACGGAGGCCGAACGGCTGGGCCAGAAGGCCATGGCGATCACGGACCACGGCTACCTCTTCGGAGCGTTCGACTTCTGGTCGCGGGCACGCGCGCACGGGGTCAAGCCGATCGTCGGCATCGAGGCCTACCTGACCCCGGGGACGAGCAGGTTCGACCAGACCCGCGTGAAGTGGGGCGAGGCGCACCAGGCCGCGGACGACGTGTCCGCGCGCGGCGCCTACACGCACATGACGCTGCTGTCGCGGACGACCGGGGGCATGCACAACCTCTTCCGGATGGGGTCCCTCGCGTCGCTCGAGGGCCAGATGGCGAAGTGGCCCCGCATGGACCGGGACCTGCTCAGCCGATACTCCGAGGGGATCATCGCCTTCTCGGGCTGCCCGTCGAGCGAGGTCCAGACGCGGCTCCGGCTCGGCCAGTGGGACGAGGCCGTGCGCGCCGCGGGCGAGCTCCAGGACATGTTCGGCAAGGAGTACTTCTACGTCGAGCTCATGGATCACGGGCTGGAGATCGAGCGGCGGGTCCTCAAGGACCTGATCCGGCTCGCGAAGGTGATCGATGCCCCGCTCGTCGCGACGAACGACCTGCACTACACGCGCCACGAGGACAGCCACGCGCACGAGGTGCTGCTGTGCGTGCAGTCGGGTACGACGCTCGCCGACCCCGACCGGTTCAAGTTCGACACCGACCAGTTCTACGTGTGGTCCGCCGAGGAGATGCGGCGCACCTGGGCCGAGCTGCCCGAGGCGTGCGACAACACGCTGCTGATCGCGGAGCAGTGCGATGTCGAGTTCAACACGAACGCGAACTACATGCCCCGGTTCCCCGTGCCGTCCGGCGAGAACGAGGAGTCGTGGTTCATCAAGGCGGTCGAGACGGGGCTGCAGCATCGGTATGCGGGCGCGGTCCCCGAGGACGTCCGGGCGCAGGCCGAGTACGAGACCGGCGTGATCACGCAGCTCGGGTTCTCCGGCTACTTCCTCGTGGTCGCGGACTTCATCAACTGGGCCAAGGACCAGGGCATCCGGGTCGGCCCGGGTCGCGGCTCCGCGGCGGGCTCGATGGCGTCGTACGCGATGGGCATCACCGAGCTCGACCCGCTCGAGCACGGACTGATCTTTGAGCGGTTCCTGAACCCGGAGCGGATCTCCTGGCCGGACGTCGACGTCGACTTCGACGAGCGTCGGCGCGGCGAGGTCATCCGGTACGTCACCGAGAAGTACGGCGAGGACCGCGTCGCGCAGATCGTGACCTACGGCACCATCAAGGCGAAGCAGGCTCTCAAGGACGCGTCGCGCGTGCTCGGCTTCCCGTTCGCGATGGGCGAGAAGCTCACCAAGGCGATGCCACCGGCGGTGATGGGCAAGGACATCACCCTCAAGGGCATCTACAACCCGGAGGACCCGCGCTACGCCGAGGCGGACGAGTTCCGCAAGGTCGTCGAGGCGGACCCCGAGGCCCAGCGGGTCCTCGAGACGGCGCGCGGGCTCGAGAACCTCAAGCGGCAGTGGGGTGTGCACGCGGCCGGCGTGATCATGTCGAGCGAACCGCTGATCGACATCGTGCCGATCATGCGGCGGCCGCAGGACGGCGCGATCATCACGCAGTTCGACCAGCCCGCAGCCGAGGCGCTCGGCCTGATCAAGATGGACTTCCTCGGCCTGCGGAACCTCACGATCCTCGACGACGCGCTCGAGAACATCGTGATGAACGGCAAGCCGGCGATCCGCATCGAGGACGTCCCCCTCGACGACCCGCCGACCTACGAGCTGCTCGGTCGTGGCGACACGCTCGGGGTCTTCCAGCTCGACGGCGGACCGATGCGGTCGCTGCTCCGCCAGATGCGTCCCGACAACTTCGAGGACATCTCGGCCGTGATCGCGCTGTACCGGCCCGGCCCGATGGGCATGAACTCGCACATCAACTACGCCCTGCGCAAGAACGGTCTCCAGGAGATCGAGCCGATCCACCCGGAGCTCGCGGAGCCGCTCGAGGAGATCGTCGGGATCACGCACGGCCTGATCGTCTACCAGGAGCAGGTGCAGCGCGCCGCCCAGAAGCTCGCGGGCTACACGCTCGGCCAGGCCGACCTGCTGCGCCGGGCGATGGGCAAGAAGAAGAAGGAGGTCCTGGACAAGGAGTTCGTGCCGTTCCAGGCCGGCTGCCGCGAGCGTGGTTACTCGGACGGCGCGATCCAGGCCGTCTGGGACGTGCTGGTCCCGTTCGCCGGCTACGCGTTCAACAAGGCCCACTCGGCGGCCTACGGCGTCGTGTCGTACTGGACCGCGTTCCTCAAGGCCAACTACCCGACCGAGTACATGGCGGGGCTGCTCACGAGCGTGCGGGACGACAAGGACAAGTCGGCCCTCTACCTCGGCGAGTGCCGTCACATGGGCATCACGGTGCTTCCGCCGGACGTCAACTCGTCGTCCGCGAACTTCACCGCCGTCGGTGCGGACATCCGATTCGGTCTGACCGCGGTGCGGAACGTCGGGGCGAACGTCGTCGACGCGATCGTCAAGGCCCGCGAGGCGAAGGGGGCGTTCGCATCGTTCACGGACTTCCTCGACAAGGTCCCCGCCGTCGTGTGCAACAAGCGGACGATCGAGTCCCTGATCAAGGCGGGCGCCTTCGACTCTCTCGGGCACACTCGCCGTGCGCTTCTGCTGGTGCACGAGCAGGCGGTCGACTCGGTGATCGGCGTCAAGCGCAAGGAGGCCGAAGGACAGTTCGACCTGTTCGCCGACGTGTTCGCCGCGGAGGACGCGATGGCCCCCGGCTTCTCGGTCCTCGTGCCCGACCTGCCGGACTGGGACAAGAAGCAGCGGCTGGCGTTCGAGCGCGAGATGCTCGGGCTGTACGTCTCCGACCATCCGTTGTCCGGGCTCGAGCACGTCCTCGCGCAGTCGGCAGACGTGTCGATCGCGACGCTGCTGGCGGACGAGGTCCGCCCCGACGGGTCGACAGTCGTCGTCGCCGGACTGATCACCTCGCTCCAGCGCAAGATGTCCAAGCAGGGCAACCCCTGGGCGGCCGTGACGATCGAGGACATGGAGGGGTCCGTCGAGGTGATGTTCTTCGGCGAGACCTACCTCGCGTACTCGACGGTGCTCGCCGAGGACCAGGTCGTCGTGCTGCGCGGTCGTGTGCGTCGACGTGACGACACGATGCAGCTCCAGGCCATGGAGGTCACGCTGCCGGACATGACGGCCGTCGCCGATGCGCCGGTCGTCGTGTCGATGCAGGTGTCCCGCTGCATCCCGCCGGTCGTCGAGAAGCTCCGCGAGATCCTCTGCACGCACCCGGGGGTCACCGAGGTCCACCTCCGGCTCACCAGCCCCGGGCGCGCGACGGTCATGCGACTCGAGGAGAACCTCCGGGTCGAGAGGTCGCCGGCGTTGTTCGGTGACCTGAAGGCGCTGCTGGGGCCGAGCTGCCTCGCGTCGTGACGGGCCGAGCTGCCTCGCGTCCTGACGGGCCGAGCTGCCTCGGATCGTTGCGGGCCTGGGTCGACGGGAGCGATGGCTCTCGCGGGCGTGTCCCTCGTGTCGCTGATCCTGTGGTCGTCACGGTGCGCGGCATGGCGTTCCCGGGCGATCTGACCGACGTGCGGTGGGCGTTGCCGGAGCCGGTGCTCGACGTGCCGGGCAGGCTCGGCCGTCGGCACGGCGTGGAGGTCCGCCGGTCGGGTGAGATGACGAGCAGCCGATCCTCTGCCCTGTCCGGCACTCCTGGCGCGTCCGTGTGGCCCACGGTCGGCCCGGCCGCGGCCGAGGGCTCGCCACGCCGTTCGGGAGCACGACTGCCTCAGCGACCGGCTGGCTCCAGGTCGCCTGCATCTCGACGATGCTGCGGCACCTGAGCCAGGGTGGCCCACGGCCGACCGGGATGCAGCGAGCCGCGACGTGGTTCGAGGCTCCTTCGCGGAGCGCTCGGAACGCGGCAGAAGAGTGCGCCGGTTCGGACCGATCCTGCATGGCAGACTGCAACGCGTGTCGGAGACGATCAGCGCCGGGGCTGCCGGTACGTGGACGCTCGGCGATCTGACGGTCAATCGGATCGGGTTCGGTGCCATGCGCCTGCCGCAGCACGACCGAGCCTTCGCTGCCGACGCGGCCTCGCGCGACCGTGACCAGGCCATCACCGTGCTGCGCAAGGCCGTCGAGCTGGGTGTCAACCACATCGACACGGCCGCGTTCTACTTCTCCCGCCTGCGCTCCGCCAACGAGCTCATCAACCGGGCCCTGGCCCCGTACCCGGAGGACCTGGTCATCGCCACCAAGGTCGGGCCCGGCCGGGACTCCTCCGGCGAATGGCTTCCCATGGCCACGCCGCAGCAGCTACGCGGACAGGTCGAAGAGAACCTGCGCCAGCTCGGCCGCGACCAGCTCGACCTGGTGAACCTGCGAGTGTCCGGACCGGGGGCGATCACCGAGCAGTTCGAGGCGTTGGCCACGCTGCGCGCTGCCGGCCTGATCCGTCACCTCGGCATCTCGGCCGCCCGGCCCGACCACCTCGCCCAGGCCCAGGCCATCGCCCCGGTCGTCTGCGTGCAGAACCCCTATGGCCTGGGCTTCCGGTCCGCCCAGGACGCACTGGTTCGAGCTTGCGGGGCGCAGGGCATCGCGTTCGTGCCGTTCTTCGCGATCGCCGGAGTCGGGCGCGAGGCCGGCGGCAGCGGCACCGAGAACGACGAGGTGCTCTCCATCGCGCGGGCGCACGGGGCCACGCCGGTTCAGGTTCGCCTGGCATGGGCGTTGCATCGCGGCCCACACGTCCTGGTGATCCCGGGCACCGGGTCGCCTGAGCACCTGGTCGACAACGTCGCGGCCGCGAGCCTGCGCCTGACCTCGGACGACCTAACCCGCCTGGAGACCGTCCACCAGGCCGAGCAGTAGCACGAGCCGAGCAGTAACAGGAGCCGAGCAGTAGCAGGAGCCGAGCAGTGACAAGAGCCGAGCAGTGACAAGAACCACCGCCGCCGTCATCGGTGCACGCTCATCGGGAGCGGAACGCTGTGCCACGACCATCGGCATGTCCGGGATGGTCGAGAGACCGAAGGCCGCCACCGCCAGCGATCGACCAGGGACACGCCCAGTCAGCTGATGACGGCCGAACGGGGCCCGGTCGGCAGGTCGACCGACACGACGTCCCCGCGGTGGAGCTGACGGCCGCGGCGTCGCTCGAGCTCGCCGTTCACGGTGACCACGTCGTCCTCGAGCAGCTCGCGTGCCCCGGCGCCGGACTCGACCAGGTCGGCGAGCTTGAGGAACTGACCGAGCCGGATCGTGTCGTCGGAGATGGGCACCGGGCTGGGGCTGCTGTTCATGCGTCCATTGTGTCGGCACCTAGACTTGACCGGTGATCTCCCGCATCGACCTGCGTGGTCGCGCCCTCACTGCCCGCGAGCTCATCGAGGCCCTGCCGCGAGCCGAGCTCGACGTCGACGCCGCCAGCGCGCGCGTGGCACCGATCCTCGCCGAGGTCCGGGCGCGCGGCGCCGCTGCCCTCCGCGATCTCGCCGAGCAGTTCGACCACGTGCGGCCCGAGCACGTGCGCGTCCCGCAGCGCGCGCTCGAGGCGGCCCTGGCGGCGCTCGACCCGGGCGTGCGAACGGCGCTCGACGAGACGATCGCTCGCGTGCGCACCGTGCACGCGGCTCAGCGCCCCGTCGCGTTCACGGTCGATCTCGCGCCGGGCGCCCAGGTCCGGCAGAGGTGGATCCCGGTCCGCCGTGTCGGCCTCTACGTCCCGGGTGGGCTCGCGGTCTACCCGTCGTCCGTCGTCATGAACGTGGTCGCCGCCCAGGAGGCGGGTGTCGGGTCGCTCGCCGTCGCGTCGCCGCCGCAGCTCTCGGGCGGCGGGCTCCCCGACGCGACGGTCATGGCGACGTGCGCGCTGCTCGGCATCGACGAGGTCTACGCCGTCGGTGGCGCGCAGGCGGTCGCGATGTTCGCCTACGGCGCGGCCGGCAGCGAGCCGCAGGATGGCGCGCAGCTGTGCGAGCCGGTCGACATCGTCACCGGGCCCGGCAACGTGTACGTCGCCGCCGCGAAGCGGCTCGTACGGGGAGTCGTCGGCATCGATGCCGAGGCCGGACCGACCGAGATCGCGATCCTGGCCGACGCCGGGGCGGACCCGACACACGTCGCGGCGGACCTCATCTCCCAGGCCGAGCACGACCCGCTGGCCGCTGCCGTCCTGGTGACGCCGTCGGTCGAGCTGGCCGACGCCGTGGACGCCGTGCTCGCGGAGCGGGCAGCCGCGACCAAGCATGCCGAGCGCATCGGCGTGTCGTTGGCCGGCTCGCAGTCCGCCATCGTCCTCGTCGACGATCTCGACGCGGGACTGGCCGTGGTCAACGCCTACGGTGCCGAGCACCTCGAGATCCAGACGGCGGACGCCGCGGCGGTCGCCGAGCGGGTGACGAGCGCCGGCGCGATCTTCGTGGGCGCGTACTCGCCGGTGTCGCTCGGTGACTACATGGCCGGCTCGAACCACGTCCTGCCGACCGGCGGGTGCGCGCACTTCGCCTCGGGCCTCGGCGTGCACAGCTTCGTCCGGCCCGTGCAGGTGATCGAGTACGACGCCGCAGCGCTTCAGGTGCTGGCCGACCGGATCGTGGCACTGGCCGACGCCGAGGACCTGCCGGCCCACGGCGAGGCGGTGCGCGCGCGCTTCTGAGGTCGACGTCCGATCTGCCGGGCCCCCTTCCGGGTCCTCAGCCGACCCCCAGCACGAACGGGTGGACAGCGCTTGCCCCCGCCAACCGCAGGAGACGAGCGGCGACCGTCAGCGTCCAGCCGGAATCGATCCTGTCGTCGACGAGCAGGACGGCGCGTCCGGGCAGACCGGCCGCCGCGGGTTCCCCGAGGGCGAGCTCGAGCCGGCGGCTGATGCCGGCCAGCCGCTGCGCCGAGTTGACGTCGTGGCGTCCCGCCTCGCCTCCGCGCACCGGGCGGACGGTACCGACCACGGGGATCTCGAGCTGTCGGGCGACTCCCTCGGCGAGGTGCCGGACCAGACCCGGACGCGACTGGGACTCGACGTACACGACACCGGCCGGTGCCGGTTCCCTCGACCACGCGCCGAGGACGTCGAGGACCGGCTGGCGCAGCGCGACGGGGAGTCCGTCGTCGGGCGCGCCGTGCGACGCCGAGCCGAAGAGATCACGCAGGAGCCCGCCCCAGCCGAGAGCGTCGAGCCTGGCCACCGCCCGCCCGGTCGCGGCGCGCTCGTCGACCGCGATCCTGCCGCTCAGGGGGATGCCCAGGCGATCCATGCCGCTCGGCCACTGACGGCGCGGCTCGACCTCGACGCCCGGCACGGCGAGCCGCTCGCGCGCCGCGGCGACCTCCGCGTCATCCGGTCGTGAGTCGGCGGTGACGTCGCCGCACGTGTCGCAGCGACCGCACCGCCAGCCGGGCGTGAGCTCGGGGTCGTCGAGAGCGGCGCGAAGGTAGGCCATCCGGCACGAGTCCAGACCGACGTAGTCGATCATCGCCCGCTGCTCGGACTGTCGCGTCGCCGCCACCCGCTCGTACCGCGCGGCGTCGTAGTCCCACGGGTGCCCGGTCGACTCCCAGCCTCCCCGGACGCGGCGGACGGCACCGTCGACGTCGAGGACCTTGAGCATGAGCTCGAGCCGGTTCCGCCGGAGGTCGATCCGTGTCTCGAGAGCCGCGGTCGACAGCATCCCGGCCTCCGCGAGCACGTCGAGCGTGCGCCGGACCTCGACCTCCGGCGGGAACGAGAGCGACGTGAAGTAGTCCCAGATCGCTCGATCCTCCCGTCCCGGCAGCAGGGCGACCTCGGCCCTCGCGGTGGCGCGGCCCGCGCGACCGACCTGCTGGTAGTACGCGATCGGCGATGCGGGTGCACCGAGATGCACGACGAACGCGAGGTCTCCCTTGTCGAACCCCATGCCGAGCGCCGAGGTCGCGACGAGCGCCTTGACCCGGTTGGCCAGCAGGTCCTGCTCGGACCGCTCGCGCTCCGCGGTGTCTGTCTGACCTGTGTAGGCGCGCACCTCGAGCCCGACACCGCGGAGGTGCTCGGTGACCTGCTGCGCCGCGGCGACGGTCAGGCAGTAGACGATCCCCGAGCCGTCGATCCGGGGGAGCCGGTGAGCGAGCCACGCGAGCTGGGACGCGGCGTCCGGCAAGCGGTGCACGGACAGGTGCAGGCTCTCGCGGTCGAGCCCGCCTCGCAGGACGAGAACGTCGCCCGGGGCCTCCGGGGCGGTCTGCACCCTCGTACCGGCCAGCTGCTCGGCCACGTCCGCGGTGACCCTCGCATTGGCGGTCGCGGTGGTCGCGAGGACGGGGATCCCGGGTGGGAGATCGTCCAGCAGGGTGCGGATCCGTCGGTAGTCGGGCCGGAAGTCGTGCCCCCAGTCGGAGATGCAGTGCGCCTCGTCGACGACGACGAGACCGGCATCGGCGGCGAGCCGTGGAAGGACCTCGTCGCGGAAGCCGGGGTTGTTCAACCGCTCCGGTGACACGAGCAGCACGTCGACGAGTCCGTCGGCGATCCGGTCGTGGACGTCAGCCCACTCGGTCACGTTCGCGGAGTTGATCGTCTCCGCCCGGATGCCGGCACGCTGCGCGGACTCGACCTGGTTGCGCATCAGCGCGAGCAGGGGCGAGACGATCACCGTCGGCCCGGCGCCACGCGCCCGCAGCAGCGAGGTGGCGACGAAGTAGACCGCGGACTTGCCCCAGCCGGTCCGCTGCACGACGAGCGCGCGGCGCCGGTCCGCAACCAGGGCGTGGATCGCGGTCCACTGGTCCTCACGCAGGATGGCGTCGGCGCGCCCGACCAGCGCCACCAGCGCCGCCTGGGCCTCCTGACGCATCGCCACCGCGTCGTTCGCGGTCGCTGCCCCGTGCACCGTCGTCGTCTGCGCCCGGGGAGTCATGGCGCGATGGTAGGCACGTCCCACCCACACGCGGTCGACGGTCCGTGCCCAGAACCTAGAATCAGCCGCGTGACCCTTCCTCTTCGTCCCGAGCTCGCGGGCCTCGAACCGTACGGCGCCCCGCAGCTCGACGTCCCGGTCCTCCTCAACGTCAACGAGAACCCGTATCCGCCGTCCGATGCCGTGGTGGCTCGGATCGCCGCGGACGTCGCGCAGGCGGCGCACGGGCTGAACCGCTACCCGGACCGGGACTTCCTCGGGCTGCGGCAGGACCTCGCGGCCTACCTCGGACGCGAGTCCGGCGTGGCGCTCTCCGCGGACCAGGTCTGGGCCGCGAACGGCTCGAACGAGATCATGCTGCACGTCCTGCAGGCGTTCGGCGGCCCCGGGCGCACGGCACTGTCCTTCGCCCCGACCTACTCGATGTACCCCGAGTACGCGCGCGACACGGCGACCACCTGGGTGGCGGGTCGACGCGCCGACGACTTCAGCCTCGACGCGGCCGCGGCCACGGAGTGGATCGCGCGTCACCACCCGAGCGTGATCCTCCTGGCCAGCCCGAACAACCCGACGGGCACGGCACTCCCGCTCGCCGACGTCGAGGTCGTGCTCGCCGCGGCGGACGCCGTCGTGGGCGGCTGCGTGGTCGTCGTCGACGAGGCCTACGGAGAGTTCCGCCGAGCAGGCACGCCGTCGGCGCTCGAGCTGCTCGCGGCGCACCCGAACCTTGCGGTCAGCCGGACGATGTCCAAGGCGTTCGGGCTCGCGGGCGCTCGTGTCGGCTACCTCGCGGCCGCTCCGGCCCTGGTCGACGCGCTCCGCGTCGTGCGCCTCCCGTACCACCTGTCGGGTGTCACGCAGGCGGTCGCGCGCGCCGCGCTGTCGTTCGCGGACGAGCTGATGGCTCAGGTCGGCTCCCTCCGGGACGGCCGGGACGCGTGCGTGACGTGGCTGCGTGAACGCGGCCTCACCGTGGCGGACTCGGACGCGAACTTCGTGCTGTTCGGGCTGTTCGACGACCGGCACGCGATCTGGCAGGGTCTGCTGGAGCGCGGCGTCCTGATCCGTGAGGTCGGGCCCGAGGGCTGGCTGCGGGTGTCGATCGGCACCCCGGCGGAGATGGCGTCGTTCCGCGACGCCCTGGTGGAGGTGGCAGGACTGTGAGTGCAGCGACGGCGGGGACCGGACGGGTCGGACGGGTCGAGCGGACGACGTCCGAGTCGAGCGTGCTCGTCGAGCTCGACCTGGACGGCACCGGACGCACCGACATCGCGACGACGGTGCCGTTCTACGACCACATGCTCACGGCGCTGGGCAAGCACTCCCTCATCGACCTCACGGTGCGCGCCACCGGTGACACGCACATCGACGTGCACCACACCGTGGAGGACGTCGCGATCTCGATCGGTGCGGCGCTCCGGCAGGCGCTCGGCGACAAGGCCGGCATCTCGCGCTTCGGCGACGCCCTGGTGCCGCTCGACGAGGCGCTCGCCCAGGCCGTCGTCGACGTCTCGGGACGTCCGTACCTCGTGCACTCCGGGGAGCCGGCCGGCCAGGAGTACCACCTGATCGGCGGTCACTTCACCGGTTCGCTGACCCGCCACGTCTTCGAGTCGATCGCCCACCACGCCGGCATCTGCCTCCACGTGCGGGTGCTCGCGGGTCGCGATCCGCACCACGTCGTGGAGGCCCAGTTCAAGGCGGTCGCCCGCGCCCTGCGGTTCGCGGTGCAGCCGGATCCCCGCGTGACGGGCGTCCCGAGCACGAAGGGAACGCTGTGACCTACCTCGAGCCCGACGGTGGCACCCGGCCCGAGGGCGACCTGCCGCACGACCTCTCCGTCCCCGACGACCTCTCGTCCCTCGAGGAGGCGTCCGACGACCGGCCGCCTCTCGACGAGGTGCCCGACGACCTCTCGTCCCTCGAGGAGGAGGTCACGCTCGCGCTCGTGCTGACGCAGGTCGCGTCGGCCGAGGCGCTCGCCGCCGCGGGTGCTCTTCACGGCCTCGCGATCGACGCGGTCGACTCCCCGGTCGGAGCGATCGCCGTCTGCCGGGACCGAGGCGGCTCCGGGCCGGCGACCGTCGCGTCGAGCCTCTCGGCCACCGTGAAGGGGGTGCCCGTCGTCCTGCTCCTGCGGCGCGGCGGACAGGTCACGGCCCAACGGTGGTTGAACGGTGAGCCGGGGGACGACCTGCCCGCCGGCCTGGTGCTGTCGGACGCACCGGCGATCATCGAGGACCTCGTGCTCGGGACGACCACCGTGGCGGACCTCTCGGGGACCGTCACGAGCGTCGGTGTGTCGCGGTGGAAGGCCATGCGCATGCTGGCGGCGCAGGCGCGGTCGGCGCGCCGCAAGACGGAGTGACGACGACTCCCGTGGTGCTCGGCGCGCCGGTCGGCCGGTCGACCGGACCGGCAGGGCGCCGACGTCCTTGCCCGGACCGACCGGTAGCCTGGGGACCGTGAGCACCTCGCCGACCGTCGTCGTGCTGGACTACGGGTTCGGCAACGTCCGCTCGGCGGTCCGTGCACTCGAACGGGTCGGCGCCCGGGTCGAGCTCACGGCGGAGGCACGCGCAGCCGCGGAGGCCGACGGCCTCGTGGTCCCCGGTGTCGGTGCGTTCGCGGCTGTGATGGCCGGGCTGCAGGCGGTCCGCGGCGGCGAGATCATCGGTCGGCGACTTGCGGGCGGTCGGGCCGTTCTGGGGATCTGCGTCGGGATGCAGGTCATGTTCGAGGCGGGTGACGAGCACGGGACCCGCACCGACGGTCTGGGGGAGTGGCCCGGTCTCGTCGACAGGCTCGAGGCGGACGTCGTGCCCCACATGGGCTGGGCGACCGTCGAGCCGGCCGCCGGTTCTCGCCTGTTCGCCGGGGTCGAGGACGAGCGCTTCTACTTCGTGCACTCCTACGCCGCACGGTCCTTCGCGCCCCTCGGAGACGCGAGGTTCGCCCCGCCGCTGGTGACGTGGGCCGAGCACGGCGACCGGTTCGTGGCGGCCGTCGAGAACGGACCGCTCTGCGCGACCCAGTTCCACCCCGAGAAGTCCGGCGACGCCGGTGCGCAGCTGCTGACCAACTGGGTCGAGTCGCTGCGCTGACAACCGCGCGGGCGTGCCTCGGCACCGGGCCGCGTCCGAGAGCCCGCTGACGGGCGCCAACCCCGAGAGGACCCCGATGACCGATCGCCTGGAGCTGCTGCCCGCTGTCGACGTCGCCGACGGCCGAGCCGTCCGGCTCGTCCAGGGCGAGGCAGGTTCGGAGACCTCCTACGGCGACCCGCTCTCGGCGGCTCTCGACTGGCAGCGTGGCGGTGCGGAGTGGATCCACCTGGTGGACCTCGACGCGGCGTTCGGTCGCGGCAGCAACGCGCCGCTGCTCGCCGAGGTCGCCCAGGAGCTCGGTCGTCTCGGGGTGAAGGTCGAGCTGTCCGGTGGTGTGCGCGACGACGCCTCTCTCGAGCGGGCGCTCGCCACCGGAGCGCGGCGTGTCAACCTGGGGACCGCCGCGCTCGAGGACCCGACGTGGACCGCGAAGGTGATCGCGAGCCACGGTGACGCGGTGGCCGTCGGTCTCGATGTGCGCGGGACGACCCTGGCAGCGCGGGGGTGGACCCAGGAGGGCGGTGACCTCTGGGAGGTGCTGGCGCGCCTCGACGACGCCGGTTGTGCGCGGTACGTGGTCACGGACGTCACCAAGGACGGCACCCTGCGAGGGCCCAACCTCCAGCTCCTGCGGGCCGTGTGCGATCGGACGAACGCCCCGGTGGTCGCCTCCGGTGGCATCTCGAGCCTGGACGATCTCGTCGTCCTCCGTACCCTTGTCCCGCTCGGCGTCGAGGGTGCGATCGTCGGCAAGGCGCTCTACGCCGGGGCGTTCACCCTTCCCCAGGCGCTGGACGTCGCCGGGCGCCCGTGACCGGCATCCCCGTGACAGGACGCGCCCTTCCACCGACCTCGGCGTTCGCCGGCGACGACGGCCGGGCCGACCCGACGCTCACCGCTGCCCTGGCAGGGCTCGCCGATGGCACCCGAGGGTTGGTCGACGTCGTGAGCGCGCTGGTCGGTGCACGCGTGCTGGTACCGGTCCTCGCGCACACCGAGGAGGCGGCGGACGGTGAGTGCACGCATGCCGGGGACTCGCACGCGTCCGCCGGGATCGCGGCGATCCTCACGCCGGACGGTCGAACCGGTCTCCCGGTGTTCTCGAGCATCGGCACGATGGCGGAGTGGCGCAGCGACGCCCGGCCTGTCCCCGCCGAGACGGCCCGAGCGGCGCTGTCCGCGGTCGAGGAGGGTTGGGAGGTGATGGTGCTCGACCCGGCCGGCCCGGTGCCGACACTGATCCCCCGTCCAGCGGTCCGGGCGCTCGCCCAGCAGCGGGAGTGGATCCCGGCCGTCGTCGACGGCGTCGTCGATCCGAGGGTCCGCCAGGCCGTCGCTGGTGCGCTCGAGACGATCGGCGAGATCGTGGCGGCGCAGGTCACTGCGGGAGGACGCGCGGAGGTGGCGATCATCCTGACGATCCGTGCGGGGCTGCGTCAGGCCGAGCTCGATCTCGTCCTGGAGCGGGTCGGTGCCGCTCTCGCAGCCCAGGACGTCGTGTCCGAGCGTGTCGACTCGCTCGAGCTGCGCGTGCGCTCCGCCTGACCGGTCGGACCGCCGCCAGGCCCGCTCAGCGGTGCCGCGGGTGGCGACGGCGCAGGCTGCGGATCGTGAGGAGCGCCATCAGCGAGACACCGAGAAGTGCCCCGGTGGCCTGGCCGCCGAGGACGATCCGGTTCACGTCCACCGCCGGTCTCCAGTGGACCCCCGAGGCGTCGATCACGTAGACGCCGATCGGTCGGACCCGCACCCCGAACCCGCCGCCGCTCCCGTAGCCGCCGTTCTCGGTGCCGGGTGGTGCGTCGTCGGGGACCGACGCGCCGCCGCCGCTCCCGCTGCCCGAACCGCCCAGGATCTTCGCGACCGGGATCACCGTGCGACCGTCCCGCTCGTACGCCTCTCCGAACGCGCGTCGGACGTGCAGCGCATCGCTCGCCGACCCGATCACGGCGGCGAGGTCGAGCTCCGGGTGCTTCGCCATGATGCCCTCCTTCAGCGGTTCGCCCGCGGCGTGCGCCCCGGTCGGACCCACTGTGCCACGAGGGCACCGTCCCGCCGGGCGGTCGGTCCCGTCACGAGCAGGCCGGGACCGGCGTGAAGGCGCTGGCGTCGGCGAGCATCGTCCGCACCGTGCTCACCGGCACCAGGAAGCTCTCGCCTGCGGAGTCCTTCGCGTAGACCACGCCGATCACGCGGCCCTGCGCGTCGAGAGCTGCGGAGCCGGAGCTGCCGGGCTCGACCGGCGCGTCGGTGACCAGGACCTCACCGAGGCTCTGATGGAGCGGATCGGTCGTGCGTCCGGTCACCCGCCCGCTCGTCACCGTCAGGCGTCCACCGAGCGGGTAGCCGACCACGGTCACCGGGTCGCCCACCGTCGGGTCGCGGTCCGCGAGCTCGGGGGCGGCCGGCAGCCGTTCCGCCGTACGGACCACGGCGAGGTCCGCGAGAGAGGCGGTGCTCGCGGCGGTGACCGCGACGTCGCGGCCGTCGTAGGTGCTGAGCTGGAGGTGGGCCGAGTCGGCGACGACGTGCCGGTTGGTGATGAGGGTGGTGGCGTCGATCGCGAAGCCGGAACCGGTCGACAACGAGGAGCAACCGATGTTCCGGATACGCACGGTCATCCGCTGCGCCTGGTCGAACCCGTCGGGCGAGAGGTTCCCGGTCGCGGTGGGAGCCGGTTCGGGTCGAGCGGTGCCCGTGATGTCGGCGGGAACCGGCGTGGGCAGGTCGGGGACGACCCCGCAACCCGCGAGGGACACCGAGGTCGCGAGCAGGGTCACGACGAGCAGCCGGAGGGCGGGTGTCGTGCGGAGTCGTGCCGGTGTGCCGCTCCGTCTCATCTCGAGAGCTCGGTCTGGAGCGACGTGTTGGCGTCCTGAGCGGACCGGCACAACGCGTCGACGTCGGACGAGTACCGCGCGAGGTCCGTGCTGCTGTAGCTCGCGGCGTCGCGCAGATACCCGATCAGGGTCTGCTGGGCGGTCACGCACCGGTCGAGCGCCGACGCCACGGTGGCGGCCGCCGCCCCGATCCTCTTCTGGTAGTCGGTGAGCTGCTGCTGGGTCGCGACCTCGTCGCCGATCTGCGCCTTCTCGTTCGCCAGCTCGGTGATCCTGGTGGTGGCCGTCGCGAGCTGCTCCCGCACGGCCGTCAGCTCGTTGGTCGCGCCGTCGAGATCCTGCTTCGTGCTCGCGAGCTCGTCCGCCTTGCGCTCGGCGAGCGTGCGCCATGCCACGCTCGCGTGCTCGTGCGCGCGGGTCGCGACGACGAGGTAGCCCGACAGCCCGAGCAGAACCACGACGGCGGCTGCCAGCGCCACGACGATCCGGGGCCGCCGGCGACGGTGCGAGGGCATCTCCGGAACCGCGTCCGTCGAACCGGCGAGAAGCAGCTCCGGCACGACGGGCAGGGCAGTCGTCGGAACCAGGTCCGCGTCGCTGCGGGCACGCTCGCGCCCGTCGTCGGCAGGAGGCTCGAGGCTCACGCGGCCAGGATACGGACGCGAGGCCGCGGGTCGTCGACCGGCGCGAGGTCGGGCACCGGGATATTCGCGTGCCCGCGGCGCCGACCTCGCGCGACGATGTGCCGGTGTCCCTGGCGCCCTACTCCGAGCTGCTGCGCCGTCCTGGCGTCCTGCGTCTGAACCTGATCGCGCTCGTGGCCAGGCTTCCGCACGCGATGACCGGGGTCGTCGTGACGCTCCACGTCGTCGGGACCCTCGGCAAGGGTTACGCGCAGGCGGGGATCGTCGCCGGTGCGCTCACCATCGGCATGGCGGCCGGGGGGCCGTGGCGGGGTCGTCGCGTCGACACGATCGGGCTCCGACGAGCTCTCGTGCCGTCCGTCGTGGTCGAGGCCTCGGTCTGGACGGTCGCGCCCTTCCTCGGGTATCGCACCCTGGTCGCGGCCGCGTTCGTCGCCGGACTCTTCCTCGTCCCCGTGTTCCCGGTGGTGCGGCAGGCGCTCGGGGTCCTGGTGCCGCCGGCCCAGCAGCACACCGCGTACGCGCTGGACTCGGTCGGCACCGAGCTGACGTTCATGCTCGCGCCGGTGATCGGCGTGCTGATCGCCACGCAGGTGTCGACCACCGCCGCGCTCGTGGTGGTCGGGTTGTCGACGGTCGGCGCGGGTCTCCTCCTGATGTGGGCCGATCCACCGACCCGCAGTCCCGGTGCGTCCGCCGGGGCGCCGTCGGTCGCGGCCGACGGTCGCGACGGTGCGCCGCCCTCGAGGGTCCTCACGCCGGCACTCCTCGTGGTCCTCGCCGCGTCGGCCTCGGCGTCGTTCGTCCTGAACGGGACGGACGTCAGCATCGTGGCCGTGCTGCGGCACTGGGACGAGGGCGCGTCCATCGGCTGGATGATCGCGCTCTGGGCTGCCGGGTCGGTGGTCGGTGGACTGGTCTACGGCGCGGGCCGGCGCCGGGTCGATCCGCTGGTGCTCGTCCTGGTGCTGTCGGTCGCGACCGTGCCGGCGACGCTTGCCGGCACCCCGCTGGCGCTCTCCGTGGCGCTCGTGCTCGCCGGTGTCCCGTGCGCTCCGGCGCTGTCGGCCATCACGGCCGAGCTCGTGCGCGAGGTGCGCGAGGAGCGGCGTGGCGAGGTCATGGGGTGGAACGGCACCGCGATGACCGTGGGAGCCGCTGCCGGCGCCCCGTTCTGCGGCTGGGCCATCGACCGGCTCGGGCCGAGCGCGGGCTTCCTCGTGGCCGGCCTGGTCGCGGGCGTCCTCGCGGGAGCGGGGGTCCTGGTCCTCGGCGCGTCACGCCGCCGCGCGGCTCGGAGGGGAGCCGGCGCCGATGCCGGGCGGCGGGGCGCCCAGACCGGCGTCGTCGTCGGCTGACCAGCCGGAGCTCGGCGTGCGGCACCGCGAAGGTCGGTGGCCGCCGCGTCGTCCCTGAGCCAGGTCGACGCGACTCGCTCCCGCGCTCGGTGCACACCCGTCGCGCGGGCGGTGCGATCCGCGCCCGATGGTAGAGTTTCCCCACGACCGACTGGTGGGCACCCTCACAGGTGCGCACCGGTGCACAAGTGGAGCTGATCCCACCTGTCGCCGACCGCGTTCTCAGGCACTGCGCCTGAGGCCAGCAGGTGCCAGGTTCGGTCCGAAGAGCTGCTCGGAGTGGCGTCGCCGCACCGGGCGGTTCGTGGCGCACCGCGCGATGCCGCGGTGTGTCATCGGATCCCGCGCCCCCTTGTGCTCGCACACGGGGGCGTTCTTCGTGCGCGGTGGTCCTCGACACGAACGTGAGGAGCCCCACATCAGCGAGCCCCGCATCAACGATCGGATCCGCGTCGCCGAGGTCCGCCTGGTCGGCCCTGAGGGCGAGCAGGTCGGCATCGTCCGCGTGGAGGACGCCCTTCGACTGGCGCAGGACGCCGACCTCGATCTCGTCGAGGTCGCCCCGGACGCGCGACCGCCTGTCTGCAAGATCATGGACTACGGCAAGTTCAAGTACGAAGCAGACATGAAGGCGCGCGAAGCGCGCCGCAACCAGACGAACACGGTCCTCAAGGAGATTCGCTTCCGGCTCAAGATCGACCCGCACGACTACGGCACCAAGAAGGGCCACGTCGAGCGGTTCCTGAAGGCCGGCGACAAGGTCAAGGTCATGATCATGTTCCGTGGCCGCGAGCAGTCGCGCCCGGAGATGGGCATCCGGCTCCTGCAGCGGTTGGCCGACGACGTGGCCGAGCTCGGCTTCGTCGAGAGTGCGCCGAAGCAGGACGGGCGCAACATGATCATGGTGATCGGCCCGGTCAAGAAGAAGGCGGACCAGAAGAGCGAGCAGCGTCGTGCCGCCACTCGGACGGACCAGCAGCCGGCGGCGCCCCAGGAGTCGACGCCGTCCTCGGCGCCCCAGGCGCCTGCGGTCGCCATCGTGGCGGACGTGCCTGCGCCGGAACCGACCGGGACCCCGGCTCCGGTCGTCAAGGTTCCTCCGACGGAGGCTCTGGCTCCCGTGGTGGCGGTTCCTGAGGCGACGGCTCCGGACGCCGCGCCGACCGCGACGACCGCAGCGACCCGACCTGTCGCGGCGCCCAAGCCGCCCACCCCGAGGGCACCGGCAGCGAAGGCGCCCGCACCGAGAACGCCTGCGCCTCGAACCCCGAGACCGGCGACCCCGAAGGCACCGGCGCCCAAGCCCGGGACCGGCCAGAACTGACCTGCGCGGGGATCGAGCGATCCCCGCACGACCGAGTCGCGTGATGTCCGCGCGATGTGACGATGAGGAGAGACGGCAGCCATGCCGAAGAACAAGACGCACTCCGGTGCCAAGAAGCGCTTCCGGCTGTCCGGCAGCGGCAAGCTGATGCGGGAGCAGGCGGGCAAGCGTCACCTGCTCGAGCACAAGTCGAGCCGCCGTACCCGGCGTCTGACTCCCGACCTGCTCGTCTCCAAGGCCGACACCCCCAAGATCAAGAAGCTGCTCGGCAAGTGAGATCGTGGGCGCCGATCGCGCCCACTCCTCATTTGTGAGCCCTGAGAACCAAGGAGCATCACGTGGCACGCGTGAAGCGGGCAGTCAACGCCCACAAGAAGCGTCGTTCAACCCTCGAGCGGGCCAGCGGCTACCGCGGCCAGCGCTCGCGCCTGTACCGCAAGGCGAAGGAGCAGGTCACCCACTCCCTCACCTATGCGTACCGTGACCGCAAGGTGCGTAAGGGCGACTTCCGCAAGCTGTGGATCCAGCGGATCAACGCGGCCTCCCGGGCGCAGGGGATGACCTACAACCGCCTGATCCAGGGATTGAAGCTCGCCGGCGTCGAGGTCGACCGTCGCGTGCTGGCCGACATGGCAGTCAACGACATCGCCGCGTTCAACGCGCTCGTCGCCGTGGCGAAGGCAGCGCTGCCGGCCGACGTCAACGCCCCGGCTGCGGCCTGAGCGTCGACTCCCGGCGGACCCGGCCCACGAACGCCCGGACGATGCCCGTCCTGACCAACCCCCGCGCCGAGCGGGTCAGGTCGGTGCGGGCGCTGTCCGGGCGTTCGTCGCGCGCGCGGACGGGACGGTTCGTCGTCGAGGGCCCGCAAGGTGTCCGCGAGGCCGTTCGGGAGGTCCCCGAGCGCATCCACGATCTCTACGTGACGGCGTCGGCGACGGCGCGGTACCCGGAGATCCTGCGGGCCGCGCAGGCGAGCCGGCTGCGGGTGCACGAGGCCAGTGACGAGGTCCTCGCCGCGATGAGCGCAGACGCCCAGGGCGTGCTCGCGGTGGTGGGCGCTGCGGCGCCCTCGTTCGCGGAGGTGCTCGACGGCCGCCCTCGCCTCGTGGCGATCCTGGCGCGCGTGCGTGACCCGGGCAATGCCGGTGCCGTGATCCGCGCCGCCGATGCGGCGGGTGCGGACCTCGTCGTCCTCACCTCCGAGAGCGTCGACCTCTACAACCCGAAGGTCGTGCGCGCCACAGCCGGTTCGCTGTTCCACCTCCCGGTGGTCACCGGTGTCTCCCTCGAGGAGGCCGTCGCCGCCGTGCGAGGAGTGGGCCTGCGTGTCCTGGCGGCGGACGGCGCGGGTGACCTCGACCTCGACGACCTGCTGGACGTCGCAGGTCGTGCCGGGGCGGCCGCGGGCCCCGATCTCGCGCAGCCGACCGCCTGGGTGTTCGGGAACGAGGCGTGGGGCCTGCCCGACGGCGACCGTGCCCGGGCCGACGACGTCGTGCGGGTCCCGATCCACGGGCGCGCCGAGTCGCTCAACCTCGCGACGGCCGCGACCGTGTGCCTCTACGCGTCAGCACGCGCGCACCGGTCCACGCCGCGGTCGGCCGCCGGGGCTCCGGGCCGTCCGCACTAGACTCTCGACCTGGTCGTACGGCCGATTCGACCCGCCCCGGAAGGCACGGATGTCCACCTCTGACGCACCGCCCACCTCCCCGCTCGACGCCGATGCCGTCGACCGCGCCGTCGAGCTGGCGCTCGACGCGTTCGCCGCGGCATCGGATCTCGACGAGCTCAAGAGCGCCCGGCTGGCACACGCCGGTGACCGCAGCGCCTTGTCGCTCGCGAACCGGGAGATCGGTCGGCTCGCGCCGGCGGACAAGGCAACGGCCGGCAAGCTGCTCGGTCGGGCGCGAGCGCAGGTCAACGCGACGCTCGCCCAGCGGCAGGCGGAGCTCGAGGCGGAGCGCGACGCGCGCGTGCTCGTCGACGAGGCGGTCGACGTGACGGTACGCAGCGAGCGACGACCGCGGGGCGCACGGCATCCCCTCGAGAGCCTGCAGGAACGGATCGCGGACATGTTCGTCGCGATGGGCTGGGAGATCGCCGAGGGGCCCGAGCTCGAGGCCGAGTGGTTCAACTTCGACGCCCTGAACTTCGGGGTCGATCACCCGGCGCGGCAGATGCAGGACACGTTCTTCGTCGACAGCGGCGCGCCCGGCGTCGACTCGCACCTGGTCCTGCGTACGCACACGTCGCCGGTCCAGGCGCGCACGTTGCTCGAGCGTGAGCTGCCCGTCTACATCGCCTGCCCGGGCAAGGTGTTCCGCACCGACGAGCTCGACGCGACGCACACGCCGGTGTTCCACCAGGTGGAGGGCCTCGCGGTCGACAAGGGGCTCACGATGGCGCACCTCAAGGGCACCCTCGATCACTTCGCCCGTGCGATCTTCGGCCCCGAGGCGCGCACCCGACTGCGACCGTCGTTCTTCCCGTTCACCGAGCCCAGCGCGGAGATGGACCTCTGGTTCCCGCAGAAGAAGGGTGGTGCCGGCTGGATCGAGTGGGGTGGCTGCGGCATGGTCAACCCCAACGTGCTCCGCGCCTGTGGCGTCGACCCGGAGGTCTACTCGGGTTTCGCCTTCGGGATGGGGATCGAGCGCACGCTCATGCTGCGGCACGGCATCGCTGACATGCACGACATGGTCGAGGGCGACGCGCGGTTCTCCCTCCAGCTCGGGACGGAGATCTGATGCCCCGCATCCCCCTGACGTGGCTCGCGGACCACGTCGCACTGCCCGACGGGCTCACCGCGGAGCAGCTGGCCGCGGACCTCGTCCGCGTCGGTCTGGAGGAGGAGGCGATCCACCCCGCCGCCGTCACCGGTCCGCTGGTGATCGGTGAGGTCGTCGAGCGCACGGCCGAGCCGCAGAAGAACGGCAAGACGATCAACTGGTGCCGGGTCGACGTCGGCGCGCACAACGAGGCCGGCGAGGACGGTGCGCTGCACCCGCGGGGCATCGTCTGCGGCGCGCACAACTTCGACGTGGGCGACCGCGTCGTCGTGGCGCTCCCGGGAGCGGTCCTCCCCGGGCCGTTCCCGATCGCCGCCCGGAAGACGTACGGCCACGTGTCGGACGGCATGATCTGCTCGGCCCGAGAGCTCGGCCTCGGGGACGACCACGACGGCATCATCGTGATCTCCCGCCTCGGCCTCGACGCCGAGCCCGGGACGGATGCCCGCGCCCTTCTCGGTCTCGGCGAGGACGTCCTCGAGATCAATGTGACCCCAGACCGCGGCTACTGCTTCTCGATGCGCGGTGTCGCCCGTGAGTACAGCCACGCCACCGGGGCCACGTTCACGGACCGCGGGCTCGCCGCGAGCGTCCAGCCGGTCGGCGAGGGCGAGGGCGTCGCCGTCGAGATTGAGGACGCCGCGCCGATCGACGGCGTCGCGGGCGCAGACCGCTTCGTCGCGCAGGTCGTCCGGGGCGTCACCGCCGCGGCGCCGTCGCCGACCTGGATGCAGCAACGGCTCACGCAGGCAGGCATGCGCCCGATCTCGCTCGCGGTCGACGTCACCAACTACGTGATGCTCGACCTCGGGCAACCGTTGCACGCGTACGACCTCTCTCAGGTGGCCGCGCCTGTCGTCGTGCGCCGGGCCGAGCCGGGCGAGCGGCTGACCACGCTGGACGGGGTGACCCGCACGCTCGTCTCCGAGGACCTGCTCATCACGGACAGCCCGGACGGGCGCCGTGCGGGTCGGGTCCTCGGTCTCGCCGGCGTGATGGGTGGCGCCGCGAGCGAGGTCACCGCGGAGACGACCGATCTGCTGATCGAGGCCGCGCACTTCGACCCGATCACGATCGCGAGGACGGCGCGCCGCCACAAGCTGCCGAGCGAGGCGTCCCGACGTTTCGAGCGCGGAGTCGACCCTCAGCTTCCCCGGGTCGCCGTGGCCCGGGTCGTCGAGCTGCTCGTGGAGCACGGCGGCGGTGTCGCCGACGCCACGCTGACCGACGTCGACCGGACGGGCGTGCCTCCGGTGATCGCGCTGCCCGTCGATCTTCCCGCGAGACTCGTCGGAGTCCCGTACACCGAGGACGAGGTCCGGGCGACCCTCGCCGCGATCGGGTGCGTCGTCGATGACGGTGGCGAGCCTGGCACGGTGCGGGCGAGGGTTCCGTCGTGGCGCCCCGACCTCACGGTGCCCGTGGACCTCGTCGAGGAGGTCGCACGGTTGCGCGGCTACGACGCGATCCCGTCGATCGTGCCGACTGCGCCGGTGGGTCGCGGCCTCACGCGCGGCCAGCGCGCACGTCGAGCTGTCGCGACGGCGCTCGCGGAGGCCGGCCTCGTGGAAACCCTGAGCTACCCGTTCGTCGGTCCGGGCCAGCTGGACGTGCTCGGGGTGCCGGCGGGCGACGCGCGTCGCCGGGCGGTCAGGCTCGTCAACCCGCTCTCCGACGAGCAGCCGGAGATGCGGACGACCCTGCTCGTGACCCTGCTCGAGACCGCGGGACGCAACATCGGTCGTGGGATCTCGGACGTCTCGCTGTTCGAGCTCGGCCTGGTGACGTTGCCCGACGACGACGTCCTCGCGGCTCCGGCTCTTCCGGGCGGCGCCCGTCCCGCGGACGACGTCCTCGACCGGATCGCGAGAGCGGTGCCGGCACAGCCGCGTCACGTCGCCGGAGTCCTCGCCGGGGCGCGTGAGCCGTCCGGCTGGTGGGGGCCGGGACGTCGCGCCGACCACACGGACGCGATCGAGGCGGCCTGCCTGGTCGCCGATGTCGTGGGCACCCCCGTCGCGCTGCGTCCGGAGACCGACCACATGCCGTGGCACCCCGGCCGGACCGCACGGCTCGAGCTCGCCGGTGACGGCACGCTCGTCGGGTATGCGGGAGAGCTGCACCCGGCGGTGGTCTCCGCTCTCGGGCTGCCGGCTCGCGCGGCGGCGTTCGAGGTCGATCTCGACGTCCTGCTCGCGGCCGCACCGACGGAGCCGCTCCAGGCGCGCGAGGTCTCGACGTTCCCGGTCGCGAAGGAGGACATCGCCCTGGTGGTCGACGCCGCCGTCCCCGCGGGCGACGTGCTGGCCGCGGTCCGGGCGGGCGCGGCCGCGTCGCCCGCGGGCGACATCCTCGAGGACGTGCGCCTGTTCGACGTCTACACGGGCGCGCAGGTGGGCGCGGGCCGCAGGTCGCTCGCGTTCTCGCTCCGCCTGCGGGCACCCGACCGGACGCTCACCGCCGAGGAGGCCGCGGGCGTGCGCGAGTCGGTCGTCGCGGAGGCGGGTCGACGGTTCGGTGCGGTACTCCGGGCCTAGCCCTCGGACGATGCCCAGCCGTCGGACCATGCCCAGCCGTCGGACCATGCCCAGCCGTCGGACCGTGCCCAGCCCCCGGACGATGCCTGGCCCTCGGGCGACACGGTCTCGCCCCGGGGGTCAGGGCCTCAGCAGCACCTTGCCCGTGGTCGCGCGCGACTCGAGGGCGCGATGCGCCTCGGCGGCATCGTCCAGGGCGAAGGTCGCCCCGATCCGCACGTCGAGCGTCCCCGCGAGCATCGCGTCGAAGAGGTCCCGGGAACGCCCGAGCAGCTCGTCACGGGTCGCGGTGTAGTCGCCCAGCGTCGGTCGCGTGAGGTAGACCGAACCGGCCGCGTTCAGGCGCTGCGGGTCGACCGGCGGGACCGGGCCCGACGCGGCGCCGAACAGGGCGAGTCCGCCGCGCGGCCGGAGCGAGGCGAGGGACGCGTCGAAGGTCGCGCGTCCGACGCCGTCGAACACCGTGTGCACCCCGGCGCCTGCGGTGAGAGCCCGCACGGCGTCGACCAGATCGATCGTCAGGTCGCGGTACCCGTCGTAGCGGAGCACGTCAGACGCTCCGGCGGCGCGCGACAGCGCGGCCTTCTGCGCCGTCGAGACGGTGGTGATCACGCGCGCGCCCGACGTCACGGCGAGCTGCGTGAGCAGGAGGCCGACGCCACCGGCCCCCGCATGCACCAGCACGTCCTGACCGGGTGTGACGGGGAAGGTGGAGTGCGTCAGGTAGTGGGCGGTCAGTCCCTGCAGCAGCGCGGCGGCGGCAGTCGTGGTCGGGATCGCGTCGGGGACGGGGACCGTTCCCGACGCACGCACGGCGACGACCTCCGCGTACGAGCCGGTGCGCGACGCGTGCCACGCGACGCGGTCGCCGACCGAGATGCCGTGGACGTCGTCCCCGAGCATGATGACGGTCCCGGCGCCCTCTCCACCGACGACGTGCGGGAAGGGCATCGGGTAGAGGCCGCTCCGCCGGTAGGTGTCGATGAAGTTCACGCCCGCGGCGTCGACCCGGACGAGGACCTCGTCGGGAGCCGGCGTGGGCTCGGGGATCTCGACGAGGCGCAGGACCTCGGGTCCACCGGACGTGGTCGCGTGGATGGCTCGCATGCTCGGGGAACGCAGGACGGGTCGGCGATCTTCCCGGCGGTCGACGTCCCTGGGGATGGTGGTGATCGCGTCGGCGAGACGGGCCCGAGATCGGGTCACATGAATCCTCGCTTGGGTGTATGTTCATGCACATGTCATTCACTGTGGCGGTCGCCGGTGCGAGCGGGTACGCCGGTGGAGAGATGCTGCGCGTCCTGCTGATGCACCCCGACGCCCGGATCGGCGCGCTCACGGCCCACGCGAGCGCCGGAACCACTCTCGGCAGCCACCACCCGCACCTTCGCACGCTGGCCGAGCGGGTGCTCCAACCGACCACGTCGGCGGCCCTCGCCGGCCACGACGTCGTCGTCCTCGCGTTGCCGCACGGCGCGTCGGGTGCGATCGCCGCGGAGCTCGAGGCAGCGGGGGACGGGTCGATCCTGGTGGACCTCGGCGCCGACCACCGGTTGGTCGACCCGACGGACTGGGAGGCGTTCTACGGCAGCCCGCACGCGGGGACCTGGCCCTACGGGCTCCCCGAGCTGCTGCACGCCGGCGAGGGCCGCGCGCGCGACCAGCGGGACATCCTCGCAGCAGCGCGGCGGATCGCAGTGCCCGGCTGCAACGTGACGGCGGCGACCCTCGGTCTCCAGCCGGGCCTCGCCGCGGGGGTCATCGAGCCCCTCGACCTGGTCGCGGTGCTCGCGAACGGGTACTCCGGTGCCGGGAAGACGCTCGCGCAGCACCTGCTGGCGAGCGAGGCTCTCGGCTCGGCTCAGCCGTACGCGGTCGGCGGCGTGCACCGGCACATCCCCGAGATCGAGCAGAACCTCGCGCGAGCCGGGGGCACGGCGATTCGCATGTCGTTCACCCCGACGCTCGTCCCGATGTCCCGGGGGATCCTCGCGACCGCGACGGCCCGGCTCGTCGCCGGTGCGACGCCCTCCGACGTGCGGGAGGCGTGGCGGTCGGCCTACGCGGACGAGCCGTTCGTCGAGCTCCTTCCCGACGGGCAGTGGCCGTCGACGGCGATGGCGCTGGGCGCCAACACGGCGCTCGTCCAGGTGGTCGTGGACGAGCGGGCCAAGCGGGTCGTCACCGTCACGGCGATCGACAACCTCGTCAAGGGCACCGCAGGAGGCGCGATGCAGTCGCTGAACCTCGCCCTCGGCCTCCCGGAGACGACCGGACTCACCGTGAACGGAGTCGCACCGTGACCGTCACCCGACCCCGGGGGTTCCGGGCCGCCGGCATCACCGCCGGCCTCAAGAAGTCCGGTCGGCCGGACCTCGCCCTGGTGGTGAACGACGGGCCGCTGCAGGTCGCCTCCGCCGTGTTCACGACGAACCGCGTGGTCGCGGCACCGGTGGTGTGGTCGCGCCAGGTGGTAGCCGACGGCGTCGTGTCGGCCGTCGTGCTGAACTCCGGCGGCGCGAACGCGTGCACCGGTCCCGAGGGTTTCGCCGACACGCACCGTACCGCCGAGCGGGTCGGTGCGGCCCTCGACCGCTCCGCGGGTGACGTGATCGTGTGCTCGACCGGACTGATCGGTGAGCGGCTCCCGATGGACGCGCTGCTGCCGGGCATCGATGCCGCCGTCGTCGCGCTCGCCGAGGACGGGGGTGACGACGCCGCCGCCGCGATCATGACGACCGACACCGTCTCGAAGACGGCCGTGGCCGAACGCGACGGCTGGTCGGTCGGCGGCATGGCGAAGGGCGCCGGCATGCTGGCCCCGGGGCTCGCCACGATGCTCGTCGTCCTCACGACGGATGCCGTGACCACCGCCGAGGGCGCGGATCGGGCTCTGCGTGCGGCGACGCGGTCGACGTTCGACCGTGTCGACTCGGACGGCTGCATGTCGACGAACGACACCGTCGTCCTGCTCGCCTCCGGAGCGAGCGGCGTGAGCCCCTCCGCGGAGGAGTTGCACTCCGCGGTTGCCGAGGTGAGCCGCTCCCTCGCGCGCGCGCTGGTCGCCGATGCGGAGGGTGCCAGTCACGACATCGCCGTACAGGTGGTCAACGCCGGGAGCGAGGACGCAGCGGTCGCCGTTGCGAGAGCCGTGACCAGGTCGAACCTGTTCAAGGCGGCCGTGTTCGGCAACGACCCGAACTGGGGTCGTGTCCTCGCCGCGGTGGGCACGGTGCCCGTGGACGTCGCGGCGTTCGACGCGGACCTCCTCGACGTCTCGATCAACGGGGTCCAGGTGTGTCGAGCCGGCGGGGTGGGCGCCGACAGGTCGCTCGTGGACCTGGCCTCCGCGCGCGAGGTCCACGTCCTCGTCGACCTGCACGCCGGCACGGCCGAGGCGACCGTGTGGACCAACGACCTCACGCACGACTACGTCCACGAGAACAGCGCGTACTCGTCATGACCGATGCCGTCACGAACGATGCCGTCGCGAACGATGCCGTCGCCTTCGACACGCGGACGGACCTGCGGCCGGACCAGAAGGCCGAGGTCCTGATCGAGGCCCTCCCGTGGCTGGAGCGCTTCGCGGGTGCGCTCGTCGTTGTCAAGTACGGCGGCAACGCGATGGTCGACGAGGACCTCAAGCGCGCCTTCGCCCAGGACATGGTCTTCCTCCGACACGTCGGGCTGCACCCGGTTGTCGTCCACGGTGGTGGGCCGCAGATCAGCGCGATGCTCGACCGGCTCGGGATCGAGAGCGAGTTCCGTGGCGGGCTCCGGGTCACGACGCCGGAGGCGATGGACGTCGTCCGGATGGTGCTGACCGGCCAGGTCTCGCGCGAGCTCGTCGCGCTGCTCAACGCGCACGGACCGCACGCGGTCGGTCTCTCGGGCGAGGACGGCGGCCTGCTCCGCGCGCGTCGACGCACGGCCCTGGTCGACGGTGAGCCGGTCGACATCGGGCTCGTCGGGGATGTCGTCGAGGTCAACCCCGGCGCCGTCCTGGACCTGCTCGCGGCCGGGCGGATACCGGTCGTGTCGACAGTGGCGCCGGACGTCGACGACCCGTCGCAGGTCCTCAACGTGAATGCCGACACGGCTGCCGCCGCCCTCGCGATCGCCCTCGGTGCGCGCAAGCTCATCGTCCTCACCGATGTCGAGGGTCTCTACACGCGGTGGCCTGACCGGTCGTCGCTCGCGAGCGAGATCCGGGCGACCGAGCTCGCGGCACTGCTGCCCTCGCTCGACTCCGGGATGCGGCCGAAGATGGAGGCGTGCCTGCGGGCCGTCGACGGCGGGGTGAGTCAGGCCCACGTGATCGACGGGCGTGCACCGCACTCGATCCTCGTCGAGGTCTTCACCAGCCGGGGCATCGGCACGATGGTCCTACCCGACGAGACGACGGAGGACGGCGCGTGAGCGGAGCGGTGGAGAGCCCGAGGCCGGTCGCGGTCGCACGGCCGGACGGCGCCGGGAGCGTCGCCGCCTGGACGGAGCGCTACGGCCACGCGCTCATGGACACGTTCGGCACACCGCAACGGGTGCTCGTGCGTGGCGAGGGCGCGTACGTCTGGGACGCGGACGGTGTGCGCTACCTCGACCTGCTGGCGGGGATCGCGGTCAACTCCCTCGGCCACGCGCATCCGACGCTGACTGCCGCGATCTCGGCACAGCTCGGCACCCTCGGCCACGTCTCGAACTTCTTCGCCACGCCGACCCAGATCGCGCTGGCCGAGCGACTTCTCCAGCTCGCTGGTGCCGACCACGGGTCACGCGTGTTCCTCACGAACTCTGGCACCGAGGCCAACGAGGCCGTCGTGAAGATGGCGCGACGTACCGGACGTCCGCGGATCCTGGCTCTCGAGGGGGCGTTCCACGGCCGCACCATGGGCGCGCTGGCACTCACGCACAAGGCCGCCTACCGGGAGCCGTTCGAGCCGCTCCCGGGCGGAGTCGAGTTCCTCCCGTTCGGCGACGTCGACGCGCTCGAGGCTGCGCTCGGCGACGACGTGGCCGCCCTCGTCGTCGAGCCGATCCAGGGCGAGGCCGGCGTCCGGCCCCTGCCGCCCGGCTACCTGGCCCGGGCGCGCGAGCTCACCGCCGCGTGCGGCGCGCTGCTCGTCCTCGACGAGGTGCAGACGGGGATGGGACGGACCGGAGCGTGGTTCGCCTACCAGCATCCCTCCCTCGGCGGGGGGATCACCCCGGACGTCGTGACGCTCGCGAAGGGGCTCGGCGGCGGGTTCCCGATCGGTGCGGTCGTCGCGTTCGGCGAGCGCGCGGCCACGTTGCTCGGGCGCGGTCAGCACGGGACGACCTTCGGCGGGAACCCGGTGGCCGCGGCCGCCGCGCTCGCGACGATCGGTGTGATCGAGCGCGACGGGTTGCTCGCGCACGTCCGGGAGCTGGGGGCGTACCTGCGCGCCGGTGTCGCGGCGACGGGTCATCCGCTCGTGCGTGAGGTGCGAGGTGACGGGTTGCTGATCGCGATCGAGCTCAGTCAGCCCGCTGCCGCGGACCTCGCGGCGCGGGCGCTCGACGCCGGTTTCATCATCAACGCCTGCACCCCCACGACCCTGCGGCTCGCCCCGCCCCTGATCCTGACCCGCGACCAGGCCGCCGACTTCGTGCAGCACGTCGCGTCGTCGGCCGGGTCCACCACCGAGACGGAGATCTGACATGGTCCGGCACTTCCTCCGGGACGACGACCTCAACCCTGCCGAGCAGCGCGAGGTCCTCGCGCTCGCGCTGGCGTTCCGCGAAGACCGCTACGTGCGTCGGCCGCTCGCGGGTCCGCGCGCGGTCGCGGTCATCTTCGACAAGCCGACGTTGCGGACCCAGGTGTCGTTCGCAACCGGCATCGCCGAGCTCGGCGGCTTCCCGCTCGCGGTCGACGGCAACCTCGCGCGCATCGGCGTGCGCGAGTCCGTCGCGGACACGGCGCGCGTGCTCGGTCGCCAGGTCTCCGCGATCGTCTGGCGCACGTTCGACCAGTCGCGCCTCGAGGAGATGGCGGCGGTCGGCGGCGTGCCGGTGGTCAACGCGCTCACGGACCAGTTCCACCCGTGCCAGATCCTCGCCGACCTCACCACGGTCGCCCAGCACCGCGGCGGCCTCGACGCGCTCGCCGGGCAGACCTTCGCCTATGTCGGCGACGGAGCGAACAACATGGCGCACTCGTATCTTCTCGGCGGGGCGACCGCGGGGCTCCATGTGCGAATCGGCACCCCGGAGGGCTACCTGCCGGATCCGGTGGTCCTCGCCGCGGCGACCGAGCGGGCGCGCACGACCGGCGGCTCGGTGCTCGTCACGCACGACCTCGGCGCGGCCGTCACCGGCGCGGACGTCGTCGCGACCGACACCTGGGTGTCGATGGGTCAGGAGGACGAGGCCGCCGTGCGCGAGCTGCCCTTCGTCCCGTTCCGCCTCGACGGGGCGGCCCTGGCTCTCGCCGCTCCGGACGCGATCGTGCTGCACTGCCTTCCCGCGTACCGCGGGAAGGAGATCACGGCCGAGGTGATCGACGGACGGCAGTCGGTCGTCTGGGACGAGGCGGAGAACCGCCTGCACGCCCAGAAGGCCCTGCTGACGTGGCTCCTGGAGCACTCGTGAGCGACCAGACCGCCGCGACCGGGTCGTCGGGCGTCGTCCCGGCGACCAAGGCGGCGCGGCACGCGCTGATCGCGTCGCTGCTCGAGCACCATGAGATCCACTCGCAGTCGGAGCTCGCGAACGCCCTGGCCGATGCCGGAGTCTCGGTCACCCAGGCGACGTTGTCGCGCGATCTCGTCGAGCTCCGGGCCGTCCGGATCCGCAGCACCGCGGGATCGCTCCTCTACGCGTTGCCCGGCGAGGGAGGTGACCGCTCACCACAACGCGCGCCCGACGTCGAGCAGCTCGCCACCCGTCTGGCTCGCCTCTGCGCCGAGCTGCTGGTGACTGCCGAGGCGTCCGGGAGCTTCGTGGTGCTGCGGACACCACCGGGCGCCGCGCAGTTCCTCGCGTCGGCGATCGACCACTCGGTGATGCCCTCCGTCCTGGGGACGATCGCCGGGGACGACACCGTCCTGGTGATCGCGCGCGACCACTCGCCGACGGCGAGCACCGCGGGCGCCGAGCTCGCCGACCGCTTCCTCGCACTCGCCAGCGACGGCGCGTGAACCGAACAACGACGACGACGCCCGCACCACCCATGCTGCTGGGACACTGGAACCCCGCCTCGACGAAAGAGAACTGTGATGACTGAACGTGTCGTGCTCGCCTACTCCGGTGGCTTGGACACCTCCGTGGGCATCGGCTGGATCGCCGAGGCCACGGGTGCCGAGGTGATCGCCGTCGCGGTCGACGTCGGCCAGGGCGGCGAGGACCTCGAGGTCATCCGCCAGCGTGCTCTGGACTGCGGTGCGGTCGAGGCGTACGTCGCGGACGCCCGCGACGAGTTCGCCGAGGAGTACTGCATGCCGGCCCTGCGCGCCAACGCCCTCTACCTCGACCGGTACCCGCTCGTCTCCGCGCTCTCGCGGCCCGTGATCGTCAAGCACCTCGTCCGCGCGGCGCGGCAGTTCGGTGCGACGACCGTCGCCCACGGCTGCACGGGCAAGGGGAACGACCAGGTCCGCTTCGAGGTCGGCATCACGTCGCTCGCCCCGGAGATGCAGTGCATCGCCCCGATCCGCGACCTCGCGCTCACGCGCGACAAGGCGATCGAGTACGCGACGCGTCACGCGCTGCCGATCGCGACGACGAAGCACAACCCGTTCTCGATCGACCAGAACGTCTGGGGTCGGGCCGTCGAGACAGGCTTCCTCGAGGACATCTGGAACGCGCCGACCAAGGACGTCTACAGCTACACCGACGACCCGACCTTCCCGCCGGTGGCCGACGAGGTCGTCATCACGTTCGAGCAGGGCGTCCCGGTCGCTCTGGACGGTGTGCCCGTGACCCCGCTGCAGGCGATCCAGGAGATGAACCGGCGCGCGGGTGCCCAGGGGGTCGGGCGGATCGACATGGTCGAGGACCGGCTCGTCGGCATCAAGTCCCGCGAGATCTACGAGGCGCCGGGTGCGATGGCGCTGATCGCCGCGCACCAGGAGCTCGAGAACGTGACCGTCGAGCGCGAGCAGGCCCGCTTCAAGCGGGGCGTCGAGCAGCGCTGGACCGAGCTCGTCTACGACGGCATGTGGTTCTCCCCGCTCAAGCGGTCGCTCGACACGTTCATCGACGACACCCAGCGCTACGTCTCGGGCGACGTGCGGCTCGTGCTGCACGGTGGCCGCGCGATGGTCACCGGTCGGCGCAGCGAGGCGAGCCTGTACGACTTCAACCTGGCGACGTACGACACCGGTGACACGTTCGACCAGTCACAGGCCAAGGGGTTCATCGCGATCTACGGCCTGACCGCCAAGCTGTCCGCCGCGCGCGACGTCAAGTTCGGCAACGGCGTGGACTTCGGCGTCGGCGACCTGCCGGCCGCCGGTGCGGACGCCGATGTCTGAGCTGTCCGCGGGCACGCCGGCCACCTCGGGTGAGATGGCCGGCGTCCCGATGAGCCTGTGGGGTGGACGGTTCAGCGGTGGACCGGCCGAGGCTCTCGCGGCGCTCTCCCAGTCCACCCATTTCGACTGGCGCCTCGCGCCGTACGACATCGCCGGGTCCACGGCGCACGCACGGGTGCTCCATGCCGCGGGCCTGCTCGACGACGCCGAGCTGGCCGGCATGCTCGACGCCCTCGAGCGACTGCGGGTCGACGTCGGGAGCGGTGCGTTCCTCCCGGTGCTCGCGGACGAGGACGTGCACACCGCCCTCGAGCGAGGTCTGATCGACCGCGCGGGCGCGGAGCTCGGCGGCAAGCTGCGGGCCGGGCGATCGCGCAACGACCAGATCGCGACGCTCGTCCGGATGTACCTGCGCACCGAGGCCCGCGCGATCGCCGGGCTCGTGCTGGACGTGGTCGACGCCCTCGTCGACCAGGCCGACGCCCACCCGGGCGCGCCGATGCCGGGCCGCACCCATCTCCAGCACGCCCAGCCCGTCCTGCTCGCGCACCATCTGCTCGCGCATGCGTGGCCGCTGCTGCGCGACGTCGAGCGCTGGACGGACTGGGACCGACGTGCCGCCCGCTCGCCGTACGGCTCTGGCGCGCTTGCGGGCTCGTCGCTCGGTCTCGACCCGGCCGCCGTCGCGGCGGAGCTCGGCTTCGACGGGCCGGTGGAGAACTCGATCGACGGGACGGCGAGCCGTGACGTCGTGGCCGAGTTCGCGTTCGTGGCCGCGATGGCCGGGGTCGACCTGTCCCGGCTCGCCGAGGAGGTGATCCTCTGGGCGACCAAGGAGTTCGGGTTCGTCCGGCTGGACGACGCCTACTCGACGGGATCGAGCATCATGCCGCAGAAGAAGAACCCCGACATCGCCGAGCTCGCGCGAGGGAAGTCCGGGCGGATGATCGGCGACCTCACGGGCCTGCTCACGACGCTCAAGGGCCTGCCGCTCGCCTACAACCGCGACCTGCAGGAGGACAAGGAGCCGGTCTTCGACCAGGTCGACACGCTCACGGTCCTCCTGCCGGCCTTCGCGGGCATGATCGCCACCCTCACGTTCGACACCGAGCGGCTGGCGCTCCTCGCACCGCAGGGCTTCTCGCTCGCGACCGACATCGCGGAGTGGCTCGTCCGCGAGGGCGTCCCGTTCCGTGTCGCGCACGAGGTCTCCGGCGCCTGCGTCCGGGTCTGCGAGGAGCGCGGCATCGAGCTGTGGGACCTGTCGGACGCCGACCTCGCCTCGGTCTCGCCGCACCTGACGCCCGAGGTCCGGTCGGTGCTCACGGTGACCGGCTCGATGGCGTCCCGGTCCGCACAGGGTGGCACGGCACCCGTCCGGGTCGCCGAGCAGCTCCTGAGCGCCCGGGCGCGGTCGGCAGAGCTCCGGTCCTGGGCGACCGTCTGATGCCGTGACAGGTCACGACGTCCGGTCCGGCGGCGCCTCCGCGGCCTCTGACGTCGCAGCCTCGGTGCGGGCCGCTCCTGCGCGGCTCGGCGCGGTCCGCCTCGTGTGCATCGATGGTCCCGCCGGGTCGGGGAAGACGACGTTCGCCGACCCTCTCGGAGCAGAGCTCGGTGCGCAGGTGCTTCACATGGACGACCTGTACGAGGGGTGGTCCGGGCTCGCCGCCGCGTGGCGACGACTGGCGGGTTGGGTCCTCGAGCCGCTGGCGCACGGCGAGCCGGGTCGGTACCGACGGTACGACTGGGCGGTGGGCGAGTTCGCCGAGTGGCACGACGTCCCTGTCGCGCCTGTGCTGGTGGTCGAAGGCTGCGGGAGCGCCCCGCGCGCGCTCGACGCCTGGGCGAGCCTCGTGGTCTGGGTGGAGGCGCCGCGGGAGACGCGCGTCGCGCGGGGCGTCGCGCGCGACGGCGCCGCCGTGCTGGCGCACTGGATCCCCTGGATGGCGCAGGAGGACGTCGTCTTCGCCGCCGAGGGGACCCGTGACCGGGCCGACGTCACCGTGGACGGGTTCGGCCGGGTCGTCGGCCGACGGATGGACGCGTCGCGATGACCGGGTCGAGCCCGTCGCCCGTCTGGTTCGAGCGTGAGGTCACGGCGGTGGCGCGCGACCTGCTCGGGGCGGAGCTGACGACGTTCACTCCCGACGGCGCGGTGACCGTCCGGATCACCGAGGTCGAAGCCTATGGCGGGCTGATCGACCCCGGCTCCCACGCCTTCCGCGGCCGGACGCGACGCAACGCGGTGATGTTCGACGAGCCCGGTCACCTGTACGTCTACCGTCACCTCGGCCTGCACCACTGCATGAACATCGTCGTCGGCCCGCGTGGCACGGCGGCTGCCGTGCTGCTCCGTGCCGGCGAGGTCGTCGACGGGAAGGACCTCGCTCTCGCACGCCGGACGGCCTCGGGGGTCGTGCGCACCGACGTCGACCTCGCCCGGGGGCCCGCTCGCCTCGCGGTTGCGCTCGGCGTCGACCTCACGTGGTACGGCCGCAGCCTGCTGGACGGTGACGCGCTGGCCCTGCGGGTGACGCCGGCAGGAGCAGGGTCCGGTCCGGCGCGCACCGAAGCCGTACCTGATCCACGGGTAGTTGGGGCTCCGGTCATCGAGAGCGGATCGCGGGTCGGCGTCAGTGGTGAGGGTGGTGATGCGGAGCGCTTCCCGTGGCGGTTCTGGCTGGCGGGCGACCGCACGGTGTCTGCGTATCGCCCGGCGGCCCAGCGCCGGACGGCGTTCAGGGCCGCTGCTGCTTCGCGGCACAATGGCGCCACACCTGTTCTGAAGGAGAAGCCGTGATCGACATCCTCGAGGACCTTCGTTGGCGCGGGCTGGTCGCCCAGTCGACGGACGAGACCGCGCTGCGCGAGGCGGTGGCCGCGGGACCGATCACCCTGTACTGCGGGTTCGACCCGACGGCGCCGAGTCTGCACATCGGCAACCTGGTCCAGATCCTGACGGTCCGCCGGCTCCAGCTGGCCGGCCACCGCCCGCTCGCGCTGGTCGGTGGCGCGACGGGTCTCATCGGTGACCCGAAGATGACCGGGGAACGCACGCTGAACCAGCCGGACGTCGTCGCCGGATGGGTTGAGCGGATCCGCCGCCAGATCGAGCCCCTCCTGGACTTCGACGGTCCGGCTGCCGCGGTGATGGTCAACAACCTCGAGTGGACGGCGCCGATGTCGGCGATCGACTTCCTCCGCGATGTCGGCAAGCACTACCGGCTCGGGACGATGCTCGCCAAGGACACGGTGGCGCGTCGGCTCAACAGCGACCAGGGCATCAGCTTCACGGAGTTCAGCTACCAGATCCTGCAGGGCATGGACTACCTCGAGCTGCATCGGCGCTACGGGGCGACGCTCCAGACCGGGGGGAACGATCAGTGGGGCAACCTGTTGTCCGGCGTGGAGCTGATCCGCAAGGTGGCGCGGTCGCAGGTGCACGCCCTCACCACGCCCCTGATCACGAAGGCCGACGGCACGAAGTTCGGCAAGACCGAGACCGGGACCGTCTGGCTCGATCCGGACCTGACGAGCCCCTACGCGTTCTACCAGTTCTGGCTCAATGCCGACGACGCCGACGTGGTCGGCTACCTCAAGGTGTTCACCTTCCGAACCCACGACGAGATCCGAGCGCTCGAGCGGGCGCTGGCCGAGCGGCCCGCGGCCCGCGAGGCGCAGCGCGCACTCGCGGGAGACGTCACGACCCTGGTGCACGGGGCCCGTGCGACCGCCAACGTGGTGGCCGCCAGCCAGGCGCTGTTCGGCCGAGGGAACCTGACCGACGTCGACGAGCCGACGGTCTCGGCTGCCTTCGCCGAGCTCCCGCGTGCGCACGGCGCGGTCGGCGACCTGGTCGTCGACCTCATGGCGGCCAGCGGCCTCGTGACGTCCAAGGGCGCGGCCCGTCGCGCACTTGCCGACGGCGGCGTGTACCTCAACAACGTCAAGGTCATGGACGAGGGCGTGCAGCTGCGCCGCGAGAACCTGATCCATGGCCGGTGGGCCCTCCTCCGCCGGGGCAAGAGGACGCTCGCTGTCGTCGACGTCGGCGCATGACGGGCGGAAGGCCTGCGATTTGACGCTGCCTGACCTCGCCCGTAGTGTTCTCGATGTCGCCCGGCAGGGAGGAACAGACACCGGAAGCGCTCAGCGCTGAAGGATGGCTGGTCCCGCGGGTGGCCACCCCCTGTAACGAGAGTCTGGCGCATCTGCGCCCGGACGAGCGTGCGGGGTGCACTCAGGCCGGTCAGGCCGCCTCGCGGCGGATTCGACTAGCGCCAGGAGTGCGAGTACTGTAGTGAAGCCCCGCCAGAGAGCCAGAAGGCTGATGACGGTGCGCGTCGGATCTTTGAGAACTCAACAGTGTGCCAAGTAGTTGATGCCAATTGCTTGCTCTTCTTGCGTGTGCTTCGTGTTGTGCGGGGTGTGTGTGGGGGGAGTGGGTGTTGGTTTGGGGTGTGCTTGTCCATGTTGTGGATGGGTGCACTTCTTGCCAGATTGAATGGTCTCCTGGGGTTGTT
>JAJYCD010000078.1 GCA_021778635.1 Actinomycetes bacterium
ATGCCGGGGAGGTCCTGGCGCGGGTGGCCGCGGACGTCGCGGCCCGGACCGAGGTCGAGGCGCTCGCGGTGTCCCACCGGGTCGGCGAGCTCGGGATCGGCGAGTGCGCGCTGGCGGTCGCGGTCTCCGCCGCGCACCGCGCCGAGGCGTTCGCGGCGGCGGCGCTCCTGGTCGACGAGGTCAAGCGGCTCCTGCCGGTCTGGAAGCGCCAGGTCTTCACGGACGGGACGGACGAGTGGGTCGGATGCGCATAGCACCGGAGGCACCGCGCGGTCGTGCACGCGTCGACCCTGCGTCCGTCGATGCCGTGCTCACCGACACCCGCGGGCGAGCGATGCGCGACCTGCGGATCTCCGTGACCGACCGGTGCACGTTCCGCTGCGTGTACTGCATGCCGAAGGACGTCTACGGTCGCGGCCACGCGTTCCTGCCGCGGTCCGACGTCCTCTCGTTCGAGGAGATCACGCGCGTCGCCCGGGTCGCGGTGGCCCACGGGATCGAGAAGATCCGGCTCACCGGAGGAGAGCCCCTGCTGCGCAGGGACCTCCCCGTGCTGGTCGAGCAGCTGAGTGCTCTGACGACCCCGGTCGGGCACCCGGTCGACCTCGCCATGACCACGAACGGAGCGCTCCTCGCCCGGCATGCCGCGCGCCTGCACGAGGCGGGGCTCCGTCGCGTGACGGTCTCCCTGGACTCTCTCGACGACGCGACCTTCATGGCGATGAACGACGTGGGCTTCCCGGTCGCGAAGGTCCTCCGCGGCATCGACGCGGCACGCGAGGCCGGCCTCGGGCCCGTCAAGGTCAACATGGTCGTCAAGCGCGGGCACAACGACCAGGACATCGTCCCGATGGCACGCCACTTCGCCGGGACGGGAGTCGTGCTGCGGTTCATCGAGTACATGGACGTCGGCACCACCAACGGCTGGCGCCTGGAGCACGTCGTCCCGTCCGCCGAGGTGGTCGAGCGGATCGATGCCGTCATGCCGCTGGAGCCGGTCGCGCCGCAGTACCCGGGGGAGACGTCCTCGCGGTGGCGTTACCGCGATGGCAGTGGCGAGATCGGCGTGATCTCCTCGGTGACGCAAGCCTTCTGCCACGCGTGCACGCGGGCCCGCATCTCCACCGACGGCACGCTCTTCACCTGCCTGTTCGCCACCGGCGGTCACGACCTGCGCGGACTGATCCGCGGTGGTGCGTCCGACGCGGAGCTCGCGGACGCGATGAGTGGGATCTGGCGCGGCCGCACCGACCGGTACTCCGAGGCGCGCGGCGCCGCGGAACCGCTCGGCGCACCCGGCCACCGGATCGAGATGTCCTACATCGGCGGGTAGCCGGTCGAGGTGTGGCACTCTGCGCCGCGCTCCGCTCGCCGGCCTCGATCACGCCGGCCCCGATCACGCCGGTCCCGATCACGCCGGCCCCCTGAGGCTCTCCTCGGTCACACCGGCGCGATCCTCGCCGCGGCCTCGGCGTACCGATCGAGGACGATCTCCACGAGGAGCGGGTCCGGCGCGAGAGGGTCGGTGACGGCGTCGGCCCCGGACTCACGGAGCCGGTCGTGGAAGAACCCGGGTGCGAGCAGGTACGACGCCACGACGACGCGCTCGGCGCCCGCGCGGCGAGCCTCGTTCACCGCGTCCGAGACCCGTGGCGTCGCGGCGGACCCGTAGCCGACTGTCACCGGACCCCCCGGCCAGGCCGCGCGCAGACCCTGGACGACCCGCTCGACCGCCGAGGCCGCACGCGGGTCGGTCGACCCCGCCGCCGCGCACACGATCGCGTCCCGCGGGCGCGCGCCCACGGCCTCGAGCCGGTCGACGAGGATCCGGACGAGCCGGTCGTCCGGTCCGAGGGTGTCCGCGCTCGTCGCCTGTCGGCCCGCCACGGCGGCGGCGATGTCGACGCCCACGTGGAAGCCGGTGGACATCAGCAGCGGTACGACGACCGCAGAGCCGGGACCCTCCGTCGCCTCACGGACGGCGTCCGCGACCGCCGGCTGCTGGAGGTCGACGAAGGCCTCTCGGACGTCGAGGTCGGGGCGCGCGCGGCGGACGTCCGCGAGGATCGCACGCACGGTCGCCCGGCCCGCCGGGTTGTCGGTGCCGTGGGAGCAGCCGATCAGGACCGGGGAACCGCCGGCGCTCGTCGGGCCGGTCTCCGGCGCGCGGCTCACGTGCTGCTCCGGCCGAGCTCGCGGTCCTCGGTCGCGAGCCGGTACCCGCGTTTGACGACGGTGCGCACGAGGTCCCGGCTCCCGGCGGCCTGCCGCAACCGTGCGATGGCGACCTCGGCGGCATGCGCGTCGGTCGACTCCCCGGGGAGCGCCGCAAGCACCTGCGCCGGCGTGACGACCTCACCGTGCGCGTCGGCCAGCAGGCGCAGCACCTCGATGCCGGTGGGCGACAGCGCGAGGACGCGCCCGTCGAGCACCGCGGCGCGTCGGTGCACCCGGAGCCGGCCCGCGACGGTCTCCACGGTGCGCAGCCCGCCGTAGTGGTCGACGATCGTCCGCACGAGGGCTCCGAGGCGCCCGCGTGCCGGGACCAACGGGACGATGCCCCGATCGATCAAGGGCTGGGCGGTGATCGGCCCCACGGCCGCCGCGACGACGGAGCCGGCCTGGAACAGCGACCTGACCTGCGGGTCCACCCCGGCGGCGTCGACCGCCGCGAGCCACGCGGAGCACCCGGGTGCCGAGGTGAACACGACGGTGTCGATCTCGCCGGCCGCCGTCGAGCGCACGGACGCGTCGAGCGCAGCCGGGTCGGGCGGAGGTCCCCACCGGTAGACGACGAGGCTCTGGACCCGCGCGCCGGCGGCGGTGAACGCCTCGTCGAGCCCGTCCGCCCCGGATCCGTGGTGCTGCACGGTGATCCGTCGACCGGCGACCCCCTCGTCCAGCAGCACCTCCGCGATCTCCGCGGACGTCTCGGACTCGGCGACCCAGTCCGCCTGCAGTCCCGCGGCCTGGATCGCGCCGCGCGCCTTGGGACCGCGCGCGACCAGGCGCGCACGACCGAGGGCGGCGACCAGCTCGTCGGCGAGCCCGATGGCGTCGGCCGCCTCGATCCAGGCGCGGAAGCCGATGCCGGTCGTCACGACCGCGATGTCCGGCGGGTCGGCGAGCAGCGCGCGGGTCCCCGCGATCAGGAGGGCGTCGCTCTCGTTCGGCACCATGCTGAGCGCCGGGGCGTAGCGGACGACGGCACCGCGGCGCTGCAACGCCGCGCCCAGCTCGGCCGCGCGTCGGTCGGCCGTCACCAGCATGGTGCAGCCCGCCAGCGTCGGGTCGATGTGGTCGGTCACGTGCCCATTGTCTCGTCGGGTCCCGCGGCTCGGCGCGGCGGCGGGTCGAGCAGGCCCGGTGCGGCGACCTCCCCCATGACGATCACGGCCGGTGCCGCGACCCCGACGGCGCCCGCCCGGGCGACGATCGCGTCGAGGCGGTCGCGCGTCACGCGCTGCCGGACGGTCGTCCCCTCCTCGATGATCGCGACCGGGGTTCCCGGGTCCGCGCCCCCGGCGAGGGCGTCGTCGACCAGGCCCGAGAGCACCGACACCCCCATCAGCACGACGAGGGTGGCCGACCCGTCCCGCAGCACGGCCCGGGCCGCGGCGTCGAGCCCCGCGTGCCCGTTGATCACGTGACAGGCCGCCGTGGTGCCGCGATGGGTCACCGGGATGCCGGCGGCGGAGGGCACCGCGAACGCGCTGCTCACACCCGGCACCACCTCGACGGGCACGCCGGCCGCGCGGCACGCCGCGACCTCCTCGCCCCCGCGCCCGAACACGAACGGGTCGCCGCCCTTCAGCCGGACGACGACCTGCCCGCGCTGCGCGCGCTCGACGAGGATCCGGTTGATCTCGTGCTGCGGGACGGCGTGATGCCCCGGCGTCTTGCCGACGTCGATCACCTCGACGTCGGCCGCGAGCTCCGCCAGGACGTCGGTCGGTCCGAGGCGGTCGGCGACCACGACGTCGGCCTCGGCGAGGGCCCGTCGTCCGCGCAGGGTCACGAGGTCCACCGCACCGGGGCCGCCGCCGACCAGGACGACGCGCCCGGCGTGCGGGGCCGCCCGGCGCCGACGGCGCAGGTCGACGGCCCCGGTGCGCAGGACCTCGGCGAGGGCGTCGCGCACGGCCACGGTCCGACCGGGGTCCGGCGCAGCCGCCGACACGACGCCGACGACGACGTCGCCGCTGACCGTCAGTGCCGGGGTGCGCGCCGAGCCTCGCTCCGCGTCGGCGGCGTCGACGCACCAGATGCGGCGGTCGTGCGCCCACCGAGCCACGGCGGCGTCCGAGTCGCGGCTCCCCGTGGCGGTGTGCACGAGCCACGTGCCGTCGAGATCCTCCTCGCGGACCTCCCGCGCTCGCCACTCGAGCCGGTCGTCGTCGAGAAGGACCACGAGGTCCTCGCACACGTCCGGTGCGACGAGCGTGACCCGCGCCCCGTTCCGGAGCAGCTGCGCCGCGCGTCGTGCCGCCACCGGCCCACCGCCGACGACCAGCACGCGGCGGTCGGTGAGGTCGATGCCCAGGAGCGTGGTCATGGTGCTGCCGCTCCGACGGCGTCCACCGGACCTGCAGCGCCGCCAGCACCCGTCTCGCCTGGCGCGACGAGGCCCTCGGCGGCGACCATCACGATGTCGCCCTCGACACGTACCGACCACGTCCGCAGGTCCTGCGGCTCGCGTCCGAGAGCGTCCAGGCACCGGCCGGTCCGCAGGTCGAACACCTGCTTGTACATCGGCGAGGCGACCGTGACGGCACCAGCCCGCGACCCGACGATCCCGCGCGAGATCACCTGCGCACCGCTGTACGGATCGAGCTGCTGGACCGCGAGGACCTCCCGCTCACCGACCCGGAAGAGGGCGATCTGCTCCCCGTCGACCAGCGCCGCCGCACCCCTCTCCAGCACCAGGTCGTCGAGCCCGCAGACCTCGTGCCACCTGACCTGCGCGCCGGTCACGACCGGACCGCCAGGGTCGTACCGGCGACCAGCACGGCCGGGTCGGCGCGCTCGGTCGGTGTCGCGGGACGCACCTGACCGCGCTCGGCGACGTAGGCGAGCGACGGGTCCGCCGTCGTCGGCGCGTTCACGAACGACGCGAACCGGCGCAGCTTCACCGGGTCGTCGAGCGTCGCCTTCCACTCGTCCTCGTACACCTCGACGTGGCGGGCCATCGCCGCGTCGAGGTCCGCCGCGATCCCGAGGCTGTCCTCGAGGACCACCGCGCGGACGCCGTCCAGCCCCCCCTCGACCTCGTCGATCCACGGCGCGGTCCGCTGCAGGCGGTCCGCCGTCCGGACGTAGTACACGAGGAACCGGTCGATCGTCCGCACCAGGCTCTCGGTGTCGAGGTCCTCGGCGAGCAGTCGCGCGTGCCGGGGCGTGAACCCCCCGTTCCCGCCGACGTACAGGTTCCAGCCGCGATCGGTCGCCACGACGCCCACGTCCTTGGCCCGGGCCTCGGCGCACTCCCGCGCGCAGCCCGACACCCCGAGCTTGAGCTTGTGCGGCGACCGCAGGCCGCGGTAGCGCAGCTCGAGCCGGACGGCGAGGGCGACCGCGTCCTGGACGCCGTACCGGCACCAGGTCGACCCGACGCAGGACTTCACGGTGCGCAGCGACTTGCCGTACGCGTGCCCCGACTCGAACCCGGCGTCGACGAGACGGCGCCAGATGTCGGGGAGCTGCTCCAGCCGGGCACCGAACAGGTCGATCCGCTGGCCGCCGGTGATCTTCGTGTACAGCCCGAAGTCCAGCGCCACCTGACCGATCGCGAGCAGCCCCTCCGGGGTGACCTCGCCACCGGGGATGCGGGGGACGACCGAGTACGAGCCGTCCTTCTGCAGGTTCGCCATCACGTGGTCGTTGGTGTCCTGCAGGGCCGCCCGTTCGTCGTCCAGCACGTGGCCGTCGTCCAGGGACGCGAGGATCGACGCGACGACGGGCTTGCAGATGTCGCAGCCCCGGCCCGCGACCGCGGTGCCGTGTCGGCGCATGATCTCGCTGAAGGTGCGCAGCCCGGTGACCCGCACGGCGTCGAAGAGCTGCGCGCGCGAGAGCGCGACGTGCTCGCACAGGCCGGCGCTGACGGCGACCCCCGCCCGGAGCAGCTCGTCGCCGACGAGTCGCTTGACCAGCGGGACGCACGACCCGCAGCTCGTCCCCGCGCGCGTGCAGGCCTTGACAGCCGCCACGTCGGTGCAGCCGTGGTCGGTGACGGCCGCTCGCACCGTGCCGGCGGTCACGTTGTTGCACGAGCACACGGTCGCGTCGTCGGGCAGGTCCCCGCCGGGCGCGGCGGCGGCGCTGCCGGCCGGGAGCAGGTGGGCCGACGGGTCACCGGCGAGCGGTCGCCCGACCATCGGACGCAGCCCGGCGTACGCGGACGCGTCACCGACGAGCACGCCGCCCAGCAGCGTCCGGGCGTCGTCGGACAGGACGAGCTTCTTGTAGACGCCGGCGGCCGGGTCCGAGTGCACGAGCTCGAGCGCGCCCGGGGTGCGGGCGAACGCGTCGCCGAAGCTCGCGACGTCGACCCCGGAGAGCTTGAGCTTCGTCGCCGTGTCGGCCCCCGGGAACACGGCGCTCCCGCCGAGCAGCCGGTCGACGACGACCTCGGCCATCGCGTAGCCCGGCGCGACCAGACCGAGGCACACGCCGTCGAGGCAGGCGACCTCGCCCGCGGCCCACACCCGGGGATTCGCGGTGCGGCACGCCTCGTCGACGACGACGCCCCCGCGCGGACCGACCGCGAGGCCCGCAGCCCGGGCGAGCTCGTCGCGCGGCGTCACCCCGGTGGCCAGGACGACGACGTCGACATCGATCCGCCCGCCGTCGGCGAGCTCGAGACGCCCCACCTGGCCGCGGTCGTTCGCCCTGATCCGCGACGTGGTGGTGTCGACGCGGACATCGACGCCGAGCCGGGTGATCAGTCGTCGCAGCAGGTGGCCGCCGCCCAGGTCGATCTGCGCGGACATCAGGTGGGAGCCGACCTGCACGACGGTGGTCCGGGTGCCGAGCGCCTGCAACGCTCCCGCGGCCTCGAGGCCGAGGAGCCCGCCGCCGATCACGGCGCCGCGCACCGGCCGGTCGAGCCCGGCCGACCTCTCCTCGACCCACCCGCGCAGCGCCGCGACGTCGTCGATCGTCCGGTACACGAAGACTCCGGGGAGGTCCGCTCCGACGATCGGCGGCACGGTCGGGCGCGACCCGGTCGCCAGCACGAGCCGGTCGTAGCCGCGGACCGTGCCGTCGTCGGTCCGGACCGTGCGGGCGGCGAGGTCGAGGGCGGTCGCCGCCCTGCCACGCACGAGGGTCACGCACGGGTCGCCCCACAGATCGGGCGAGCCGAGGGAGAGGCTCTCCGGGTCGCGCCCGGAGAAGTAGGACGTCAGCGCGACGCGGTCGTAGGGCGCGCGAGGCTCCTCGGCGAGGACGGTCACGTGCCAGCGCCCGGTCTCGTCACGGGCGCGCAGCGCCTCGACGAGCCGTTGGGCGACCATGCCGCCGCCGATCACGACGAGCTGCTGGGGGAGTGCGGACATCGTGACCTCCAGGCGGTACGGCCCGACGGGCCACTGGGGCCGACCGTACGGACCGCATGTTTCCGACGGTGTCGCCCGTGGGTTTCCCGGAGGGAACCTTTCGCGCACAGCACGTACGCCGCTCCTGTGAGACGCGTGGCGTCCACGAACGCAGGCCCGGAGATCTCACCGCGGCCGCTCGGGGACCGTGCGTTTGTGGTTCCGCAGCGGTAACAGCGCGCCACCGCGTCGGAAACACCAGGTTCGTAGCGTCGCCGCCACCGCAGGTCCCCGACGCGCTCACGTAGGAGAACCCATGACGACACCGGAAGCCCTCGCCGACTCGGACGTCCGTGCTGCTCGAGCGACCCTGGAGGTGCCGGCGCACGCCGACCCGCACGGTCCCGGCTCGGGTGCCCTCCCGACCCCGGTCGCCCGACCGGACCGCTGGATCGACCACTGGGAGCCGGAGGACCCGACCTTCTGGCGCACCGTCGGCCGGCGCATCGCCCGACGCAACCTCTACCCGTCGATCTTCGCGGAGTTCCTCGGGTTCAGCGTGTGGGCCTCGTGGAGCATCGTCGTCCCGCAGCTCGCGGCCGCCGGCTTCGCTCTCACCGTCGACCAGCAGTTCTGGCTGATCGCGATCCCGAGCCTCGTCGGAGCGACGCTGCGGGTTCCCTACACGTTCGCGGTCCCGCGCTTCGGCGGACGGAACTGGACGATCACCTCGGCGCTGCTCCTGCTGCTGCCGGCGAGCGGTCTGGCGTTCGTCGTCTCCCGGCCCGCGACGACGCCGTTCTGGATGCTCCTCGTCGTGGCGGCGCTCGCCGGCCTCGGCGGCGGGAACTTCGCCTCCTCGATGGCCAACATCTCGTTCTTCTACCCGGAGGCGGAGAAGGGCAGGGCGCTCGGGCTCAACGCCGCGGGCGGCAACATCGGGACGGCGGCCGTGCAGCTCGCCGTCCCGCTGGTGATCGTCTCGTCGGCCGGGCTGCGGCTCGAGCGCGCAGGTCTGATGTTCCTGCCGCTGATCGTGCTGGCAGCCGTTCTCGCCGCGCGGCTGATGAGCAACCTCACCGTGGCCAAGGCGGACTACCGGGCGTTCGGCTCGGCGGTCCGCAACCGTCACACCTGGATCATCTCGCTGCTGTACATCGGGACCTTCGGCTCGTTCATCGGCTACGCCGGCGTGTTCCCGACGCTGCTCGCGACGCAGTTCCCGCGGATCACCGTCAGCATCGCGTTCCTCGGAGCGCTCGTCGGGTCGGTCTCACGGCCCGTCGGCGGGATCCTCGCGGACCGGTGGGGCGGAGCGCGTGTGACGATCGCCTCGTTCGTCGTCATGTCGGTCGCCGCCTCCAGCGCCGTCATCGCGCTGCGGACGGCCAGCTTCGCGTTGTTCCTCGGCGCGTTCCTGGTGCTGTTCGTCGCGAGCGGTGCGGGCAACGGCGCGAACTACCGGATGATCCCGGCCGTGTTCCGGCACGGCGTGACGACGAGCGACGGCGTTGCCGCCGCGCGCAAGGCAGCCGCTGGGTGCATCGGCATCGCAGGCGCGGCGGGCGCGTTCGGCGGGTTCCTGATCCCGCGCGGGTTCGCCGTCTCCCACACGCTCGCCGGCAGCCTCCAGCCGGCGCTGTGGGCGTTCGTCGGGGTGTACGTCGTCCTGGGCGTCACGACCTGGGCCGTCTACCAGCGCCGCAGCGCCCCGATGAGCGCGGCCGTGATCTGAGTGGCGACCGCCACCCACTGCCCGTACTGCGCGCTCCAGTGCGCGATGTCGCTGACCGAGCCCGATGCCTCCGCCGAGAAGGTCGGCGCGCCGGTGACCGTCTCGGGACGCGACTTCCCGACCAGCCGCGGCGGTCTGTGCCAGAAGGGCTGGACGAGCGCGCAGGTCCTGCGTGCGCCGGACCGGCTCACGACCCCGCTGCTCCGCGGAGCCGACGGCGAGCTGCACGCGGCCACCTGGGACGACGCGCTCGACCTCGTCGCGGCGCGGTTGACCGCGCTGCGCGAGGCCCACGGCCCCGGGGCGGTGGCGTTGTTCGGTGGCGGTGGCCTGACGAACGAGAAGGCCTACGCGTTGGGGAAGTTCGCGCGGGTCGTGCTCCGCACGCCGTACATCGACTACAACGGGCGGTTCTGCATGGCGAGCGCCGCTGCGGGTGCGAACCGGGCCTTCGGCATCGACCGCGGGCTGCCGTTCCCGCTCGCGGACCTCGGCGGCGCGCAAGCGGTCCTGCTCCTCGGCAGCAACCTCGCGGAGACCATGCCGCCGTCGACGGTCCACCTCGCGGGCGCTCGCTCGGCAGGTGGCCTCGTCGTGGTCGACCCGCGGCACAGCGCGACCGCGGCGCTCGCCGATGGCGGCGCCGGTGTGCACCTGCAGCCGGTTCCGGGCACCGACCTCGTGGTGCTCCTCGCGCTCCTGCACGTCCTGTGGGCGGAGGGCCTGGTCGACGAGTCCTATCTCGCCGCGCGCGCACGTGGCGTGGACGAGGTGCGGCGGAGCGTCTCGTCCTGGTGGCCCGAGCGGGCCGAGCAGGTGACGGGCGTCCCCGCCGACGCCGTGCGGCGGACCGCGCGGCTGCTCGCCGCGGCCGCACCGGCGCACGGCGGCACGGGTGCCTACGTGCTCACCGGGCGCGGCGTGGAGCAGAGCACGCAGGGCACCGCGACCGTGACCGCCGCGGTCAACCTCGCCCTCGCCCTCGGGCTGCCGGGGCGTCGGGGGAGCGGCTACGGTGCCGTCACCGGCCAGGGCAACGGCCAGGGCGGACGCGAGCACGGCCAGAAGTCGGACCAGCTCCCGGGCTACCGACGGATCGACGACCCCGCGGCGCGCGCGCACGTCGCGCGCGTGTGGGGGGTCGACCCGGACTCGCTGCCGGGGCCGGGCGTCCCCGCGGTGGAGCTGATCCGTCGCTGCGGCACCCCGGACGGGCCCCGGGCCCTGCTCGTGCACGGCAGCAACCTGGTGGTCAGCGCACCGAGCTCCGACGGCGTCCGCGCGCGCCTCGCCGCTCTCGACCTGCTCGTGGTCTGCGACATCGTGCCCTCGGAGACGGCCATGCTCGCCGACGTCGTGCTCCCGGTCACCCAGTGGGCCGAGGAGGACGGCACGACGACGTCGCTCGAGGGGCGCGTGCTGCGACGTCGGCGGGCGCTCGACCCGCCGGACGGGGTGCGCTCCGACCTCGAGGTGCTGAACGCCCTCGCCACGCGCCTCGGGGTGACCCGCGGGTTCCCCACCGACCCGGCCGAGGTCTTCGACGAGCTCGCACGCGCCAGCGCGGGTGGCGTCGCCGACTACGGCGGACTGAGCCACGCGCGGCTGGACGCCGACGTCGACGGGCTCTTCTGGCCGTGCCCCGCGACGGACGCGGGCGAGCTGCCGCACCCGGGGACGCCGCGCCTGTTCCTCGACCGGTTCGCGACCCCGGACGGTCGCGCCCGGATGGTCGCGGTGGACCATCACGGACCGGCGGACGACCTGCGCGCCGACGCCCCCGTGTACCTGGTCACCGGTCGCGTGCTCCAGCACTACCAGTCGGGCGCGCAGACCCGCCGCGTGCCGGCCCTCGCCGCGGCACAGCCCGAGCCGTTCGTGGAGCTCCACCCGCTCCTCGCGGACCGGATCGACGTCGAGGACGGCGCCCTGGTGGAGGTCACGTCGGCGCGGGGTACCGCGGTCGTGGCGGCGCACGTGACGCCGCGGACCCGACCGGACGTGGTGTTCATGCCCTTCCACTGGTCCGGTCAGGGCAGCGCGAACAGGCTCACGACCGACGCGACGGACCCGATCTCCGGGATGCCGGAGTTCAAGGTCTGCGCGGTGGATGTCCGGGCCGCCGTGCCGGCAGTGCCCGCCGACCAGGTGGCCCGCTGATGCGCGTGGTCGTGGTCGGTCACGGGATGGTCGGGTCGCGATTCGTCGACGAGCTCGTCTCACGCCTCGAGGACGCGTCGGTGACGGTCCTCGGCGCCGAGCACCACGAGCCGTACAACAGGGTGCTGCTCAGCGAGCTCGTCGCGGGACGCATCGGCGCCACGTCCCTGACGTTGCCCGCGCCTGCGAACGAGCGGGTCACGGTCCACCGCGGCGTCGCGTGCGTCGCGGTGGACCGGCCGGGCCGCACCGTCACCGCGGCCGACGGGCGCGTCCTGGCGTACGACGTCCTCGTCCTCGCAACCGGGGCGCGCGCTCGCATCCCGCAGCTCCCGGGACTCGCGCCGCTGCCACGAGGGGCCCACCCGCTGCGGAGCGTGGACGACGCGCGGGCGATCGTCGAGGCCGTCCGGACGAGCAGCCGCGCCGTGGTCCTCGGTGCCGGCGTGCTCGGCCTCGAGGTCGCGTGCGGGCTGGCCGGTCGCGGCGTCGAGGTGACCCTCGCGCACGGTGGTCCGCACCTCATGGACCGACAGCTCGACGCCGACGCGGCGCAGGCCGTCGAGCACGGGCTCCGGCGTCTCGGCGTCGCGGTGCGCGTCGGCGCCCGGCCCCACGCGGTCGTCGTCTCCGCAGGCCGGGTGAGTGGTGTGCTGCTCCCGGACGGCGAGCTCCTGGCCGCGGACCTGCTGGTCCTCTCGGCGGGGACGCTCCCGGAGACCGACCTCGCCGCACGCGCGGGGCTCGCGGTCGATCGGGGGATCGTCGTCGGGCCGGACGGCGCGACGTCCGACCCGGCCGTGTTCGCGATCGGCGACTGCGCTCAGCCGCCCGAGGGCGGCACCGGTCTGATCGCCCAGGGGTGGGACCAGGCGCGACGTCTCGCCGCGATGCTGGCCGATCCGGAGGACCGGCCGTCGGCCGCGTCGCACCCGGGCGGCACGGACGTCGTGCGGCTCAAGGCCCACGGGCTCGAGGTCGTGACGATGGGGGTCGGCGGGTCGGCGGCCACATCCGGCGCGACGCGCCGTGCGGTGCGACTGAGCGACCCGACGACCGGCCGGCACGTCGAGGTCGTGGTCGCCGGCGGCGTCGTCGTCGGCGCGACGTGCGTGGGGGCGGGCACCGTCGCCGCCGACCTGACCACCGCCTACACGAGACGGACGCCCGTGCCGTCCGATCCTGCGCAGCTGCTGCTCAGGCCCGTGCGCGGCGCCGGGGCCGAGGTCGAGCCGTCGGTGACGCTCATGCCGGACCGCGCGACCATCTGCCGGTGCAACGGCGTCACCAAGGGGGAGATCGCGGCGGGGTGGGCACGCGGGGCGAGGACGGTCGAGGACGTCGCTCGTGCCACCCGCGCGACGACGGGCTGCGGGGGCTGCACCGATGCCGTGTGCGGACTGATCGAGTGGCTCGCGAGGAGCGCCGAACCCGACGTCGATCCGGACGCCGACCGGGACGCCCACGCGCGCGAGCCGGCGCCCCCGTCGACGGGGACGCCGGCTCGACCGGATCAGGCGGTGTCGCGCCTGCCGATGCGGACCCTCCAGACCTCGGGTCCCTCCTCGAGGTAGTCCCAGGTGAACTGGTCGGTGTTCTCCGCGGCGAGCTGGTAGTAGAGCGGCTTCGGGTCGTGGTCGTTGACCAGGACGAACGCGGTGCCCGCGGGCAGCTCGGCGAACGTCTCGAAGATGAGGCCGTGGCGGTCGCGGGGGGTCTCGTTGCGGACGTCGAGGATGCTGTCGTCCTGGGTCATGGTGGGCTCCGATGCGGTCGGTGTCGATGGTGTGGAGGGTGCCGGTGGGGTCGGCGGCGCGGGTGCGGCGACCTCGGTCGGGTGCTGCTTCTCGAGCCGTGCGGCGTGGTGCATCGCGCCGTCGAGTCGCTGGGCCTGGGCAGGGTGCGTCGACCGGAGCAGCACCCACGCGTCGGCCGCGAGGCGTCCCGCCTGGTGCGGGTGACCGGTCTCGGCGAGCTGCCGGCAGGCCCGCGCGACGGTCCGGGTCAGCCCGTCGACGAGGGCGTCGGCCTCAGGCGGCACGGGTGATCGCCACCCGCCAGATCTCCGGACCGGTCTCCTGGTACGTCCAGACGAACCGGTCGGGCCACAGGGCCTCGGTCTGGTAGCGCAGGGGCAGCGGGTCGTGGTCGTTGACGATCGTGAACGAGGCCCCCGGCGCGAGCGCGTCGAGACGGCCGAAGATGATCTCGTGGCGGCCGCCGTGCGGGAGCGTGCGGACGTCGAGCTCGTCCGGCTCGGGGTCGGCGCCGAGGATCGCGTGCATGCCGTCGAGCGCGGCGGCCAGGTCGACCCCGGCGTCGTCGAGCGCGGGCAGCAGCAGGTCGTTCTCCTTGGCCAGGTGCACCGCGAAGAGGGCGTGGGCGGCGGACGCGGCGGCGGCCACGGACACCGGGTCGGTGGCCGCGCGGAGGTCGTCGACCAGGGCGGCCAGCGCGCGGTGCTCGGCGACCATCCCGGCGACGAGCAACCGGGTCGGGTCGAGCTCGGTCCCCGCGCTGTACAGGGCGACCTCCTCGGCCTGGGCGTGGGGGAGCAGCTCGCCGGTGAACCAGGCCACGAGCGCCGTGCGCGCCGCGTCCGGCTTGCCGTCCCGCGCGTGCTCGAGGACGCGTGCGGTCAGCGTCCGGAGCTCGTCGGCCAAGGCGGCGTGGTGCCGTTCGATCGCGGCGATGACCCGACCGTTCGCCGTGAGGGGTTGCGCGCCGCCGGGTCCGTCGATCGGAGGTGTGGAGGAGATCTGGTACGTCTCGGTGGCCATGGTGACTCCTGGAGGGCTCGTCGTCGAGGTCGAATCAACCCCGGGTTGTTTTTACTACATTTTCAGTGAAAAATATACCCGTGGACCGCGAACCGATCGACTCCCAGACCCACCGCGTGCTCTCCGGCGTCAGCCGGGTGGCCGTGCTCGAAGCGCTGCGCGCCAGTGCGCACCCGCTGGACGTCCAGGCGATCGCCGTCGCGGTCGGGCTGCACCCGAACACGGTGCGGTCGCACCTCGACCAGCTCGTCGACGCCGGTCTCGCCGCGCGGGCGACGGAGCTCCGGACGACCCCGGGACGTCCCCGGCTGCTCTTCCGCGCCGTCGCGCAGCCGGCCGGCTCGGACGCCGAGGACTCGTACCGGATGCTCGCGCGCGTGCTGGCGAGCGGCATCGACGGGACCGACCTGCGGACCGGGCGACCGGGATCCGTCGCGGCCGAGGCCGGTCGGCGGTGGGGGCAGCACGCCGTGGGCGCGCAGCCGACGGTGGGCACCCAGCCCGGGGCCGACGCGGGTGCTGCGGCGGACCCCCAGACCGCGGCGGACCCGCAGGACGCGAGCCCCGACGAGCGTGAGGTGCGAGGCGACGACGCCGTGAGCCGGATCGTCGCGCTCCTCGACGACGTCGGCTTCGCCCCGCAGGTGCGGGAGGACGCCACGACCCCCGCCGGTCCGACGACGCCGGACGGGGCGACGGTGATCGAGCTGCACGCGTGCCCGTTCCGGGACG
>JAJYCD010000011.1 GCA_021778635.1 Actinomycetes bacterium
CCACGGTCGCGATCACCGTCCCGGTCGCGGGGTCGACGACGTCGAACCGGTCGCCGGATGCGGCTGGCCTCCACTCCCCGCCGATGAGCAGCTCGGTCGGGGCGTCGATGGTCGGACGATCGATTGTGGTCATCGGGCGGGCACCTCTTCGGATGGTCGGTCGGGCAGCTGGGCGGTCGAACGCTGGCTTCTCGGGCGGACGGTCGGCAGGGTGGTCGACCGTCCGATCGGAAGGTCGGTACAGGTCGGTGCCGGTCGGAAGGTCGGTGCCGGTCGGTGCCGGTCGGTACAGGTCAGTGCAGGTCAGTGCCGGTCGGTGCCGGTCAGTAGGGATTCGCGACGAACAGCTCCTCCGCGGGGAACAGCGTGAGCAACCGGGGACCGTCGGGCGTGACGACCACCTCCTCCTCGATCCGCGCCGCCGAGAACCCGTCGTCCGCGGGGCAGTAGGTCTCGAGCGCGAACACCATGCCGACCTGCAGCTCGACGGGCTCCTTCATGCTGTTCAACCGCGAGATGATCGGCCGCTCGTGCAGCCCGAGCCCCAGCCCGTGACCGAACTGCAGGCCGAAGGCGGCCATCTCGTCCTCGAAGCCGAACTCGGTCGCCTGGGGCCACACGGCCGCGACCTCGTCGGTGCCGACGCCCGCCTTGACAGCGTTGATCGACGTATCCATCCACTCGCGCGCCCGGGTGTACGCGTCGCGCTGGCTGGGTGTCGACCGGCCGACGCCGAACGTCCGGTAGTAGCAGGTCCGGTACCCGTTGTAGGCGTGGATGATGTCGAAGAACGCCTGGTCCCCCGGCCGGATCAGCCGGTCGGAGAAGTTGTGCGGGTGCGGGTTGCACCGCTCGCCGGACACCGCGTTGATCGCCTCGACCTGCTCCGACCCCATGTCGTACAGGCGCTTGTTCGCGAGCGCGACGATCTCGTTCTCCCGGACGCCCGGCTTGAGGGCCTCGGCGATGTCCTGGTAGACGCCGTCGACCATCGCCGCCGCCTGGGTGAGCAGCATGATCTCGTCGCCGGACTTGATCTGGCGGGCGTCGAGCATGAGCTGCTGGGCGTCGACGACCTGAAGCCCCTGCCGCTGCATCTCGAACAGGAACGGCGGCTCGACGATGTCCACGCCGACCGGGAGGTGGGCGACCCCGGCGTCGTGCAGCATCCCGACGATCTCCCGGACCGCCTGCTCCATGAGGCCGGCGGTCGGTGCGATCGCGCCCCGCAGCCCGAGCATCCCGGCGCGACTGTCCGCCGGGTCGAGCCACGGCGAGTGCAACCGGTGGTGACGTGCCGCGGAGCCGAAGTCCCACAGCGTCGGGCCCCCGCTGCGGGTGAGCAGCGCGTACCGGGTCATCTTGTCCCCGAGCGCACCGCCGATCCAGGTCTGGGTCGTGTAGCGGATGTTGTAGAAGTCGAACAGCAGGAAGGCCCCGCACTCGCTGGACTCGAGCGCCGCGCGCGCCCGGTCGAGCCGGTAGCGGCGCAGCCGGTCGAAGTCCAGCCGCTCCTCGTAGTCGACTCCCATGTGACCCGGTGCGGGCAGCGGGGCGGCGCGCCCGGGTGCGGGCAGCGGGGCGGCCGGCGCGCTCATGACGCCTCGCTCCTGCCGAGGCCGTCCCTGCCGAGGCCGTCGTCGACCGTGACGTCCTCCGGTCGGAGCGCGAGCCCCGCGCTCGCCGCCTGCAGGTCGAGCAGGATCGCGAAGTCCTCGGTCACCCGGCCACTGCTCACGCTGGCCTGGACGAGCTGGGCAGTCGTGGCGGCGACGGGCATCGGCACGTCGAGCCGGCGTGCCGCGGCGAGCCCGAGGTCGAAGTCCTTGCGCAGCAGCACGGGGGTGAAGGTCGGGCTGTAGTCGAGGTTCACGAGCGCCGGGGACTTGTACCGCGTGAACACCGAGCCCATCACGCTGCTGTTGAGGAACTCGAGGAACGCCGCACGGGAGACGCCGCCCTTCTCGGCGAGCACGAGGATCTCGGCCAGCGACTGCGTGACCACGCCGAGGAACACGTTGTGGGCGAGCTTCACGAGCCGCGCGAGGTCGGACTCGCCGACGTAGGTCACCGACTGCCCGATCAGGCTCAGCAGGGGCTCGACGTCGTCGAAACCGGAGCGCGGACCCGACACCGCGACGGACAGCCGCCCGGAGGCGACCACCTTCGCGTTCCCGCTCACCGGTGCCGCGAGCAGCGTCGTGCCGCGCACCGCCGCCGCCTGCCGCACCCGCTCGGAGGTCTCCGCGGAGACCGTGCTCGAGTCCACCAGGTACCGCGGGGCGGTCGGCTGGTTGAGCAGGCCGCCGGGCCCGAGGGTCACGGCGAGCAGGTCGTCGTCGGCCGAGACCATCGTGAAGACGACGTCCCGGTCGGCGAGCTCGGCGACCGTGTCGACGACCGTCGCACCGAGCGGTGCGAGGTCCTCCGCCTTGGCCCGTGTCCGGTTCCAGAGGTGCACGTCCTGGTCGGCGGCAAGAAGCCGGGCGACCATCGCGTGCCCCATCCGACCGGTTCCGATCCAGCCGATCCGGCTGTTCATGGCGCTCATCGGCGCATCCCCTCGTCGTCGTGTGCGAGCAGTGGTGGCGTGGCGGACGGCGCAGCGGACGCGCCGGCGCCGAGGTACAGGCGGGCGACCTCGGGGTCGTCGAGCAGGCTCGCGCCGGTGGCCTCGAGGCGGACCCGACCGGACTCGAGCACCGCACCGAAGTCGGAGGCGGCGAGACCGGACCGGGCGTTCTGCTCGACGAGCAGCACCGTCCGCCCGGAGGCGGACAGCGTGCGGATGCTCTCGAAGACGATCCCGCGGGACCGCGGGTCGAGCCCGATCGAGGGCTCGTCGAGGAGGATGAGCGTCGGGTCGAGGATCAGCGTGCGTGCCAGCTCGACCTGCTTCTGCTCGCCGCCGGACAGCGAGCCGGCACGCTCCCCGGCACGGGACCGGCAGATCGGGAAGGCCTCCCAGGCCTGCTCGAGCCGGGACCGCACGACGGCGGCGTCCCGGATCAGGTACCCGCCGAGCAGCAGGTTGTCGGTGACCGTCATCCCCGGGAACAGGCTGCGTTCCTGCGGGACGTGCACGATCCCGCGCTGCACCCGGGCCTTGGGGCTGAGCCGGCTGATCTCGTCGCCGTCGAAGACGACGGTCCCCTCGCGGGGGTGCAGCAGGCCGCTGACGGTCTTGAGCACCGTCGACTTTCCGGCGCCGTTCGGGCCGATCAGGCAGGTGATCGTGCCCTTCTCGATGGTCAGGTCGACACCCTTGAGGATGTCGCCGGCCCCGTACCCGGCGACGACGCCGGTGAGGCTGAGGATGGCGGTCATTCCTAACCCCCCAGGTAGGCGTCGAGGACGAGCGGGTTGTTCTGGACCTCGTCGGGGCGTCCGCTGAAGATCTGCCGGCCGGCGTCCAGGACGATCACGGGGTCGCACAGGCGCATGACGAACGTCATGTCGTGCTCGACGATGAGGAATGTGATCCCCGCAGCGTTCCGGCTGCGGATGTGCCGTTCCATCGTCTCGATCATCACCGGGTTGACCCCAGCCGTCGGCTCGTCCAGCAGGACCAGCCGGGGCGAGCTCATGAGCACCGCGGCGAACTCCAGGAGCTTGCGCTGCCCGTACGAGAGCTCGGCGGCGAGCAGGTCGGCGACCGGCGCGAGGCGGAACTCGTCGAGGAGCTCGTCCGCGCGTTCGCGATCGGCACGGCCGACCCGCGGGGTGAACAGCCGCGTCCAGCCGTAGCCGGCCGCGACCACGAGGTTCTCCAGGACGCTCAGCTGCGGGAACACCCGCGCCTGCTGGAACGTCCGGGAGAGCCCGTCGCGGTACAGCCGTCCGGGGTCCCGACCGGTCACGTCCCGTCCGGCGAACGTGACCCGACCCCCGTCGGCCCCGAGGTATCCCGTGATGATGTTGAAGAGGGTCGTCTTCCCGGAGCCGTTCGGTCCGACGAGCGCCGTGACACTGCCCTCGGCCACCTCGAGCGAGCAGCCGTCGACCGCGCGCACGCCGCCGAACACCTTGGTGACCGCGTCGACGCCGAGCAGCGCGCTCATGACCGACCTCCTGGTGCGAGGGCGACGCGACCGGCGTCGGCCGTGCGAGCAGCCCCGGGCGTGTCCGGGGCGTTCGCGACGCGCGCTCGGCGCCGTAGCCGGATCCGCTCCTCGAGCGTCGGCAGGATCCCCCGCGGCAGCAGCAGCATGATCACGAGGAACACGAGCGCGTAGGCGATCAGGTAGAACTGGCTGCCGCCGAGGCGGTACGCGAGGGTCTGCTGACCCGCCTCGAGGATGACGGCCCCGAGCACCGGCCCCCACAGGGTGGCCCGGCCGCCGAGGAACGTCATGAGGACGACGGCGATCGTGATGAGCGGGTCGACCGCGAACTGCGGGTAGATGAAGGTCTCGTAGTAGGCCCACACCCCGCCGACCATCGCGGTGAGCCCGACGCTGACCGAGAAGGCCAGCACCTTGACCCCGCTGACCCGCACGCCGATGCCCCGGGCCTTGTCCTCGTCGGCACGCACGGCGACGAGGGAGAGCCCGATCTTGCTGCGCATCGCCCCGAAGGTCAGCAGCATCGCGACGGCGAGCATCGCGACGAGCACGAGGTAGAACGGTCGCTCGTAGCTCGCTGCGGGGAACGGCGCGACCGGCAGGCTGAGCCCCTGCGAGCCGCCGGTGAGCGAGCGCACGTTGAACGCGAGGGTCTGGATCATGAACAGGAACGTGATCGTGACGATGGCGAACACGTCGGCACGGGTCCGCATCGAGATGATCGCGATCGGCCACCCGATCACCGCCCCGACCAGCCCGATCAGCGGGAGCGCGACGAACGGCTCGTACCCGCTGCTCAGGGCGGCCCCGTGGAACATCAGCGCCATCGAGTAGGCCCCGATGCCGAAGAACGCGGCATGACCGAGCGACGGGTAGCCGGCGAACCCGCCGACGAGGTTCCACGCGCTCGCCATGATCGCGAACATCAGCACGAAGACGAGCAGGTTCACGACCCAGTGCGCGAGCCCGAAGAAGGGCAGGGCCAGCAGGAGCAGGAAGAACCCGCCACCGCGGGCGACACCGGCGCGGCTCATATCGCCCCCCTCCCGACGGTGCCGAACAACCCCTGCGGCCGGACGAGCAGCACGAGGATCAGCACGGCGAAGAACGTCATCTCGGACCACGCCGGCGAGACCGTCGCGGCGACCACCGCGGACGACGTCGCGACGATCACGCCGGCGACCACCGCCCCGCCGACGCTGCCGAGGCCGCCGAGCACGACGATCGACAGCAGCCGGGAGATCAGGTCGTAGTGGCTGCCCGAGTAGAACGGGTAGAGCAGCCCGTAGACCGACCCCGCAGCCGCCGCGGTGGCCGCGCCGAGGCCGAAGCCCAGGGCCGCGACGCGGTCCGACTCGATGCCGAGCAGGCGCGCGGACTCGGGGTTCTGCACCGTCGCGCGCACGGCGCGTCCGAACCGCGTGCGGTTGAGCAGCAGGAACAGCAGCCCGAGCGCGAGGAGCGAGAGCGCGAACGCCCACACCCGGACCGCCGTGATCTGGTACCCGAGCACGGTCCAGCTGGAGTTCGCGTAGCTGGTGTTGATGCTGCGGTACGTCGTGCTCCAGGTGACGCTCATGATGCCCTCGAGCAGCAGGGCGACGGCGAACGTCACGAGGAGGCTGAGCTCGGACTTGTCGTCGCGGCGCAGCGGCCGCAGGAACAGCAGCTGGACCGCGACGCCGAGGCCGAACATCACCACCGTGGTGATCGGGATGGCGAGGAACGGGTCGAGACCGAAGGAGACGAAGAGCTGGTACGCCAGGTAGGCGCCCATGATCACCATCGCCCCCTGGGCGAGGTTGACGACCTTCATGATCCCGAAGATCAGGGTCTGACCGGAGGCCATCAGCGCGTACACGCCTCCGGTCAGGACCCCGAGGATCACGCCTTGGACGAGGGCGTGCATGGTCACCCGCCCCAGCTGGGCTTCGGGTACATCGCAGGTGCCTTGGCGATCGCCGTCGGGTACACCGGGACGAGCGAGCCGTTCTGCCACTGGACGAGGTGGAAGGCGCCCTCGGGCTGGCCGATGGAGTCCCACTTCAGGTCGCCGAGGACCGTCGGCCAGGTGCCCTGGTGCAGCGTCGAGATGATGGTCGCGTTGTCGATCTTGCCCGTCTTCGCGGCGACCTCCTCGAGCAGCTGCCCGGCCGCGTAGGCCTCGGCGCTGCTGTTGTCGATCGTGTCGGCCGTCCCGCCGTACGCCTTGATGTAGGCGGCGGCGAAGTCGGCGGCGCCGGTGGCCGTCGAGCCGGGGAACCAGTCACCGGCGGACATGATGCCGGCGGTGTTGGCCGTGCCGACCTTGCTCGGGAACTCGACGGGCGAGTTCGCCCCGTTCGACATGAACATGAACTTCGGGCTGAACTTCAGCTGCACCAGGCTCTTGACCTGGGCGTAGGCGTCCTCGCTCTGGGTGCCGCTGACCAGCACGTCCGGGTTCGCGGCGGCGACCTTGGACATGATCGGCGAGAAGTCCTGCGTCTCGGCGGGGTAGACCTCCTTGTAGACGGTCGTGATGCCGGCCGCCTCGAACCGGGCCCGGATGCTCTCGGCGATCGGGGCGGAGAACGGGTCGTCGAGCTCGGCGTAGGCGGCCGTCTTGGGTCGGTCCGCCGCGGGGAGAGAGAGGATCCAGTCGGCGAAGATGTCGCCGGACTTCACGACCGGCGCGGGCTGGACGAAGAACAGGTTGTCGAGCTTCTGCGCGAACACCGCCGGCCCGCCGCCTGCGGGCTCGAGGAACGCGTAGCCGTACCGCTTGGCCACCTGCGAGGCGGGCACCGTGAGCAGGCTGGAGAACGGGCCGAACACCAGGTCGACCTTGTCCTGGTTGATCAGGTTCTGGTAGTTGGTGACGACCTGGGTCGGGCTCGACGTGTCGTCCACGATCTTCAGCTCGACCTTGCGCCCCAGGATGCCGCCCTTGGCGTTGACCTGGTCCGCCCAGAGCTCGTAGCCGGCCTTGACCGCCTTGCCCGGGTCCGCGAAGTCCCCGGTGAGGGAGACGGACGCGCCGATCACGAGCGGCTTCGCGTCGGCGGAGGCGGCTCCTGTCCCTCCGCTCGCGGTGCTCGATGGGCTCGACGAGCACGCGCTGATCAACGACAACGTCGCCACTGCGACCAGCGCGGCCCTCCTCATGCGCAAACGATTGCTACCAGACATGACCCGTTCCTCCGTGGCAGTTCCGGTGGATGTCCCCATTGACGAGGGATTTCGTCCCCATGGGCCGTACGCGTTGCACAACCGATTGCGCTTACCCTCGCGTCAATGCCGCGATGTGTCAAGGGTCACCGTGGTGGTCGACGGGAACCGCCCGGAGCCGCGTCCCCACCATCCCCGGGGCCACCCGTCGGTCACCTCCGCTCGAGCGATGGCCTGCGGGCACCTCGCCGCCGCCGGGTGCACGGTGCCCGACGTCGCGAGCGCCTACAGTTTCCGCCATGACCCGGGTCAAGCTCATCGACGTCGCGCGGGCGGCCGGCGTCCACCCCGGCACGGCGAGCCGGGCTCTGAACTCGGACCCGGACGGCCGGGTCAGCGCCGAGACCACCCGCCGGGTGGTCGAGACCGCCAAACGGCTCGGCTACGTGCCCAACTCGTTCGCACGCGGGCTGCGCACCGCGCGGTCGTTCGTGATCGGCATGATCGTGCCCGACGTCACCAACCCGCTGTTCCCACCCATGGTGCGCGGGGCCGAGCAGGTGCTCAGCCAGGCCGGCTACACGCTCGTGCTCACCGACACCGACAACGACGAGGCGTCGGAACGCGCCCAGATCGAGCGCCTGCGGTCCCGCGGCACGGACGGGTTCCTGATCGCCACCGCCCTCTGGGAGGACCCCCTCGTCGAGGAGCTCGGCGAGGTCGGCGTCCCCGCCGTCCTGATCAACCGGAACACCGCCGTGCACCGGCTGCCGTACGTCGGCTGCGACGAGCGCACCGGCATCGAGGTCTCCGTCGACCACCTCGTCGGCCTCGGCCATCGCGAGATCGTGCACCTCGCCGGCCCGCAGGACACGTCCACCGGGCGCGAGCGGGCCTCGGCGTTCCGGCACTCCCTCCGCGTGCACGAGCTCCCGGTCGACCCCGACCAGGTCCTCATCTGCTCGTCGTACACCGAGCAGGCGGGCGTCGAGGCGACCACGCGCCTGCTCGCCTCCGGTCGACCGTTCACCGCGATCGTGGCCGGCAACGACCTGATCGCCCTCGGCGCGCTCGAGACCCTCGCCGCCGCGGGTCGGCACGCGCCGGACGACGTGTCGGTCGTCGGGTTCAACGACCTCCCGCTCGTGGACAAGCTGACCCCCTCCCTGACGACCGTCGCACTGCCCCTGCGGGAGATGGGAGCGCTCGCAGCACGCATCCTGCTCGCCGAGATCGAGGACTCCGACCACTTCGGACCGGTCGCCCAGTCACTCCTGGGCGTCTCGCTCGCCGTCCGCGGCACGAGCGGCCCGGCACCGGGCAGGTAGTCCCGTCGGACCACGCGGACCGTCACCCAAGGCCCGGACACCACCGGCGCGCTCTCCCTAGACTCGGCATCGGCGCACCGCCGCACACGTCTCACGAGGGTGACTCATGGCTGAGCAGACCGGCACGTGGCAGATCTCCGCACGACGGACCGTCCCCGACGCGAGCGGGTTCTTCGGGGCCTACGGCGGGCAGTTCCTCCCTCCGCAGCTCGAGGGCCCCTTCGCCGAGATCACGAAGGCCTACCACGAGATCGAGAACGACGCATCGTTCATCGCCGAGCTGCGGTACATCCGCACGCACTTCCAGGGCCGCCCGACGCCCGTCTACCACGCACGCACGTTGTCGCTGCTGAACGGCGGCGCGCAGATCTACCTCAAGCGCGAGGACCTCAACCACACCGGTGCGCACAAGCTGAACCACTGCATGGGCGAAGGTCTGCTGGCGCGGTACATGGGCAAGAAGAAGCTCATCGCCGAGACGGGTGCCGGCCAGCACGGCGTCGCACTCGCCACCGCGGCGGCGCACTTCGGCCTCGAGTGCGAGATCCACATGGGCCAGGTCGACATCGAGAAGCAGGCGCCGAACGTCAGCCGCATGGAGCTGCTCGGCGCGACGGTGGTCCCGGTCACGCACGGGCTGCGCACCCTCAAGGAGGCCGTCGACTCGGCCTTCGAGGCGTACCTCGCCGACTACGAGAACGCGATCTACTGCATCGGGTCCGTCGTCGGTCCGCACCCGTTCCCGCTGATGGTCCGCGACTTCCAGCGCGTCGTCGGCATCGAGGCACGCGAGCAGTTCCAGGAGATGACCGGCAACCTGCCAGACGTCGTCGAGGCGTGCGTCGGCGGCGGATCGAACGCGATCGGCATGTTCTCGGCCTTCCTCGACGACCCGGTCGAGCTGATCGGGGTCGAGCCTCTCGGCCGGGGTACCGGGCTCGGGGAGCACGCCGCGACCATGACCTACGGACGCGAGGGCATCATCCACGGCTTCCGCTGCTACCTGCTCCAGGACGAGGAGGGGCAGCCGTCGCCGGTGTACTCGTGCGCGAGCGGTCTCGACTACCCCGGCGTCGGCCCCGAGCACAGCTTTCTCAAGGACGCCGGACGCGTCGAGTACGTGACGGCGACCGACGACGAGTGCCGCGACGCGTTCTTCGCGCTCAGTCGCAAGGAAGGGATCATCCCTGCCCTGGAGAGCGCCCACGCCGTCGCGCACGCCCTGGTCAAGGCCCGGGAGATGGGCACCGGGACGATCCTGGTGAACCTCAGCGGTCGCGGCGACAAGGACATGGACTACGTGATCGAGAACTGGGGCATCGGCGGCTGACCCGGCGCGGGTCCCGGACCCGTGCTCCTGCTTCCGCGCCGGAGCACGGGACGACTGACGAACGACGCCGCCCGGCAGCGGGGGATGCTGTCGGGCGGCGGCGTTCGCGCGGACCTGGGCCGAGCGGGCGAGCGGGCGAGCGGGCGTCCCACGATGCTCGGCTTCGCCGGATCAGCCCTGTGCGCCGGATCAGCGCTGCGACGTCTCGGGTGCGCGCTGGTTCGTCCGGCGGAGTCTCAGTGGCGCGGTGTGGGCACCCCGGTCGGCGCGACCGTCGGCATCGTGCTCGGAACGGCCGTCGGCGCACCGGTCGGAGCCGTCGCGGGCTCACCCGCGTCCGACTTCCCGTGCACGTCACCCGAGGCTCCGACGCTCGTGCCCTGACGCAGAGCGTTCCTCGCGTGTGCCTCGGCCGAGATCGCCTGGCCGTCGACACCGCCGGCGCGCGCCTCGGCGGCAACCTTCTGGCCGAACGCCGCTGCCGTCGGCAGGTCCGTCGGACGCGTGCCCGCGGGCTCGGTCGGGTCCTGCGTGGGCTCGGCCTGCCCGCTCGGGTCAGCGGTCGGCTCGGTCGCCTCCGCCGACGGGGTGCCGGTCGGGTCGGTCGTCGGGGCGACCGTCGAGGCGGGCTGGGTCGAGGGCGACGTGAGGTCGTTCGCGATCGCGGGGACGCCGGCAGCGGCGCCGACGGCCCCGGCAGCCACGACCGCACCGACGATGGCCTTGCCGGCGAGGTCCAGGCCGGCGAACTTCGCGAGTACGGCGGCGAGTGCTGAGGTGCTCATGTGCTGTCCTCCGATGGATCGACCGCACCCTGGGGTGCGGCGCGTGAGTGGTGTGCGACTCGTGGGCCGCTGTCACCTCGGAGATCGTCGTCCACGCCGACAGGGGTACGGGTTCAGCTGCTCGGGTTCAGGTCCGCGGGAGCTGGGGCCGGGATCCTGCCCCTGCGCAGGTCCACGCCGTGCGCCTACGGGTGGGCCGGAGCCTTGTCCGACCGCGCGGCCGCTGACGGAGTCGCCGACGGCGCGACGTCCGACTTCCCGTGCACCGTCGCGGAACCGGAATCGGCGTTCTCCGTCGCCTGCGTCGCCGCCTGTGCCGGCAGCGTCGGCGTAGCCTCGCCGGGTCGAGCCGTCTGCGACGACGGACCCTCGAGGAGGATGCCGGGCGAGGTCTCCCCCGGGGTCGGCCGCGATGCGGGACCGTGCCCCGAGAACGCAGGACGTTCACCGCTCGACGTCGTCCGTGGCGTATCCGTCGCGGCCCCGGGGGTCGCGCTCGACGTGGGCACCGGGACGACCGGCACGTTCGAGCGCGGCGCGAACAGGTGCTCGACGCCGTTCACCACCGCGCGTGCGGGAGCTTGGATCACCGCCGGGACCGCGCCGACCGTCGCGGCACCGGTGACACCCGCGAACGCGATGCCGGCGCCGAGCGCGATCTTGCCGGCGAGTCCGAGGCCTGCGACGTAGCGCCACAGGCGTCCGAGCCGACGCCGCGCGCGTGCCGTCGCTGCCGCACGCACGGGCACGGTCGCGGTCGTCGCGATCCCGTCGCGGAGCAGCATGGCCAGGGCCGGGGTGGGACGGGGAGCAGGCGCGTCGACGGTGCGACGCATGGTCGCGACGAGGTCGACGAGTCCCGGCTCGTCCGGGACCGTGTGCCCGGTCAGCAGGAGCTCGTCGCTTTGTGCCCTCATGTCCTGGTTATCGTCGAACGTGCTCATAGGGTCACGGCCTCCGACTCCAGGATCCTGCGCAGGGTCGACAGCCCGCGGCGCTGCAGCGCCTTGACGGCACCCGGGCGTTTGCCGACCACCTCCGCGACCTGCTCGACCGTCAGGTCCGCGACGATCCGGAGCACCAGAACCTCGCGCTGGTCGTCGGTCAGCATCGCGAGCAGCTCGAGCGCCCGCTCCTCACCGAGGACGTCGAGCGCCTGGTTCTCGGCGCTCTCGGTCGACCGGTCGTCGTCCTGAGGCTCGTACGGCGCCTGCGGGACCGAGCGCGAGCCGCTCCGCCAGTGGTCCACCAGCCGCCGGTGCGCGATCGTGAACACCCAGGACCTGAACGGCACCTGGCCGCCGGTGAACCGGCCGACACTGGTGAACACGGCGAGGAAGACCTCGCTCGTGAGGTCCTCGACGTCGCGCACGCCACGCGCCCTGAGGTACGCCGCGACCGGGCGCACCAGGTCCTCGTAGAGCAGCGTGAAGGCCTCGGCGGAGCCGGCGCGGGCGCGCGCGAGCACCTCGTCGAAGTCGTCGATCACGGGACCAGCATGCATGACGCCGCGGTGGTCCGGCCCCTCGGACCGCTCCCGGTCAGGACGCGCGCGACCCCTCCGCAGGCAGGTACATGCACGCCGGGTCCTCGCCGAGCGGGTCCCCGGTCGCCGCGAACGCGCGGGCCCGCGAGCCGCCGCACAGGTCGGCGTACGCGCAGTCCCCGCACCGTCCGCTGAACTCGGCCGCGCGGATCTGCCGGAGCAGCGGGTCGTCGCGGTAGATCTCGCTCAACGGACGTTCGCGCAGGTTGCCGAGCCCGATCGGCAGGAACCCCGCCGGGTACACCTCGCCGTCGTGCGCGACGAACAAGATGCCCTTGCCGTCGCGGGTGGCCGCCGTGTGGGCGCTCGGCCGCCGGTCGGACTCGCCCAGCAGCTCGGTCAGGCGGCCGGCGAGCCCGGTGTAGACGGCGGTCTGCGGGACGGGCAGCCCGGCGCGTCGCTCGGTCACCACGCGGCGGAAGAACGGCGCCTCGACGGTGCGGATGATGAATCCGTACCGCGACGCGTCGTACAGGAAGTGGCAGACGTCCTCGTGCTCCTCGGCCGTGATCGCCCCCGACACGACGCCCCGCCCGACGTGCACGAGGAAGAAGACCTCCCAGATCTGAGCCCCGGCGTCGTGGACGATCGCCGCGACGTCGGCGAGCTCGTGGAGGTTCTCGCTCATGACCGTCGTGTTGACCTGCACCGTCAGCCCCGCGGCGACCAGGGCCTTGATCGCGGCGACGGTGTCGTCGAAGTGGTGCTCGACCGCGCGCACGCCCTCGTGGGTCTGCGGGGTCGCGCCGTCCAGGCTGATCGACACGGCCTTGACCCCGCTCGTCGCGATCCGCTCGATCATCTCGGGCGTGAGCGCGGGGGTGACGGACGGTGACAGCGCCACCGGGATCCCGAGACCCGACGCGTACTCGACGAGCTCGAACAGATCCGCGCGCAGCAGGCAGTCGCCGCCGGTGAGCACGAGGATCGGGTACGGCCGCCCGAACCCGGCGACCTGGTCGACGAGGTTGCGCCCCTCGGCCACGTCGAGCTCGCCGGGCAGCGCCTGCGTCATCGCCGACGCGCGGCAGTGCCGGCAGGCGACCTGGCACGCACGCGTCGTCTCCCAGAAGACGAGCATCGGGCGCTGGTCGTAGTCGACCCTCGACACCGGGACGGCAGGATGCCCGCCGGGGTGGGTCGCGGCACCCGGGTGCCCACCGGGGTGGGAGGGCGCGGTCGCGCTCCGTTGCGCGATCGTCTCGGTCAGCGTCTGCTCGTTCATGCGGGTCCCTTCGAGGAGGCGACGGCGGAGTCGACGTCGGTGGTCAGTGCGGCGGCGGTGCGCTGAGCGCGGGCCACGCACGAGGCGATGCCGACACCGCCGAACGCGGCGCCGGTGACCTGGATGCCGGGGACGTCCGTGAGCGCGTGGTCGATCCGCTCCAGGCGCCGCCGGTGGCCCACGGTGTACTGCGGCATCGCGCGCGGCCAGCGCTGCACGTGCGCCGACGTCGGTGCTGCGCTCATCCCCATCGTCTGCACCAGCTCGCGGTGCACCTGGGCGACGAGGGTGTCGTCGTCCATCGAGGCGAAGCGGTCGTCGCCGTGGCGGCCGACCATGGCGCGGATCAGCACGCTCGACGGATCGGTCAGGTGCGGCCACTTGGCGGGCAGCCAGCTGCAGCCGACGAGCAGCAGGCCCTCCTCGGGAGGGACGAGGAAGCCGGTGCCGTCCAGCCCGTGGGTCACGGCGTCGCGGGGGTAGACGAGCGTGAGGCTGGCCACGTCGGCGTAGGGCACCTCGCGCGCCGCGACGGCGGCGTCCGGCGCCACCCGGGCGAGCAGGTCGGCGGCCACGTACGCCGGGGTCGCGAGCACGACGGTGTCCGCGGCGAGCTCCTCTCCTCCGGCGAGCTCCACCACGTAGCCGCCGGGGCCACCGCCGTCCAGGGCGTCTGCGTCCCGAGCGGCTCCGTCCCGGCGCAGCCCGGTGACCTGGGCGCCGAGCCGCACGTCGCATCCGTCGAGCCGACCCACGAGAGTCTCGACGAGCCGGGTCAGACCACCCTCGAGCGTGACCAGCGCCGGACCCGACGCCGTCGATCCCCGGCGCATCGAGCGCGAGCCGAGGTAGATGCTGCGGCTCCGCCGGGCGAGCGCCGCGATCTCCGGGACCGAGCTCTGCGCGCTGAGCTCGTCGGCGCGGCCGGCGTGCACGCCGCCGAGCATCGGGTCGACGAGGCGCTCGAACACCTGCGCGCCGAACCGCGGCCGTACCAGCTCGCCCACCGACGGGTCGTCGCTCGTGCGGGTCCGCGGCAGCACGAGGTCGAGGGCGGCACGCGCGACGCCGAGCGGGGACAGGAGCCCGGACCGGAGCAGCGGGAGCAGCTTCTGCGGGATGCCGAACAACGTGCTCGGTGGGAGCGGCCGCAACCGCGCGCGCGACCAGATGAACGCACCGCTCGCGCCGGGCGCCACGATCGCGCCAGTCAGGTCGAGGTCCTCGAGCAGCGCCCGCATCGCCGGCAGGCGCACCAGCAACGCGTCGGGACCCATGTCGACCGGATGACCTGCGACGTCCTGCGTGAGGATCTTGCCGCCGAGCCGCTCGGACGCCTCGAGCAGCACGACGTCGACGCCCGGCCCACCGTCGCGGGCCAGGAGGTAGGCGGTGACGAGCCCGCTCACTCCGCCGCCGACGACGACGACGCGCTGGTGGTTCGACATGGGTGCGCAGACTCCTGAGGTTGAAACGACAACTCATTAGGCGCCCCGAGATCGGCGACATCTAGGCCCAAAGTCCCGGTTCGACGGGTCCGGCCGGAGCGCCGACCGTGACGCAGCCGGACGACGACGACCGGGGACGTGTACTCGATGAGCAGTGCGCGCCCGGTCGCACCGCTCCACGCCGCGGTCCACCTGCCGTTCATCCAGCGTTCACCCAGTCACGGATGGCACCCTCGGCCCCTATGGATGCCCTCGTCGTCGCCCTCGCCCAGTACGTCCCGGTGCTCGTCCCGGTTGCCGCCGCGGTCGTGTGGTTCACGCTGCCGACCAGCGCGAAGCTGAGCCTCGCGTTCCAGGCGGTCGTGGCGCTGGTCGTCGTCGTGGGCCTGATCCAGCTCGCCGCGGCCGTGCACACCGACCCGCGGCCGTTCGTCGTCGACCCGTCCGTCGCCCCGTTGTTCCCGCACCCGGCCGACAACGGGTTCCCGTCCGACCACACGGCCCTCGCCGCGACCGTCGGGCTGCTGGTCATGCTCTACCGCCGGCGCGTCGGGCTCGTGCTGCTCGTCGCGGGCATCGTCGGCGGCGCGGCGCGCGTGCTGGCTCATGTTCACCACGTCGAGGACATCGTCGCCGGGGCCGTGATCGCCGGGATCACGGTCGCCGTGGCGGTCGCGGTGTGGAACGTCGTCCGGCCACGACTGCGTGGACGGCTGGCGGTGCTCGCCACGGCCGGCTGACCGCAACCCCGCCGTGCGCCCGCACCGGGACCGGGACACACTGGACCGGGGGCGCCGACGCCCGCTGCGGGGCTCACGGACGGGGACGGTGGGATGCGCGCCTGGCAGGTGCACGCCGGACGGCTCGAGCTCGTGGAGCGCCCTGACCCGGAGCCCGCGGCCGACGAGCTGCTCGTCCGCGTCCTCGCATGCGGCGTGTGCCGCACCGACCTGCACGTGCTCGACGGCGATCTGTCGCCGCACCGCACGGACGTCACCCCCGGTCACGAGGCGGTCGGCGTCGTCGTCGGCGCGGGTGACGCCGTCACGGGCTTCCCTGCCGGCAGTCGCGTCGGCGTCGCCTGGCTCCGGCGCACCTGCGGGCGGTGCGACGCGTGCCGATCGGGCCGGGAGAACCTCTGCCCGCTGTCCGAGTACACGGGGTGGGACGCGGACGGCGGCTACGCCGAGCTCGTGACCGTGCCGGCGGCCTACGCCTACCCGTGGCCCGACGACCTCGACCCCGCGACGCACGCCCCCCTGCTGTGCGCCGGGATCATCGGCTTTCGGGCGCTCCGGCGCGCCGAGGTCCCGATCGGCGGTCGGCTCGGCGTCTACGGCTTCGGCGGCTCGGCCCACCTCACCGCGCAGGTCGCTCTCGCCGCGGGGGCGACCGTCCACGTCATGACGCGTTCGGCCGCCGCCCGCGCGCTCGCGCTCGACCTCGGGTGCGCCTCGGCGCAGGGCGCCGCCGACCCGCCACCGGAACCGCTCGACGCCGCCATCCTGTTCGCACCGGCGGGTGAGCTCGTCCCCGCCGCCCTGGAGGCCCTCCGCCCCGGCGGGACGCTCGCGATCGCCGGCATCCACCTGAGCGACGTGCCACCCCTCGACTACCAGCGGCACCTGTTCCACGAGAAGCAGGTCCGCTCGGTCGAGGCGAACACCCGGGAGGACGGCCGGGAGCTCCTCGCGACCGCGGTCCGGATCGGCCTGCACGTCACGACGCGGCCGTATGCGTTCATGCACGCCGATCGCGCGCTCGACGACCTCCGTGCGGACCGCGTCACCGGTGCGGCCGTGCTCGTCCTGTGAGGCACGTCGCGCGCCGCGGTCCCAGGACCGGCCCGGGCGCGGCCCTCCCCGCGGAGCGCTCCAGCGTGCGGGATACGTCCATCGTTCTCCCAGGTTCGTCTGCCAGGATCAGCGACCATGGATCGCCTTGTCCGCGCGGCGCTCGATACCGAGGTGTCGCGGCGCGAGCTCTTGGCGATGCTCGGCGTGGTCCCCTTCGTGATCTTCGCGACGGAACCGTCGTCCCACCCCGCGACGCACCGGAGCACGATCGCGACGAGCCCGGCGCCGTCGACCACCTCGACGTCGCCGGCCGCCGCAGCACGCGTCCTCCCCACGACGGCCGGCCCCACCGCGGGCGGCGCGATGCAGGTCGTCGCGCACCAGGACGACGACCTCCTCTTCCAGAGCCCCGACCTGCTGCACGACGTCGCGGCCGGGCGGCCCGTGCGCACGGTCTTCGTCACGGCCGGGGACGCGGCCCGGGACAGGGCCTACTGGACCGGCCGCGAACGAGGCAGCATGGCCGCGTACGCGCGCATGGCCGGCGTGGCGGACTCCTGGACGACCTCGGACGCCGGCGTGCCCGGGACGCCGATCCGCATGCAGACCCTCGTCGGCGCCCCGCACGTCTCCCTCGTGTTCATGAGGCTCCCCGACGGCAACCGATCGGGAACCGGCATGATGGTGCACCACCACGAGAGCCTGATGCGGCTCTGGCGGGGTGACATCCTCACCATCCATGCCGTCGACGGCACGGCGAGCTACTCCGCCGCCTCCCTGCGTCACACCCTCACGACCCTGATGAGCGACTTCCAGCCGACGACGATCCGCACCCAGGACTGGACCATCGCGTTCGGCACCGGCGACAACGCGGACCACACCGCGACCGCGTTGTTCGTGCAGCAGGCGCACCGGGACTACGACGCCGCGCACACCGTCATCGCCTACGAGGGGTACCCGGTCTGGACCCGCCCGCCGGACGTGGACGGCGCCGACCTGACGGGCAAGTCACGCGCCTTCCGCGCCTACGCCGTGGACGACGCGATCATGTGCCTGAAGCCCTGGTGCGCCGGGGGCCTCGTGAGCTCGCTGCGGCTCGCCCGGCAGTACGTCACCGCGAGCGAGTCGGTGGGCAACGTGGCCCGGGATGCCGGGGTGCGGGTCACGGCCTCGTCCCAGACCCCGCTCACCGGCCAGACCGCTGCGCGCGCGATCGAAGGCTTCGCGCACGACGGCGCGCGTGTGTTCGAGCAGGCGTGGGCGACCGACGGGGGTCGGGCGGGGAGCTGGATCCAGCTGGACTTCCCGGCACCGACGACGATCAACGGCGTGGTCCTCTACGGCCGTCCGAACCCCGACGACCAGATCACCGCCGCGACGCTGCTGTTCTCCGACGGCACCACCGTGCCCACCGGAGCCCTCGCCGCCAACGGGTCGGCGACCACCCTGCGCTTCCCGGCCCGGGTCACGACGAGCCTGCGCCTGACCGTGACCGCGGTGAGCCCGAGCACGCAGAACGTCGGCCTCGCCCAGCTCGAGGCCTACGGGAACATGCCGCAGGCCGCCCCGGGTCGCTGACGCGCCCCGATCGCTACCGCTCGTGATCGGCGACGAGCCGGTCGTCGTCCGCACCCAGCAGCCGACGGTCGTCGAGCCCCTCATGATGCGTGTCGAGGACGGCGGTGAGCTCGACGAACGTCACCTCGTGGCGCGCGAGCGAGAGTCGCAGATCGACCCGACCCCCGACGGACGTGAGCCGGTGGTGCTCGACCGCGGGTTGCTCGCACCGTCGGAGGATCTCGAGCTCATGAGCGTCCGGGGACGCCGGCCGACCCAGCTCGCGCCACGCGGTGAACGCGTTGCCGTCGACCTCGTTGACGCGTTCCCGCAGGACGAACACGCCGGTGCCGTCCGCGCACACCTCGCCGGCGAGGGCCACCGGGACGGACAGCGCTACGTCGTGCCGCTCGGGCGCAGGCGGGGCGTCCGTCCCGCCGACCGGCTGCCACGCGAGGACGGTGACGCGTCCGGACGGGTCCTGGCAGACGAGGTGGTCGTCGCCGCGTGCGAGCACCTCCGCACCCATCCGGGCCATGAAGGCGAACAGGTGGAACGTCGGCTTCGCGATCTGCCGGTGCGTGAGCAGACCGAACCCGCCGTGGAAGAGCGACGTCGGGACGCCCAGCTCCTCGAACACGTCGCAGAACGTCCAGTAGGAGAACGAGTCGACGAGCTCGCCACCGCCGGCGAGCACGGGCGCCAGGTACGCCGCGTGGTACGCGGTGTCGTGGATCGGGTTGTCCGGACGGTACGAGGTGTTGAACTCGGTGACGTGCACCGGGAGCCCGGCCAGCTCCGTCCCCGCGAGGTGCGCACGCGGCGCCGCGAGCTGGTCGAGCAGGTCCTGCGGCGGCCTGAGCTCCTGGTAGGTGCCGAACGGGATCGCCTGCGCCTCGCGTGAGGAGTACGCGTGTCGGCTGACGAAGTCGATCGGCACGTCGTGGCCGGTCACGAACTCGGCGAACGGCGCCCACCACTCGTCGGAGCCGGGCGAGATCGCCGGGCCGCCGACCTGCAGGGACGCGTCGACCTCCTTGACGGCCCGCGCCGTCGCCTCGTACAGGCGGAAGTAGGCGTCCTGGTCCGCGCCCTTCCAGAAGATGTCGAGGTTGGGCTCGTTCCAGACCTCGATCGGCCAGCGACGGACCTCGTCGATCCCGTACCGGTCGATCAGGTGACGCAGCAGCGCCTGGACGAGGTCGACCCACGCGCGCATGTCCGCCGGCGGGGTGATGTTGCCCCGCCACCAGAACACCGTCTCCGGGCCCGAGGCCAGCAGCGACGGCATGAACCCCAGCTCGACGAACGGCCGGATGCCGACGGACAGCAGCGCGTCGTGCACCTGGTCCACGTACGTGAACGAGTACCGCAGGTGCGTCCGGCCGTCGACCTCCGCGCCCCGCACGACGCCCATGTCGTCGGACAGCAGGCCGTGCCCGCGGAGGTGCGCGAACCCGATCTCCCGCTGCACGCGCGCCAGGGAGGCGAGGTAGTCGGCGCGCAGCGCCAGGTTGAGCCTCCCGGTCCCCACGCACTCGCGCCACGCGGAGGGCATCGGGCCGACGGGAGCACCCGGGACGACCACGGGGACGAGCGCCGGCACGTCCGCCGGCGCGGCGGCACCGTCAGCACCGTGGTCGGAGTCAGCACCGTGGCCGGAGCCACCAGCAGCAGCGACGCCCATCAGCCCACCGCGACGACGGCGAAGGAGTGCGGCGGGAGGGTGAGCCGCACGCCGGTCGGCGTCTCGACGACCTCGAGCGGTCGTGGGCTCACCTGGTCCGGGTGGCCGGCGCTGTTGAACGACCGGACCGAGGACGGCGCGAGCACCCGGGCGCTCACGTCGCGCGCGGACGTCCCGCGCAGCTCCAGGTCCACCTCGACCGGATGCTCCAGGTCGACGTTCGTCAGCGAGACGTGGCACCGTCCCACGGCGACGCTCGCCGAGGCGGAGACGGTCGGGACGAGATTCCCGGCGACGTCCCGCTCCGCGTGCGGCGCGCGCACGTGCACCGGCACGGACGTGGCGTCGTGGTGGACCGCGTTCATCTCGAACACGTGGAACGTCGGGGTCCGCACGAGCGCCCCGGTCTCCTCGTCGACGAGCACCATGGCCTGCAGGACGTTGACCGTCTGGGCGATGTTGGCCATCGTGAGTCGGTCGGCCAGCCGATGGAACACGTCGAAGTGCAGCGACGCCACGATCGCGTCCCGCATCGTGTTCTGCTGGTACAGGAATCCGGGGTTGGTGCCGGGCTCGACGTCCCACCAGGTGCCCCACTCGTCGAGAACGAGCCCGACCTTCCGATCGGGGTCGTACCTGTCCATCACGGCGATGTGGCGCCGCAGCAGCGGCTCGATGCGCTGCGCCGCGAGGATCGTCCGCCAGTAGTCGTCGTCGCCGAACCGGGTCGCGCTGCCCTTGGCGTCCCAGGTCCCGCCGATCGTGTAGTAGTGCACCGAGATCGCCTCGAACGGCAGCGTGGGGAACGGCCCGCGCGCCAGGTCGTCGACTGCGCACATGAGCGCCTCGGTCCACGCGTAGTCGTCCTCGGACGCGCCCGCGGCGATCCGGGTGAGCGTGTTGTCGCCGTGGTTCCGGCAGAACGTCGCGTACTGCCGGGCGAGATCGGTGTAGGCCTCCGCACGCATCCGACCGCCGCAGCCCCACGGCTCGTTGCCGATCCCCCAGAACGGCACCCGCCACGGCTGGTCGCGACCGTTCGCGCGCCGCAGGTCGGCCATCGGCGAGGTGCCGGGCCGGGTGAGGTACTCGACCCACTCGCTCATCTCCCGGACGGTCCCGGAGCCGACGTTCCCCGCGACGTACGGGTCCGCGCCCAACAGCTCGCACAACGCCATGAACTCGTGGCTGCCGAAGTGGTTGTTCTCCTCGACGTCGCCCCAGTGCGTGTTGACCATGCGGGGCCGGTCGGTCCGCGGCCCGATCCCGTCACGCCAGTGGTACTCGTCCGCGAAGCAGCCACCGGGCCAGCGCAGGTTCGGGATCTGCAGCTCGCGCAACGCCGCCACGACGTCGAGCCGGATGCCGCCCTCGTTCGGGATCGGCGAGTCCTCGCCCACCCAGAACCCGCCGTAGACGCACCGACCCAGGTGCTCGGCGAAGTGCCCGTAGAGGTGGCGGCTGATCGTGGGCCCCGGGATGTCCACGTTGACGATGACGGTGGCACTCCTGGCGTCCGGCACGTGGCTCAACCTTCCGACGTCGAGATGCTGACGGGCACGGCAGGCAGGATCTCGCTGGCCACGAGCCGCTCGTCGGCGGTCGTCACCACGTGCACCGGGCCGGCGATCGCGATCCGCGTCGTCGTCTCCTGCTCGGCGCATGACGGGCCCACCCAGAGCTCGATCGCACCCGGCTCCACGATCCGCACCATCGACCGGTCCGAGAAGGCCAGCCGTGCGGTGGGCACCCGGAAGCGCACCACGGCCGAGTCCCCGGGCTCGAGCGGCACCCGCCGGTACCCGAGCAGCTGGGCGACCGGACGGGTCACGCTCGCGTGCACGTCGCGCGCGTACAGCTGGACCACGTCGGTGCCGGCGCGCTCGCCGGTGTTGCGCACCTGCACCTGCACCGTGAACGTGCCGCCCGCCGCGACCTCGGGGTCCGTGACCAGGTCGCTCCGCGCGAACGACGTGTACGACAGCCCGTGACCGAACGGCAGCACCGGCGTGCTGTCCGCGTGGGTGACCTCCGACGGACCGCCGAGGATCGGGTGCAGGTACGAGTACGGCTGAGCGCCCGCCGACCGCGGCATGGTCACCGGCAGGCGGCCCGACGGGTTCACCCGTCCGGACAGCACGCCGGCCAGCGCGGCGCCGCCCTCCTCGCCGGGGAAGAACGCCTGCACCACGGCGGCGGATGCGGCGGGCCCCTCGACGACCCAGCCGATCGCGTACGGCCGCCCGGTCACCACGACCACGACGACCGGGGTCCCGGTGGCGCGCACGGCGTCCACGAGCTCGCGCTGCACCCCGGGGAGGTCGAGCGTCTCGGTGTCGTTCCCCTCGCCGACGGTCCCGCGGCCGAACAGCCCGGCCTGGTCGCCGACGACCACCACGGCGACGTCCGACTCCACCGCGAGCGCGACGGCCTCGGCGAAGCCCGACCGGTCGTCACCCTCGACGGTGCACCCCTCGGCATACCGCACCTCGGTGCCGGGTAGCTCCGTGCGCAACGCCTCCAGCACCGAAGGGATCGCGAACCCCATCGGCACCTCGGGGTGGTGCACGAGCACGTGGTTCGCGAACGAGTAGCAGCCCATCAGCGCCTCGGCTCGGTCGGCGTTGGGACCGACGACGGCCACGCGCGTCGGGGTGGACCGACCCGGGCCGGTGAGCGGGAGCGTGCCGTCGTTCGTGAGCAGCACCACCGACTCCTCGGCGAGCCGACGCGCCACGTCGCGGTGCTGAGGTGAGTCGAGGTCGATCACGCTCGGCGGCTCGTCCTCGAAGGTCTCGTCCAGCAGCCCGAGCTCCTCCTTCTGCGCGAGCGCGCGGAGCACCGCTCGGTCCACGAGAGCCTCGTCGGCCAGACCGGCCCGCACGCGCTCCGCGAGGGGCGCCAGGAACGCGTCACCCGAGGGCAGCTCGATGTCGACCCCCGCGGTGAGGGCCAACGCCGCCGCCTCGCCGAGGTCGGCCGCGACGGCGTGCATGACGTGCAGGAACGCCACCGAGAAGTAGTCGGCGACGACCACGCCGTCGAACCCCCACCGCTCGCGCAGCAGCGCGGTGAGATACGTCGGGTCCGACGCCATGGGCACGCCGTCGACCTCGGTGTAGGCGTTCATGACCGAGCGCGCCCCGCCGTCCAGCACCGCCATCTCGAAGGGTGGCAGCAGCACGTCGGCGAGCTCGCGCGGACCCGCCCCGACCGGCGCGTGGTTGCGCCCGGCGCGTGACGCCGAGTACCCGACGAAGTGCTTGAGCGTGGCGTGGACCCCGGCCGACTGCAGACCCTGCACGTACGCCGTCCCGACCGTCCCGACCAGGTACGGGTCCTCCCCGATGCACTCGTCGACCCTCCCCCAGCGCGGGTCGCGGATGACGTCGAGGACCGGCGCGAGGCCCTGATGGACGCCGAGCTCACGCATGGACGTGCCGATCAGGGCGCCCATCTCCGCCACGAGCTCCGGGTCGAACGCGGCGCCCCACGCCAGCGGCGTCGGGAACGTGGCGGCCTGCCATGCGGCGAGGCCGGTCAGGCACTCCTCGTGCACCAGGGCGGGGATGCCGAGCCGGGTCTCGGTGCGGAGCCGGCGCTGCTCGCGCCACAGCCAGGCCGCGCGCTCGACGGGGTCGACCGGCCGGGTGCCGTACACCCGCGTGAGGTGCCCGATCCCGTGCGCGGTGGCGTCCTCGAGGCGGACCGACGACGCCATCTCGCCCTGCATGGGTGCGACGACCTCGCCGCCCTGGTCGACCCAGAACCCGACGAGCTGGGCGAGCTTCTCGTCGAGCGTCATGCGCGCGTGCAGGGCGCGCACGCGCTCGGACACCTCGGGCAGCTCGGGCAGGTCGGGTACAGCAGGAACGACGGTCACGAGACCTGTCTCCTTCGGACGTGATGCTGGATGACGGGGATGGAGCCACGAGGCTCGCGAGGCAGCACGGTCCCCCGGGGCGCACCGGTCCTGCGGTGCGCCCTCGACGGACGAGCCACCATCAGCCCTTGACCGCTCCGGTCAGGCCGCCCACGATGCGACGCTCGAAGAGGCTGAAGAAGACGAGCGCAGGGATCATGGACAGCGACGTGAACGCCAGGACCTTGGCCGTGTCGACCGAGTACTGCGAGGCGAACGCCTGGACGCCGAGCGGCAGGGTGTACGACGCCTCGTTGTTCAGGACGAACAGCGGGAGCAGATAGCTGTTCCAGCTCCCGATGAAGGCCAGGATCCCCACCGTGACGACGCCCGGTACCGACAGCGGCACCACCATGCGGAAGAAGAAGCCCAGACGGCTGCACCCGTCGATCGACGCCGCCTCCTCGATCTCGTCCGGGATCGCCCGCAGGAACGGCACGAGGATGATGATCGTGACCGGGAGCGCGAAGGCGATCTGCGGGAGGATCAGCCCCGGCAACGTGTTGACGAGGCCGAGGTTCTTGATCATCAGGTACAACGGCGTGATCGCGACCGTCATCGGGAACATGAGGCCGGCGGCGAACAGCGTGTACATCGCACCGCGCCCCCGGAACCGGTAGCGGGCGAGCACGTAGCTGGCCATCAGGCCGAGGACCACGACCCCGATGGTGGTGGCGACCGCGGTGATCGTCGAGTTGACCACCTCTTGCCAGAAGACACCGCCCTTGAGGACGTTCAGGTAGTTGCTGAACACCCACGGCGCCGGGAGCCCCGCGGGGCTGTTGGTGATCTGCGCGTTCGTCCGGAACCCGCCGAGGATGATGTAGACGACGGGCGCCAGCATCGTCGCGACCAGGAGCAGAGCGATGAAGTAGATCGTCGGGCTGCCCCAGTCGTGCTTCGGGGCGTCCTTGTGCGTGCGCGACCCGTGGGTCGGTGCGTCGAGAGTGGTGGCAGCCATCACTTCTTGCCCTCCGTGAGAGCGCCCTCGGTGTCGCGGCGCAGGACGAAGCGCTGGTAGACGAGCGCGATGACGAGCGAGATCACGAACAGCACGACGGCCACCGCGTTCCCGTAGCCGAAGTTGCCCGAGTTGCGACCGTTGCCGACCATGTAGGTCGCCATCGTCGAGGTTCCGGCGGTCGAGGCGATGTACTGCCCCCAGATGATGTAGACGAGGTCGAAGAGCTGCAGCGAGCCGATGATCGACAGGAACGCCCAGATGCGGACGGTCGGCCCGAGGAGCGGCAACGTGATCCGGCGCTGGATCTGCCAGTACGACGCGCCGTCGATCGCGGCGGCCTCGTGGAGCTCGACCGGGATGCCTTGGAGGCCGGCCAGGAAGAGCAGCACCGCGAACCCGATGTACTTCCACGAGATGATGATCATCAGCGACCAGATCGCGATCTTCGGGTCGGACAGCCAGTCGTGGGCGAACCCGCCGAGCCCGATGCTCTTGAGCAGGTCGTTCACGGCCCCGCTGGTCTGGAGCATCAGGCTCCAGCTGGTGCCGACGATCACCTCGGAGATGACGTACGGCACGAAGATCAGCACGCGGATGACGGACTTCCCGCGCATCTTCTTGTTGAGCAGCAGTGCCAGGCCGATCGCGACCGGTCCCTGCATGACCAGGGACAGCACGACGATCACCGCGTTGTGCTTCAGCGCGTCGATGAACAGGCCGTCCTGGAAGATGACGACGTAGTTCCGCAGACCGATGAAGTCGGTCGGGCGCCCGTAGCCCTTCCAGCTGAAGAATCCGTAGTACGCGGCCATCGCGACCGGGAAGATCACGAACGTCAGGAAGACGATGATGGCCGGGCCCGAGAGCGCCGCGATCTCCAGGCGTGCCGCCCAGCCGATGCCCCGTCGGCGTCGTCCGGCGCCGGACGGGGGCAGCACAGCCACTGTGCTACCCCCGTCCGCCAGGAGATTCACAGGCGAGCTCTCCGGCACTGATGAGCTCTCGCGAGTGGAATCAGACATGTGCGTCGCGCTCTATGCCTTCTTGGCGGCGTCTTCGGCCGCCTTGATGATGCCCGCGGCGTCGCCCTTGCCTGCCAGCATGTCGACCACACCGGTGTTGAGCGCGTTGCCCACGTTCTGCCCGTAGAGCGTGTCCAGCCACTGCGACACGTACGGGGCGGCGTTGTACGCGGCCAGGATGTCCTTCAGGTAGGGCTCGGTCACGACGGCCTGCGCCTCGGTGTTGACCGGCGGCGCGTTGAAGGCCTTGTAGTAGGCCTCCTGGACCGGGGTGGTGGCGATGTAGTTCAGGAAGTCGGTGCAGGCCGGCTTCGGGGCGTTCGCGGAGCACGAGTAGCCGTCGACGCCACCCATGATCGCCGCGCCGTCACCCTGGCCACCGGAGACGGTCGGGAACGGGAACCATCCGAGGTCGGGCAGCGGCTTGGTGTCCGGCGTGAGCGACGCGATGACTCCCGGGTCCCAGGCGCCCATGAGCTCCATGGCAGCCTTGTGGTTCGCCACGAGGCCCGCGGAGCTGCCGGCACCCTGCTGCGCCGAGGTGGTGAGGAAGCCCTGGTTGAACGGGTTCGTGTCGGCGAAGGTCTTGAGGTCCTGGCCGGCCTTGAGCCAGCACGGGTCCGCGAACGTCTTGTCCTTGGCCGCCGTGTTCAGCGCGTCGGCGCTGCACTCGCGCAGCGAGAACCAGTAGTACCAGTGCGCGGCGGGCCACGCGTCCTTCGCGCCGAGGGCGATCGGGTCGATGCCCGCGGCCTTGAGCTTCGACACGGCCGTGTTGAGGTCCGCGATCGTCTTCGGCAGCTCGGTGATCCCCGCCTTCGCGAAGAGGTCCTTGCTGTAGAAGAGGCCGCCGGGGAGGGTCGCGACCGGCATGGCGTAGGTCTTGCCGTTGAGCTCCTCGGCCTTGAACGAGCCGGCGGAGATGACCTTCTTGGTCGCGTCGGTGACCGCACCCGTGATGTCCATGAGCTGGCCGGCGTCCACCATGGCGGCCATCTTGCCGCCGCCACGCTGCAGGAAGATGTCCGGAGCGGAGCCCGAGTTGAGCGCCGTCTGCAGCTTGCCGTCGAGGTCTTCGTTCTGGATCGCCTGGACGGTGATCTTGACGTTCGGGTTGGCCTTCTCGAAGTCGGCGACCGTCTTCTCCCAGAACGCCTTGCCGTCACCCGTCGTGGCGTTGTGCCAGAACGTCATGTTCACGGCGCCGCCGCTGCTGCCGGCGCTGGAGCCGCCGTTGCTGCCGCCGCTGCAGGCCGTGAGCCCTGCCGCACCCATCACCACGGCGGCCGATACCGCCAGGGTCTTCCTCAGCTTCATGAGATCTGTCCTCTTCGTTGAGCAGCAGAAAATAGGGAGATTGCCCCCTGCGGAGCGGAACCGGCGATCGCTGCTGACACCCGCGCCGGCCTGTGTCGGTCGTCGCGACGTCACCGACTCCGGGCCGCAGCGCCCGGATCGGAGCTGCGTGCGTGAGACCGCACCGCGCCGGGACCGAGAGCCACGCTCAGGGGTCGTGCCGTTGCTTCCATCGCCGAACTCCTCGTCGTCGTCGACTCAGGACGTTCAGGACTCTTGCAGGCGACAGGGGGGCATGTCAATCGATGTCGATAGCGTTATCCAAACCGTGACCTGAGCGGTGACGGCACCGCGGGCGCCCCCGCCTCGCACCCCTGCCAGGGACGATGGGCCCACTCGCGTCGCCGCGCCCCGGGGCTAGCCTGGGCAGGACTGCGCACCTCATCGGGGAGGTGGGGACCGTGCCAGCACCCGTCAGCTCTGACGCGCCACACGTCGTCGTGATCGGCGGTGGCGGCACCGGCGGTGCAGTCGCCCACGACCTGGCCCTGCGGGGTCTGCGCGTCACCGTGCTCGAGCGCGGCGAGATCACCTCGGGGACCACCGGTCGCCACCACGGCCTGCTGCACAGCGGTGGTCGCTACGCCGTGGGGGACGCGGAGTCCGCGGTCGAGTGCATCACGGAGAACCGCATCCTCCGTCGGATCGCCCCGGGCTCGTTCGAGGAGAACGACGGCCTGTTCGTGGCCATCACGGACGAGGACATGGACTACCTGCCCGGGTTCGTCGCCGCCTGCGAGGCGTGCGGCATCCCGGCGACCGTGCTCACCGCGGCCGAGGCCCTGCGGCGCGAGCCCGGCCTGACACCCGACGTGAAGGCCGCGGTCCAGGTGCCCGACGGCACGATGGACGCGATGCGGCTCCCGCTGCGGTTCTTCGCGACGGCGCAGCGGCACGGTGCCGACATCCGGAGCTTCACCGAGGTGGTCGGCCTCCGTCGCGAGACGGGCGCGATCACCGGGGTCTCGATCCGGGACTACGTGACCGGCGAGGAGTCCGAGCTGTCGGCCGATCTCGTGATCAACGCCGCCGGCCCGTGGGCCCAGCGGATCGCCGACATGGCCGGCGTCGAGGTCCCGATCCGCTGCTCGCCCGGGGTCCTCGTCGCCGTGCGCGGGCGCTGGTGCGACATGGTGGTCAACCGCCTGCACCCGTCCGGCGACGGCGACATCGTGCTCCCTCAGCGGGGTCTGTGCGTGATCGGGACGAGCTCGTGGGTCGTCGACGACCCGGACGAGCTGCACCTGCCGGAGGACCACGTGCGCACGATGTTCGAGCAGGGCGCGCGGCTCGTCCCGGCCGTCGCCGGTGCCGAGCTGCGTGCCGCGTGGTCGGCGGTCCGCCCCCTGATCGGCGACGGCGGCAGCCAGACCGGTCGCGAGCTGTCGCGGACCTTCAAGTGCTTCGACCACGCCGAGCGCGACGGCGTCCGCGGGCTCGTCACGATCTCCGGCGGCAAGGCGACCACGCTGCGGGCGATGGCCGAGGCCACCGTCGACGTGGCCTGTCGGGCCCTCGGCGTCGACGACGCACCGTGCCGCACCCGGACCTACCCGCTGCTGCCCCACACGGCGTACTACACCGCGCGCGGAGGCCCCGAAGCCGCACCGGCCGCACCGCGTCACCGGCGCACGGCGTCGCCTCGCGCCGCCTCGACGGCCTCGACGGCCTCGACCGTCAGCGCACCGGTCACGGGCGCTGGCACGGCGCACGCCCCCCTGTCGGCGCCCGCCCGCGCCGTCGCTCCCGGCACGTCCGGCACGCCGATCACGTCGACCCGCGCGCTGCGGGTGTCCCGCTGGAAGCCCGGCTGGTCCGCTCCGGTGATGACGGAGTACGTCGTCCCGACCGAGCCGATCACGACCGTGCTCGACGCGCTGCGCAGCGTCCGGTGGCACACCGACCCGACGCTGACGGTGCGGCACTCGTGCAGCCACTCCTCGTGCGGTACCTGCGGGGTGCGGGTCAACGGCGCCGAGGTGCTCGGGTGCGTGACCCGACTCGAGGACCTCCCTGCCGGGGTCGTCACCATCGAGCCGATCGCGAACGCCCCGAGGGTGAGCGACCTCGTCGTCGACATGACCGAGCTCTACGAGCGGGTCGAGCTGACCGGACGCCCGCTGATCCGGGCCAGCCGCGAGGTCCCGACCGCGGACCTGTCCGTGCCCGTCCGGCTCGAGGACTGCGTCGAGTGCGGGCTGTGCGTCTCGGCGTGCCCGATCGCCGCCACCGATCCCGACTACCTCGGGCCGGCCGCGCTGGGCGCCGCGTGGCGGGTGGTCACCGAGCCGCGGAGCGCGGACCCCCGGGCGGTGCTCGAGCTCGTCGACGACCACCACGGGTGCTGGCGCTGCCACCTCAGCTTCGCGTGCAGCCAGGTCTGCCCGACCGGGGCCGACCCCGCGCTCGGGATCATGAGCCTCCGCGGGGCGCTCACCCGGCAGCTCCTGACGCGCCGCGGTCATGCGGGACAGGCGGTGGAACGATGAGGGACGACGGACGCCGCGGGCTGCGCGGTTGGCTGATCCGGCCCGGCAGCGGGACCGGGAGCTGGGGGTTCGTGGCCAACCGGGTCTCGGCGCTGATCCTGGTCGGCTACCTCTACCTGCACCTCATGGTCCTCTCGCTGCTGGTGCGCGGCTCGTCGTCCTGGGACGCGTTCCTGTCGATCGCCGGGGCGCGCGCCTTCGTGGCCGTCGACCTGGTGCTGTTCCTCGCGGTCGTGTGGCACGCCGCGAACGGGGTCCGGGTCGCCCTGGTCGGCACGGGCGTCGCCGTGCGCCGGCAGAAGGTCCTGCTGGTCTGGGTCGCGGTGGTGAGCGTCGTGGTGCTGGTCGCCGCGGCCGTGGCCCTGCTGACGGAGGGCTGAGCGGTGAGCGTGCACGCGGGCCGTGAGCACGGCAGGACGTCGGCGGGGACGGTCGCACCGGAGCGGCGAGCGCAGACCGCTCGCCCCGTCCGGTCGGCGGGTGGCGGTTGGGGCTGGCTGCTTCAGGTGATCACGGGTGGGGCCCTGCTGGTGCTGGTCGTCGTCCACCTGGTCGCCCAGCACTTCGTGGTCCAGGCTCCGGGCGGTCTGCGGGACTACGCGCAGGTCCTCGCGTACCTGGGCAACCCGGTGATCGTCGTGATCGAGTCGCTGTTCCTGGTCGCCGTCACGTGGCACGCGATGCTCGGCGTCCGCTCGATCCTGCTGGACCTGGGCCTCGGCGAGATCGGGCGCCGCAGGGTGACGGCGGGGGTCACGACCCTCGGCGCGCTGACGTTGGGCTACGGCTTCTGGATGATCGTGGTGCTCGCCACGGCAGGCTGAGGCCCGCGCCCTGAGCCCCGCGCCGGTTGCCCGGTTGCCGATCGACTGCCTTCGCAGGACGATGTGGATACCCCCTGGGGTTTCGTCGACAAGGAGGTTGACATGGCACGTACGGCTGTCGTCACCGGTTCCGCCTCGGGCATCGGCAAGGCGACCAAGGAGCTGCTCGAGTCACGCGGCGAGCGGGTGATCGGGGTCGACCTCCACGACGCGGAGATCGTGGTCGACCTCACCACGGCCGACGGCCGGGCCGGCCTCGTCGACGCGGTCCGCGACGCCGCGGGCGGCGGGATCGACGCCGTCTACGCGATCGCCGGGCTCGCCGCACCGGTCCCCGCGACGGTCGCCGTGAACTTCTTCGGCATGGTCGCGACGCTGGAGGGGCTGCGGCCGCTGCTGCTCTCCTCGACCGCGCCGCGCGCAGCGGGCGTGGCGTCGATGGCCAGCCTGATGCCGGTGGACGACGCGCTCGTCGCGGCGATGACCGCCCACGACGAGCCCGCGGCCCTCGCACGCGCGGAGATCCTGGCGCAGGCGCCGGAGACCACCGGCGCGCTGATCTACGGATCGACCAAGAAGGCGTTCGCGCAGTGGGTCCGGCGCACCGCCCCGACCGCCGACTGGGCAGGGGCGTCGATCCCGCTGAACGCCGTCGCCCCCGGCATCATCGCGACCCCGATGACCGCCGACATGATCGCGACCGAGGAGGCCCGGACGGCGATCCTTCAGATGGTGCCGATGCCGCTCAACGGCATTGCCGAGCCGATCGTCGTCGCACGACTCCTGACGTGGCTCGGCAGCGAGGAGAACACCCATCTGTGCGGTCAGGTCGTGTTCGTCGACGGCGGCAGCGACGTGGTGATCCGGGGCGACTCGACCTGGTGAGGGCGAGCGTCGGGCCCTAGGTCCATGTGCCCACTCGGGGCCGCCGCGGGGCGGCGACAGTAGAAGACGCCGGAGAACCCGGTCACACCTCGTCACTCTCGCCCACAAGGGGAGCGTCCCACCATGAGCACCGCCACGTTCGCGCCCGCCGCCAGGACCGATGTCCTCGAGCGCATGCAGCACGTCGTCCACCAGGTCCGCTGGGCACCCGCCCCCACCTGGGAGACGGGACGGCGACTGCGGTTCGTCGGCTACGTCGCCGGCAGCATGGTCGCCTGGACGCTCGCCGGCCTGGCCTGCAGCGCACTGCTCGCGCGCCTGGTGAGCCTGGCCGGCTGAACCTGAGCACGGTCCGCTCGAGCACGCTCCGACCCGGGCCCCAGGGCCCGCGACAATGGTCACCATGAGCGCAACCGTGCAGGCGAAGAGCGTCGGCGCGAGGTTCGGCGACCGTGAGCTGTTCGCGGGAGTGGACCTCGTCGTCGCGCCCGGAGACGTCGTCGGCCTGGTCGGCCCGAACGGCGCGGGCAAGTCGACCCTGCTGCGCATCCTCGCAGGCCAGCGGCCGCCGGACGCGGGCAGCGTCGCGGTGTCGCCGTCGCACGCCCAGCTCGGGTTCCTCGCGCAGGAGGTCGAGCGTCGCGCGGACGAGTCGCTCCGCGCCCACCTCGAGCGCCGGACCGGCGTGGGCCCGGCACAGGTCGCGATGGATGCGGCCGCCGAGCGCATGGCCACCGGCGAGCCCGGGTCCGACGAGGAGTTCTCCGAGGCGCTCGAGCGCTGGCTGGCCCTCGGCGGCGCCGATCTGGACTCCCGCACGGGCACCGTGCTGACCGACCTCGGGCTGACGGTCGACCCAGAGCTGCCGATGACGGCCCTGTCCGGCGGACAGGCCGCCCGCGCCGGCCTCGCGGCGCTCCTGCTGTCCCGCTACGACCTGTACCTGCTCGACGAGCCGACGAACGACCTCGACCTCGACGGGCTGGCGCTGCTCGAGGACTTCGTGCACCGCGCCGCCGCACCGGTGGTCGTCGTGAGCCACGACCGGGAGTTCCTCAGCCGCACCGTGACCTCGGTCGTGGAGATCGACCGCAGCCTGCAGCGGGTCGCGGTGTACGGCGGCTCCTACGACGCCTACCTCGACGAGCGGTCGACGGCACGCCGGCAGGCGCGCGAGGCCTACGAGGACTACGCGTCCCGCCGTGACGCCCTGCAGGCCCGCGCCCGGACGCAACGGGCCTGGATGGCCAAGGGCGTGAAGAACGCCCGCCGCAAGGCGCCCGACAACGACAAGATCGGCCGCAGGTTCCGGTCGGAGGCCTCCGAGAAGCAGGCGGCGAAGGCACGCCAGACGGAGCGCCTGATCAGCAGGCTCGACGTCGTGACCGAGCCCCGCAAGGAGTGGCACTTGCAGATGACGATCGCGAGCGCGCCCCGCTCCGGCACGGTCGTGAGCGCCGCGCGCCACGCGAGCGTCCGTCGCGGCGGGTTCGTGCTCGGACCGGTGGACCTGCAGCTCGACTGGCGGGACCGCGTCGCGATCACGGGCCCGAACGGCGCCGGCAAGACGACCCTGCTCGCGCTGCTGCTCGGCCGGTTGGCGCCGTCCGACGGCCACGTGGACCACGGAGCAGGCGTGCTGATCGGCGAGGTCGACCAGGCGCGTGCCGCGTTCGAGGGCGACGCGCCGGTGGCCGACGCGTTCTCCCGCGAGCTCCCCGACTGGACCACCGCCGACGTGCGGACACTGCTCGCCAAGTTCGGGCTCGCCGGTGACCACGTCTCGCGACCCGTCGCGTCGCTGTCCCCCGGCGAGCGGACCCGCGCGGCGCTCGCCCTGCTGCAGGCGCGGGGCGTGAACCTGCTCGTGCTCGACGAGCCGACCAACCACCTGGACCTGCCGGCGATCGAGCAGCTCGAGCAGGCGCTCGAGTCGTTCGAGGGCACGGTCCTGCTGGTCACGCACGACCGGCGCATGCTCGACACGGTCCGCCTCACGCGCCGGTGGCACGTCGAGGACGGTCAGGTCACCGAGGTCACTCCCGACTGAGCCGAGGTCGCTCCCACGTCCGGACCGTCACGACCGACGCAGCCGGGCTCGCGCGTACGCCAGAGCGGCCGAGGCCGGGCGCGGCCTCCCCCGGCCGCCACGCCGGGGTGGCGGCGCGCCTCCGGTCACTTGTGCCCGCGGAGGATCACCCCCGCCATCCGCAGGTTGATGGCGGCGAACCGCAGGAGCTGGAACGGCACGTTGCGACGCATCCGCAGCGTGCGCTGGGTCGGCAGGGGTGCGGCGGCAATCGACTCGGCGGTGCTGTCCATCGTCTGGTCCTTCCTCTCGGGCTTCGGGGTCACTCGGGGATGAGGAACCAGAGCGGACGCGCCTTGGCCTTGTAGATGAACAGGTAGTGCAGGATCGCCTTGATCCAGTGACCGGCCAGGCCGATCTCGCCGGACGTGCCGCGGGGGTCGCGGCCGGTGGCGGGGAACGCCTCGCGGTCCGGCACGACGGGGTACATCGTCATCGCTGCGGCCGTCCCCTGCGTGAACCCGGTGCCGGCCGACGCGACGCAGGCCGCACCCATGTGCGCCATCGACGCGTGGTGGGCCGGCGCCTGCTGGCCCTGGGTGATCCGGTCGCGGATCGTGGAGGCGACGGCGCGGGCGGTGATCCCGGCCGGCATCCCGGTGCGTGGCGGCGCCGGCGCGATGACGGTGCCGTTCGGGCTCTTCCGCGGCACGGAGATGCCGTGCGGCGGGGCGAACGCGATGCCCGGGGCGAAGATGTTCGGATAGGCGGCCGACTCGTACGTGCTCGGCCAGTCCTTCGCGCTCCACTCCTCGTACGGCCTTGCGGTGTAGTCCGCATCGACCTTGAGGAACCCGTTCGGCGCGAACATCCGACTCGTGATGTCGTTGCCGTCGCGGTCGTACGCCGTCAGGTCGGCGCCCCGGAACGGGGGCAGCAGCATCGCGAAGTCGAACGGCAGCTCGTGCTCGGATCCGTCGAGCTGCTCGTAGTGGATGACGCCGGGCTCGACCTTCTGCACGTGGGCGCGGACGATCGCCTTGACGTCGCGCTCGCGGAACAGGGACTCGGTCCAGGTCCGGCTCGAGGTCGTGAAGCCGCGCTCGGTGAAGGTCAGCCCACCGACCCCGAAGTCGCCGAGCTCGTACTCGTTGCTGAGGTAGACCACCTCGGCCTTGTCGCGCACGCCGGCCGCGCGCAGCTCGTGCTCGACGTTGAACGTGTACTCGAAGGCCGCGCCCTCGCACGTGCAGGTGCCGTGGCCGGTGCCGATCACGAGCCGCTGCGGCTCCCCGGCACGTAGCTTCGCGATCACCGCCTTGAGCTCGCCGGCAGTGTGCTCGGCGTGCGAGTCGGTGCAGACCGAGAGCGAGTTGCCGTCCGGTCCGAGGCCGGGCGTCGCGGCGAAGTTGAGGCGGGGGCCCGTGGCGTTGACCAGGTAGTCGTAGGTGAGGCGGCTCGTCTCGCCCGCGGTGTCGGGGGCCGTGGAGCGGATCTCGACGGCGGGCGTCGGGTCGTCGGCGGTGCCCTCGGGGAACAGGGTGGTGGCGAGGGCCTGGTGGAACGTGATGCCCTTCCGCCGGTACACGGGGGCGAGCGGGAAGGTGACCTGGCTGCGGGTCATCCGGCCGACGCCGACCCAGATGTTCGACGGGATCCAGTTCCACTTGGAGTTCGGTGACACGACCACGACCTCGTGCTCACGTCCCAGCCACCGTCGTAGATGCAGGGCTGCCGTGTGACCCGCCACGCCGGCTCCCAGGATGACCACTCGTGCCACAGGTGCACCTCCTCGTCCTACCGCGGCAGTGTCCCACGCCCGCGGCCCGGCCGCGCCCCGTTGCGCGAACTCTCACCCAGGATACCCCCGGGGGTAATACGCGACGACCACCGACCGGGGTCAGCGGTCGGTGGTCGTCCTCGCAGGCGTGGGTGCGCTCCTCCCGGGCAGGAGTGCGCGTCGGCCATGGTCGGTACTCGGCAGTACTGGCAGTACGTGGCAATTCTCGGCAGTGCTCGTGGGTGCTCGTGGGTGCTCGTGGGTGCTCGGGGGTACCCGTCGGTACCCTCAGTGCCGCCGACTCGGCGTCATCGACCGGCGCAGGTCGAAGTTGAGCTGCGAGATCGTCTCGAGCGGGACCCCGGCCGGGCACACCGCGGCGCACTCGCCGATGTTGGTGCATCCGCCGAAACCCTCGGCATCCTGCTGGTCGAGCATCGACACGACGCGCGCCGCGCGCTCCGGCTGCCCCTGCGGCAGAGCACCCAGGTGGGTGATCTTCGCCGCCGTGAACAGCATCGCCGAGGCGTTCGGGCACGCCGCCACGCATGCCCCGCAGCCGATGCAGGCCGCGGCCTCGAACGCACGGTCGGCGTCGACCTTCGGCACCGGGGTCGCGTGCGCCTCGGGCGCGGCGCCGGTGTTGACGCTGACGAACCCGCCCGCCGCGATGATCCGGTCGAACGCGCCACGGTTGACGACCAGGTCCTTGATGACCGGGAACGGGTCGGCGCGCCACGGCTCGACCGTGATCGTGTCGCCGTCGGCGAAGGACCGCATGTGGAGCTGGCAGGTGGTGGTGCGCTGCGGTCCGTGCGCGACCCCGTCGATGACCACGCCGCAGGACCCGCAGATCCCCTCACGGCAGTCGTGGTCGAACGCCACCGGCTCCTCGCCCTTCGCGGTGAGGTCCTCGTTGAGCACGTCGAGCATCTCCAGGAAGGACATGTCCGCGGAGACGCCGTCACGCTCGTAGGTGACCAGGCGCCCGGGGTTCTCGGCGTTCTTCTGGCGCCAGATCTTGAGCGTGATCTTCACTTGTAGCTCCGTTGCTTCAGCTCGATGTTCTCGTAGTGCAGTGCTTCCTTGTGCAGCACGGGGGCGCCGTCTCCGCCACCCCACTGCCAGGCGGCGACGTAGGCGAACTCGTCGTCGTTGCGCAGTGCCTCGCCGTCCTCGGTCTGGCTCTCCGCGCGGAAGTGGCCTCCGCAGGACTCCCGCCGGTGCAGCGCGTCGATGCACATCAGCTCGCCGAGCTCCAGGAAGTCCGCGACGCGCCCGGCCCGCTCGAGGGCCTGGTTCAGCTCCCCGGCCTCGCCCAGGACCCGGACGTCGGCCCAGAACTCGCGCCGCAGGGCACGGATCTTCTCGATGCCCTCGAGGAGACCGTCCTCGGTGCGCTCCATGCCGCAGTGCTCCCACATGATCTGGCCGAGCTCCTTGTGGAAGGAGTCGACCGACCGCGTGCCGCGGGTGCCGAGCAGCGCCTGGATCCGGTCCTGCACGCTCGTGACCGCCTCGACGACGGCCGGGTGGTCCGCAGGGACCGTGTCGAACGGGCCGGCGGACAGGTAGTCGTTGATCGTGTTGGGCAGCACGAAGTAGCCGTCGGCCAGGCCCTGCATGAGCGCCGAGGCACCGAGCCGGTTGGCGCCGTGGTCGGAGAAGTTGGCCTCCCCCACGACGAACAGTCCGGGGATGGTGGACTGCAGGTCGTAGTCGACCCACAACCCGCCCATCGTGTAGTGCACCGCAGGGTAGATGCGCATCGGCACCTGGTACGGGTCCTCACCCGTGATCTGCCGGTACATGTCGAAGAGGTTGCCGTACTTCGCGACGACCGCGTCCCGTCCGAGTCGCGCGATCGCGTCGGCGAAGTCGAGGTAGACGCCGAGGCCACCGGGACCGACTCCGCGACCCTCGTCGCAGACCCGCTTGGCCGCACGCGACGCGATGTCGCGCGGGACGAGGTTGCCGAACGCGGGATAGGCGCGTTCGAGGTAGTAGTCGCGCTCGTCCGCGGGGATGTCCCGCGGGTCGCGGGTGTCTCCCTGGGCCACCGGGACCCAGATCCGGCCGTCGTTGCGGAGCGACTCGGACATCAGCGTGAGCTTGGACTGGTACTCGCCGGACACCGGGATGCAGGTCGGGTGGATCTGGGTGAAGCACGGGTTCGCGAACAGCGCGCCCTGGCGGTGGGCGCGCCAGCTCGCCGTCACGTTGCACCCCATCGCGTTGGTCGACAGGTAGAAGACGTTGCTGTACCCGCCGCTCGCGAGCACCACCGCGTCGGCGAGGTGCGTCTCGATCTCGCCGGTGACCAGGTCACGGACGATCACGCCGCGCGCGCGGCCGTCGACGACGACCAGCTCGAGCATCTCGTGACGGTTGTGCGTCGTCACGGTCCCCGCGGCGACCTGCCGCTCGAGCGCCTGGTAGGCGCCGAGGAGCAGCTGCTGACCGGTCTGGCCGCGCGCGTAGAAGGTCCGCGAGACCTGCACCCCGCCGAACGAGCGGTTGTCGAGCAGGCCCCCGTACTCCCGCGCGAACGGGATCCCCTGGGCCACGCACTGGTCGATGATGTTGCCGCTGACCTCGGCGAGGCGGTATACGTTCGACTCCCGGGACCGGAAGTCCCCGCCCTTGACGGTGTCGTAGAACAACCGGTGCGTCGAGTCACCGTCGTTGCGGTAGTTCTTCGACGCGTTGATGCCGCCCTGAGCCGCGATCGAGTGGGCGCGGCGCGGGCTGTCCTGGAAGAAGAACGACGTGACCTGGTAGCCGGCCTCGCCCAGGGTCGCCCCGGCGGAGGCGCCGGCCAGTCCGGTGCCGATGACGATGATCTTCAGCTTGCGCCGGTTGTTGGGGCTGACCAGGTGGCCGCCGAACACGCGGGTCGACCAGCGTTCCGCGAGCGGCACGCCGGGGGCCTTCGTGTCGGCGATCGGCTCGCCCTCGCGGTACAGCCCGTCGATCAGACCGTCGGTCATCGGTGCATCTCCTCGCATCTCCTCACCTGCACGCATTCACTTCACCAGTCCGAAGAGGATCGCGACGGGTGGCGCCAGGAAGCCCACCACGATGACCAGGGCGACCACCAGCGCGGTCCGCTTGATCGGCACCTCGCGGGACCGCGTCGACCACCCGAGCGTCTGCACCGCGCTCCAGATCCCGTGCCGCAGGTGCATCCCCAGGGCGAGCATCGCCAGCGCGTACACCAGCACGACGTACCAGACCTGGAACGCCGCGACGAGCCGCTGGTACGGGCTGTCGAAGCTGCCGCCGACCTGGATGGTCCCGGTGGTGAACTGCAGCAGGTGGAAGATCACGAACAGCAGGATCGTGAGGCCGCCCCACCGCATCGTGCGCGAGGACAGCGTCGCCTGGACCGGCTTGAACGCGACGTACGGGGTCGAGCGCGCGCGGTGCGCCCGCTGCCACAGCACCACCGCGGCCCACACGTGCAGCACGACCGAGACGATCAGGACGACGCCCATGATCCACAGGAACCCGGAGCGCGGCAGGATCGGCTCGCCGAGCGTGCGCAGGTGCTCGGCGTAGCCGTCATAGGCGGCCTGACCTGCGAACGCCTTGAGGTTCCCGTAGCTGTGCGCCAGCAGGAAGAGCAGGAACAGCACGCCGGTGGTCGCCATGACCACCTTCAAGCCGACGCTGGTCCGACCGGCCGGTCGTGTCTTCCGGTCCTGGGTCGCGATGGCCACCTTGCCTCCTCGTCGAGGGTGAGAGAACTGACCGACGACGATCCACGACCACCCTGCGGAGTCACCGCACCAGGATCTTCTGCCGCCGGCAGTGCATCGTCCCACCGGAGCGCGATCCGTCAAACTCACGCCACACCTCAAGGGCCCTTTGTCCCGATCGGGCGGCGATGTGACGAACGACAACGCGCGGCTAACCTCGCATGGAGACACATCGAGAGGAGACTCCACCGGTGAGAGCATCCCAGCACCGCCGTCGCCCGATCGTCGCCGCCGCGCTCCGGACGGGCCTCGTCGCGGGCATCACGGTCACCCTCGCCGGCTGCACGACAGCGGGAAGCAGTGGCGGGGCGACCAGCAGCACGCCGGCGCCCTCCGCGTCCTCGACACCGACGTCCCCCGCGGCGCCGACGCCCTCTGCTCCTGGCGCGTCGGCAAGCACGACGGCCGGCAGCCCGGGCGTCCCGCCGTGCGCCACCGCCGCTCTCACGGGCGCGGTCGACCTCACGGCGTCCGGCGGGGCGGCCGGAAGCACCTTCTACCCCCTCGACCTCACCAACACGTCCGCCGACACCTGCTCCCTGGAGGGTTACCCGGGCGTCTCGTTCGTCACCGGGCCCGCCGGCACCCAGATCGGCGATCCCGCACGACGCGACCCCGTCGCGACACCCGCCACCGTCACGCTCGATGCCGGGCAGGTCGCCCACGCGATGCTCCAGGTCGCCGCGGCAGGCAACTACGACCCGTCCCAGTGCATGCCGGTCGTTGCCCACTACCTCCGCATCTATCCGCCGGGCCAGACCACCGCTCTCGTCGTGCCGTTCACGACGCAGGCGTGCTCGGCCGCCCTCCCGGCGAGCGCCGGCGGCCAGCTGGGCGTCACCGTCATGCAGCCCGGCGCGAGCTGAGCCGGCGGGTTCTCACGGCGGTCCTCGGCGTGCGGCGGTCACGGTGCCATCCGGCCACGTCAGCGACCCATCAGCCACAACCCGGCCAGCGAGCCCGCGAGGCTGACCACGAGCATCCCGCCCGCATGCACCACGCCCGCCCATGGCCGACCGGCACGAACCAGACGCGCGCCCTCCACGCTCGCGGTGCTGAACGTCGAGTAGCCCCCGAGGAACCCGGTGCCGAGCACCGCCTTGAGCTCGGTGCTCCCCGAGCCGGACATGACCCACCCGACCAGCAGACCCAGGGCGAGCGACGCGGTCACGTTGATCACCACCGTACCGAGAGGGAACGACAGCCGGTTGTGCCGGGCGATCACGGAGTCCAGCAAGAACCGGGACCCGGAACCCAGTCCGCCCGCGAGGGCCACGACGAGCGGGATCACCGGTCACCGTCCGCGCGCGTGGCCGTCGTCGCCGGCGTGACCGCCGCGCCGACCACGAAGCCTGCGGTCGCACTCAGCAGACCGACCACCAGGCTGACGACCGCGTAGACGACGCCGGTTCCGGCGTGCCCGTCCCGCACGAGGAGCGCGGTCTCGACGATGAAGCTGCTGTAGGTCGTGAACCCGCCCAGCACCCCCGTGCCGAGCCCCACCCGCACGGCTCGCCGCCAACCTGCGTCCCGCCCGGTACGCGACAGGACCTCGAGCAGCGCCCCGAGCACGAAGGATCCGACCACGTTGATGACGAACGTCGTCCACGGCCAGCCTCCCGCAGGTGCGGCGAAGGCGCCCTCGAGCTGGGCGCGCAGCGCGGTGCCGAGCATGCCGCCGAGGACGACCAGCCCCGTCAGGCGTGGCAGGTGGCGCGACGTCGGGCGCGTCGGCGTCGACCGTCCGGCCGCCGCGGTCACTCCTCCCACGGCGTGCGTGCCTTCCAGTCGACGACGCTCAGCGGCACGGTCAGGACGGGTCGGTGCTGGTGGTGGGTCAGCTGCAGCGCGACGGAGCCGTTGAGGAACTCGTGCATGCGCGCACCGTGACCCGGCACGCGCGTCCCGACGACGATCACGGCCGCATCCACCGCTCGAGCGAGGTGGGTGAGCGAGCGATCGGGCCGTCCGGCCAGGTAGCGGAGCTCCCAGTGCACGTCGGACCCGGCGAGGACCTCGGTGAGGAAGGCCGTCAGCTCGCGCTCGGTGTCCCGCCACGTGTCGTCGACGCCGTCCGGGTCGATCGCGAGGTGCCGGACGGTCCCGTCGGCGTACTCCTCCGCCACGAACCGCGAGGTGTCGACGTACGCGCAGTAGAGCGTGGGGGCACCCATCGAGCGGGCGAGCGATGCCGCCGTCAGCGGGACGAGCTCGGGCTGGCCGGGGACGACGCCGACGACCGCCGGGTGGCCCGCGAAGTCGACCATCCGCGAGGGACTGGGTTGGGGGGCGTGCGAGGCGGGCATGATCGACCCTTCTACGCGGCAGGGCCCGTCGCGCTCGACGGGTCGACGAGAACCGGATGCTGCAGGACCCGTCAGCACCCATCAGCCTGGCGGCGGTTCGGGCTCACGCCCCGGCGGGGTCCATCACCCGCACGGATTCTAGCGGGCGCGGACCGGACCGCCCGGGGGGTGGCGCGACGGGCGTCGAACCGGGCCGCTCCGGTCCGGCAGCGCGGCACGCTGCCACCCCGGGGCGCCGCGCGCATGTGTCACGATGCCCCCGTGAGCAGCACAGAGCCGTCCCCCGAGCCCGGCAGAGCGACGCCCGGGCGCACGGCGGCATCGGTTCCTGAGTCGGCACCATCACCTCCGTCGACGCCGGCGCCTGCGTCGGCACCGGCTCACGAGGCAACGCCCGCCCCACAGGCAGCACCCGCCCCCGAAGCGACGCCCGCCCTCCAGGCGTCACCCGCCCCCGAAGCGACGCCCGCCCCACAGGCAGCACCCGCCCCCGAGGCAGCTCCGGCCGCCGAGCCGAGACCGGTGTCCCACGCCGCTCCGACCACCGCCTCGACGGTCCCGGACGGACGCCGCACGACCCCGGGCGCCCGGCACGGCGCGCGGGTCGCGCTGGCGGTCGGTGCCCTCGGGGTCGTCTTCGGGGACATCGGCACGAGCCCGCTCTACGCGCTGCAGACGGTGTTCTCCATCGATCACAACAGCGTCATGCCTACTGCTGTGGACGTCTTCGGCGTCATCTCGATGGTCTTCTGGTCGATCACGATCATCGTCTCGGTCAAGTACGTCGCGCTGATGATGCGGGCGGACAACGACGGTGAGGGCGGCATCCTGGCCCTCGTCGCCCTGCTGCGTGAGAAGCTCGCCGACCGACGCCGGCTCGCCGTCGCCCTGGTCCTCGGGATGCTCGGCGCGGCGTTGTTCTACGGCGACAGCGTCATCACGCCGGCCATCTCGGTCATGTCGGCGTTCGAGGGCCTCGTCGTCGTCAATCCGTCGTTCGAGCACCTCGTGCTGCCGCTCGCCGTCGTCGTCCTGACGGTGCTGTTCGTGGTCCAGCGCTGGGGCACCGAGGCGGTCGGCAGGGCGTTCGGGCCGGTCATGGGCCTGTGGTTCGTCGGCCTGGCGATCCTCGGGGTGCCGCACATCGTGCGCAACCCGGAGATCCTCCGCGCCCTCTCGCCCACGTACGCGATCGCGTTCGTCGTCGAGCACCCGTTCACCGCCTTCATCGCCATGGGCGCCGTCGTGCTGACGATCACCGGGGCCGAGGCGCTCTACGCCGACATGGGTCACTTCGGCGCCGGGGCGATCCGGAGGTCGTGGTTCGCGGTCGTGTTCCCGGCGCTCGCCCTGAACTACGTGGGGCAGGGCGCGATGATCCTGCGCGACCCTACGACGGTCGCCAACCCGTTCTTCCGCATGGCGCCCTCCTGGGCGACGCTGCCCCTGGTCTTCCTCGCGGCGCTCGCCACGGTCATCGCGTCCCAGGCGGTGATCTCCGGGGCGTACTCGGTGTCGCGTCAGGCGGTCCGCCTCGGCCTGTTCCCCCGCCTGTCCGTCAAGCAGACGTCACGGGAGGAGGGCGGCCAGATCTACCTGCCGGTCGTCAACTGGATCCTGTACTTCGGCGTGCTCGTGCTCATCGCGGTGTTCCGGAGCTCGAGCCGGCTCGCGACCGCGTACGGGCTCGCCGTCACCGGGACCCTGTTCCTGACGAGCCTGCTCTTCCTGCTGCTCGCGCTGCGGGTATGGCACTGGGCGCGCTGGAAGATCGTGCTGTACAGCGTCGTCATCGGCGGGCTCGAGCTGACGTTCTTCGGCGCGAACCTCACGAAGGTCGTCAGCGGCGGATGGCTCCCGCTCCTGATCGCCGCCATCGTCGTCACCCTCATGACGAGCTGGCGCAAGGGTGCCGACGTGCTGTTCCGTCGTCGCGCCGAGCTGGAGGGCCCCCTCGACGAGTTCGTGGCGATGATCCACGAGACGCAGGTACCCCGGGTGCCCGGGCTGGCGGTGTTCCCGCACCCCAACAAGACCACGACGCCCCTCGCGCTGCGCTCGCACGTCGAGTTCAACCGCGTGCTCCACGAGCACGTCGTGATCGTGCAGATCATCAACGAGAACGTGCCGCACATCCGGCACGTCGACCGGGTCGTCGTCGATGACCTCGGCCACGCCGACGACGGGATCGTGCACGTCAGCGTCCGGGTCGGGTTCAACGACAGCCAGGACATCCCGCGCGGGCTCGCCCTCGCGATCGGCTCGAGCCCGGAGCTCGACATGGACGTCGACGACGCGCGCTACTACCTGTCGCTCCTCACCGTGCACGCAGCGGGCACCGCTCGGGCCAAGGACTGGCGCGCGCGGCTGTTCGTCTGGATGGCTCACAACGCCGCGAGCCGCACCGAGGTGTTCCACCTGCCGCCGGAGCGCACCGTGATCATGGGCGCGAACCTCGACGTCTAGGTGCGCTGCCTCGTGCCGGGAGCACGACGGCGGGAGCCTGCGACGGCGCTGCCGCCCACCGCGATTAGTGTGCAGAGATGACCGAGCGAGTCGCCAGCGCCACGGCTGTCCTCGTCTGCCAAGGCCGGGCGACCGCCGACGGCCGGTATGCCGTGGACCGGTTCTCCGACCCGGTCGCGCGGATGCTCCTCGACGAGGCGGAGAGGCTCGTCGTGGATCTCGTGCGCGCTGGGCCGGTGCCCGCCGAGGCGGCGACCCGGATGGCGTTCGAGATGGTGCGTCGTGTTGGTCTGACGATGGTCCCGCGGACCGTCGCGATCGACGACGCGATCCGCGTCCACGGCGCGGCGCAGATCGTGATCCTGGGCGCGGGACTCGATGCACGGGCGTGGCGGATGACCGAGCTCTCCCGAGCGACCGTGTTCGAGGTCGACCACCTGGCGTCGCAGCGGGACAAGGCGCGCCGGGTCGGCGACCTCGTCCCGACCGCCGAGCGCGTCGTCCCGGTGGCCGTCGACCTCGCGATCGAACGACTGGGACCCGCCCTCGAGGGTGCGGGCTTCGCTCCCCAGGCCGTCACCACCTGGGTGTGGGAAGGGGTCGTGCCCTATCTGACGCGCAAACAGGTGCGCTCGACGCTCGCCCAGGTCGCGGAGCTCTCCGCGACGGGAAGCCGGCTCGTCGTCAACTACCAGATGGCGTCGTCCGTGACGAGGGTCATGCGCGCCGTGATGCGACTCGTGCTGCGGGTGTCCCGTCAGTCCGACCCGTTGGCGGGGGAGCCGTGGCGCTCGCTGTGGCGGCCGGACCGCATGCGCGGCCTGCTGGGCGAGAACGGATTCGCCGTCACGTCGGACAGCGACCTGCTCACGCTCGCCACGGGGCTGTCCCTGCCTGCGGAGAACAACGGCTCGCTCCGCAACGGTCGTGTCGCCGTCGCGGTTCGTGACTGACCCTCCGGGCGCCGTGCGGGCTCCCCGACGTCAGGCCCGGGGCTCGAGGGCCGCGAGCAGAGGCTCCGCGTTGCCGAGGACACGGGTCGCCTCGGCGAACCGGGCGATCCGGAACGTCTCCAACAGCTTCGCCTGCTCGATGCCCAGCCCCTGTGCCTTGTTCGTCATCGCCTCGATGCACGCCCGGCTACCGGTGGCGAGCGCGATGCCGAGGTAGACCAGCGTGCGTGTCTCGTTGGTGAGCGCTCCGCCCTCCGGCGGCATCGCGAACGCGCTGTCCTGCGCGTGACGGACGACCATCTCGGGCATCACCGTGACGGCGTGCTGGATGGCCGGCGGGACCTGACCGTTCAGCGAACGGGTCATGTTGGCCACGACCTGGTCGACGGTCGGAGCGGTCTGGTTCGTCATGCGCGTCTCCACTCAGGTTATCTCAAGAGCGATTGCCTCAAGGGTGATTGATATGTTACCCGATGGTGGACCTCCGTGGGGCGCCGGACCCAGGACGACGGTCATGGCCGATCCGGCTCCGTCAACGGCTCAGGGAAGACGGGCGGCGTCACTCCGTCCCGACGGGCTCCTTCGGAGCCGCGTCCACGAGCCTCTCGATCCGCCGGTCCGGGATCAGCCACAGCGCCGCGACGACGACGTACAGGGCGTAGGACAACGGCGTCCACACGAACGCCGCGCCGATCGCGAGCGCGTACAGCACCGGCGAGGCCTGGCCCTTGCGGTCGCGCCCGATGGCGCGCGCAAGCGTCCCGCCTGCCCCGCTCGCACGGATGATCATCCTGCTCAGCACGAAGTAGGCGACCCCCGCCATCAGCAGGATCAGCCCGTACAGCGCGGCCGGTGCCGCGGCGCCGCGGCTCTCGCCCAACCAGCTCGTCGAGAACGGCACGAGCGAGAGCCAGAACAGCAGGTGCATGTTCGCCCACATGATCGGCCCGCTCACGTGATCGGCCGTCGCCATCAGGTGGTGGTGGTTGTTCCAGTAGATCGCGACGTACACGAAGCTGAGCACGTAGCTGAAGAACACCGGGACGAGGTGCGCGTCGACGAGGTCGCCGAACGTCGCGACGTGACCGGAGGGGAACCCCGGCACGCGCAGCTCGAGCACCATGATCGTGATGACGATGGCGAGGACGCCGTCGCTGAACGCCTCCAACCGGCTCGTGCGCATGGCGCCGACTATCGCCGATGAGCGGACCGCCGTCCAGGTGCCCGCGGGCTCACGGCCGACGTCGGTCCACCCGGAACACGGGATACTCGGCCGCCGCCGCAGCCACGTCGCGCAACCCGGAGCGCCACGTGATCGACATGTGCGGGCGCGCACCCCAGGCGACGAGCAGGTACCGCCGCACGATCGGTGCCCGCTGCGGAACCGGGACCTCGACCAGGTGGACGGGTCGTCGCCGGCCGTGCAGCAGCACGGCGTCCCCGCCCGTCGCCCGCACGTTGCGGACCCAGTTCGCCCGCTCGCCGAGCATCGAGACCAGGTACCAGTGGGCCCGGTACGGGACGATCACGAGCGGCACGTGGACCGTCCTCCCGCTGACGCGGCCCGGGACGTCGAGCACCGCCGCGACCGGCACCAGGCGAGGCAACGGCCCCGCGACGTACCGCCGGTGGATCGCCTTGGCCTCGTCGTTCGGCCGCCCGCCGGCGTACCGGGCACGCGCCAGCTCCGCACGCCGCCGACGCCGCCCGTCCATCTCGCGATCGTACGACCCGAGGCTCGGTAGGCTGTCGCCGGCATGGCACCTCGTCGTGCCTCCCCGCCGTACGACGGCCCGGGGTACGACCTCGCGGGAAGGCGGCGCGTGGACGCGGCTCCGCGGAGCAGGGACGGCAGCGTCCATGTGACCGACGAGCGGTTCAACACCGTCTCGCACCTCTTCGCCGCCTGCTTCGCCCTGGTGGGCGCGGCACTGCTCATCTCCCAGGCGAGCGAGCAGGCCGACCCGTGGAAGATCGTGGGCTTCGGCGTCTACGGGCTCTCGGTCGTGACCCTGTTCGTGTCCAGCACGCTGCACCACGGGATCGACCGGGGCCCGCGGGTGAACGAGGTGCTGCGCACCCTCGACTACGACTCGGTCTTCCTCCTGATCGCGGGCTCCGTCACGGCGCTCGTGCTGGTGCTCTTCCGCAGCACGTACGGCTGGACGGTCCTCGGCGCGGTGTGGGTCATCGCGACGATCGGGATCGTGATGCGGTCGTTGCTGCGCGAGCTGCCGAAGTACGTGACGAACACGCTGTACATCGCGCTGGGCTGGCTTCCGGTCCTGCTGATCGGCGCGGGCCGGTCGCTGCCCGTCGGAGCGCTGGCGCTGATGGCGGCGGGGGGCGTGGTGTACAGCGTCGGCTTCGTGGTCTTCGTCGTCGAGAAGCCGAACCCGCGCCCGGGGACCTTCGGCTTCCACGAGATCTGGCACGCGATGGTCGTCGTCGCGGCGCTGCTGCACTACCTGCTCATGTACCTCTACGTCCTGCCGGCGTAGCTGACGAGACGTACCACCCGTCACTCCCTGGCGCACCGGCGGGACGTACGAGCGAGGACGATCAGCCAGATCGCGGTCGGCACCACGGTTGTCGGTGAGGGACGAACGGGCCCCGGGCGTACCGGGCCAGCCGCACGTGCCCGGTCGCTGCGAGCGCGGCGACGGTCCCGATCCGGAGGAGCGGCCGCCACAGCGCGATGGCGTCGAGAGGCACGACGTCACGCGACGCCATTGACACGGCCGTCCCCGGCGCAATCCAATGGACATCTGCCTCATGAGTGACGCCTGGTGACGCGCTTCGATCCCTCGGACCCCGGGGAGTGGCCATGCCTGATCTCGAGAATGCCAGCCGACGGGTCCCCAAGGCGACCTACGTCCCCTTGGTCGTGCCGACTGCGCCGACGACGGGGGCGGGCGCGCCGCAGCAGGCCGCCCCGGACCAGGCGAGCGGCGGCGCCGTCGTCAAGTACGGGTTCGTCCGTCAGCTCGCGCTCCAACCCGGCGAGACGGCGGCAGCGATCCAGGAGGCGAGCCGGACCGGGGGCCTGTCACCGTCGGCGGAGCACGCGCTCCGATCGTCGGCCCCGCTCCTCTCCGCGTTCGAAGGGCAGCCGATCAACTCGGGTCTCCCGCCCCGCTCGGCGTTCGCGTCCGTGCCCTCGACGAACCTCGCCGCGTTCGGGCGGGCGCTCGCGCGTGTCCGTCAGCGACCGACGGGCGGGACGACGCAGCGAGCCGGCGCCACCGCGCCACCAGGGCAGCCGGATCCAGCGGTGCCGTCAGCTCCAGCGGCGGCGGCGGCGCGAGCGGGCTCGCCGGTCCAGCCCGGCCACGTCGACGCGCTCGACGTCGCCCTGAGCCCGGCGCAGATGCACCTGGTCAACACCGCCAACGCCGCCACGACCGCGTTCGAGCAGGGTGTCGCCGCGAGCCCGATCGGGATGCTCAACCTCGAACGGATCGAGATGACCCCCGCAGGCATCGAGCGCGGCGAGCTGATCGCCACGATCCCGCTCGCCCCCGGCGAGCAGACCTCGGTCACCCAGACCGAGTGGACCGTGACCAGCCAGGAGTTCACCTCCATCGTGACCGACTCTCTCGAGAACGTGAGCCAGACGGGCGTCACCGAGAAGACCGACCTCGCGCAGTCCACCGACTCCGAGACCCAGCACGACAACCAGTTCAACATCACCGCCTCGGTCTCCGGCAGCTACGGGTGCGTGACCGCGTCCGCCTCGAGCAGCTTCGCGGCGCAGGACAAGTCCTCGCAGTCCGCGAAGGAGAGCCGCGACCACGCGATCGCTACCACGCGCAGCGCGTCGTCCCGCGTCCGCCAGGAGCACAAGACGACGATCACGACCACCACGGTCAGCGGGACGTCCGAGGCGACGACGCGCACCCTGCAGAACACGACGGCCGACCCGATGCGCATCGACTACTTCAGCCTGATGCGCAAGTGGCGCGTGCGCCTCTACCGCTACGGGCTACGCCTCACCTACGACATCGCGATCCCGGAGCCCGGGGGCGCGCTGCGCGAGGCGCACCGCAACCTGTCCCTGCTGGAGGCCGCGGCCCAGCAGGGGTTCGACTTCCCGGTGAACGCGGCAGACATCACGATCGCGAGCTACCAGTCTCTCGCGAAGCAGTACGGCGCCCAGGTGCCGCCACCACCGGCGCAGACGGGATCGATCGACGTGCCGGCTCCGACCCCGGGCCTGGGCCCGGACGACGACAGCTGGCACTTCTTCAGCGCCTCGTTCTCCGTCCCCGACGGCGCCGAGATCGCGGGGATCCACGTCGTCGCCATGATGAACATCAACAACAAGGGGACGTCGGACAACGGCGGTCAGCACCACTTCATCGTGCTGGGCAGCGATCTCAACGACATGAGCGGCACGATGGGCTACGACGAGGACGTGCTCCGCGGAGGTCAGCCGTTCCTCCAGGGAGGCACCGGCCCGCAGACGATCACGTTCTTCACGCAGTGGGTCGGCACCGCCTCGATCTCCTTCACCGTGAGCACGGTCCCGACCGCGCAGACGACGGAGACCTGGCAGAACGCGGTGTGGAGCGCGCTGTACAACGCCGCCCAGTCCACCTACTACACCAACCAGCAGGCGGTGACGTCGCAGATCAGCGCCCTGCAGGCCCAGATCGGCAACGCCGACACGCTCACGCTCCGCCGCGAGGAGAACGACGAGATCATGAAGGGCGTGCTGCGCTGGCTGCTCGGCACGCAGTTCGAGTTCATGCCCCCGAGCGTGGTGGACCTGTTCACCCAGCAGAAGGACAGCCACGGCAACCCCGTGAACGACGTCACCTACGGCGTCTCGTTCACGGGCAACGACCTGGGTCTCAGCTCACCCACGTCGTGGTCGACGATGTACCAGTACCAGGAGATGGTGAAGTTCATCAACGAGGCCATCGAGTGGGAGAACGTCCTGTACTTCCTCTACTCCTACTTCTGGGACGTCCCTGCGAGCTGGGACTTCATCCGCACGATCGAGCACCCCGACAAGACGCGTCAGGCGTTCCTACGGGCAGGCTCGGCGCGGGTCGTCCTGCCGGTGCGGAAGGGCTACGAGGCCCGGTGGACGGCCTTCGTGGAGCTGGGCGATCTCACCTCGACGATCCCGCCGGGCACGTCGCCGTACATGACGATCGCGCAGGAGATCCAGGACTACGACGACACGAACTACCCGGGCATCCCGCCGGCGAACCCGGGTGGCCCGGACCTCGCGAGCGCCTCCGACGCCGTCGCGGCCTGTGCGGTCGCGCTGTCGCCCAGCACGGCGCAGGTGAGCATCCCCGTGGACTCCACCGCCGACTTCCTCGTCGGCTCGCAGGCGATCATCGACACCAACGAGTCCGGGGTGCGTGAGGTGCAGACGATCCTCGCGGTGCCCGACGCCACGCACCTGGTCGTGGCCGCGCTCGCCCACGCCCACGACGGCACGACGACGCCGTTCCCGATCGCCCAGCAGGGCGAGCTCGGGCTGCTCATCGCCGAGTGGTTCGAGTACACGCCCACCTCGGGGACCGACATCGCCGTCACGAGCAACCTCACGACGATCGCCTAGGACCGCTCCGGTGAGCGTCTCAGCCGAACCGGCCGATCGCGTCCGCCCGCACCGGCGCCCGCCGGCCACGACCAGGGGGGCCGCGGCGCGATGGCGCTGACCAGGTACCTCAGGTGGTTCGACACGACGCCCTCGATGGGTCGGGTCTCGACGAACAACGAGGTCACGTTCTTCACCACGGGCGAGGAGGCGTTCGAGGACCTCGGCGGGTTGCTCGAGGTCGAGGCCGGCCCGAGCGCGACGGTCCTGATCCTGGGCTGGTCCTTCACCCCGTCCGTGGTCATGCAGTCACGGCCGACGACCCCCGGGCTCACGACCCTCGAGTCGCTGCTGCGCAACGTCACGGCCAAGGGGGGCGCGGTCAAGGCGATGCTGTGGAAGAACACGATCATGCCGGGTACCGGTGGGACGACGAGCGGCGCGGCGTTCATCAGCGGCCTCCCGCGAAGCCAGGCGATCCTCGACAACCGGACCCCGCTCGCAGGAACCCACCACCAGAAGATCCAGGCGATCGTGGGGTCCCGCGCGGGCACCGCCGGCGACTCCGTCGCGTACTGCGGCGGCATGGACCTGTTCGCGGACCGGGTCGGGCCGACCGCGCTGCACGACGTCCACTGCAAGATCGTGGGCGACGGCAGCGCGGACCTGGTCGCCGTGTTCACCGAGCGATGGAACGACCATCCCGACCACGCCGCGGCCTACACGCCGTCACTCACCTCAGGTCCGGCCACCGCCCCGTTCACCGACCTCGTCCAGGTGTGCCGCACGTACCCGCAGTTCCCCTCCGGGCTCTCCGGGGTGGGATACAGCATCTTCGTCAACAACGTGCTCCCGACGTTGTCGCAGGTGCTCTCCGCGCACGGCGCCGTCGCACCGGGGGACATGCGCGTCGCCGGCCAGGTGCGCTACTACTCCTTCTACCGCAGCGACGCCGGCGTGCAGCAGATCTGGCGGGCGGTGCGTCGGGCCATCGAGCAGGCGGAGAAGTTCATCTACCTGGAGGACCAGTACCTGGTCAACCTCTGGGTCGGTCAGGCCCTGGCCCGCAAGCTCGCGACCGCCGGCCGGGACTTCCGCATCGTCATCCTTGCGCTGCACCCGGACCTGGCGGACATCGAGCAGGTCTGGCCGCGTCGTCGTGCCCTGCTGGCGCCGCTGATCGCGGCCGACCCGGGACGGTCGCGGTGGCAGGTCTTCACCCGGAACCTCGCCAAGGACCACCCCTACGTGCACTCGAAGACCTGGATCTTCGACGACGAGCTCGTCATCACCGGGTCCGCCAACGTGGACCGGCGCGGCTACACCTACAACTCGGAGGCGGACGTGGTCGTCGCAGGCGACGTCACGCCCCACCACGAGGTCGCGTCAGGCGCCACCACCAAGGCGCAGGACCTGCGCTGCCGCCTGTTCGCCAAGCACCTCGGTGGCAAGGCGTCGGACTACCTCGACCACACGAAGGCCCTCGCGGCGTGGCGGCACCCGGGCGCGGGCTCCCACGTCGTCGTCTTCAACCCCGACCAGAAGCCCGGGGCACCGGACAAGTACGCGGCGCAGCTGTCCGCGGCGAGCAGGACGACGCCCGGGGTGTCCCTCGCGCTGGCCGGCATGGCGTTGCGCGGCGGCGTCGACAACGTCCTCTGGGACTACCTCGAGGACCCCGACGCGGACGTCGGACCCCCCGCCCCGTGAGCGGTCCGTGGCGGGGCCGTTCCTGATGGGCGGTCGCGCGCGCAGCCGACGACTCAGTCCGTGCGCCGGTCCGGGCGGGGAGGAGCCGTGCTCCGGCGCACGACGAGCTCCGTCGCCAGGACCACGGCGCGCTCCACGTCGACCTCGCCCCGGAGCGTGGCGAGCACCAGGTGGGCGGCTGTCGTGCCCTGCTCGTACACCGGCTGCCGGACCGTGGTGAGATCGATCAGGCTGGCCAGCGGGTGGTCGTCGATCCCCACGATCGAGATGTCGTCCGGTACCCGCAGCCCGGCGCGACGGATGGTCCTGATGGCGCCGATCGCCACCTCGTCGGAGTGCGCATACACGGCCGTCGGCGGATGCGCGATGCTGAGCAGCCGCGACATCGCCTGGGCGCCCTGCTCGCCCCCCCAGTCCGTCGTGACGACGAGATCCGGGTCCGGCTCGATCCCGACCTCCCGGAGCGCCGCGTAGTAGCCCGAGCTCCGACCGGACGGTCGCGTCGGCTGGTCGGGGTCGATCGCCTCGATCATCGCGATCCGGCGGTGCCCGAGGAACAGCAGGTGAGCCATCACCTGCCGTGCGGCGGCCGCGTCGTCGATGCACACATAGGGGTAGACGGCGTTCTGGCCGCCGGCGGCGATGATCTGGACACCCATCAGCGCGAGCCGTTGGCGCTCTACCTCCTCTACGGGGAACGCCACGACGACCACCGCATCGACCTTCCGGCGCGCAGGGAGCCGCTCGAAGAACTCGCGCCGGTCGTCCAACCCCCCGACGTGGTACAGGAGGACGTCGAGGTCGGCCTCGCGAAGAACGGAGTCGAGGGCCTCGAGCATCGTCCCGAAGAACCAGCGGGAGATGTGAGGCACGACGACCGCCACCCGTCCGGTGGCGCCACCGGCGAGCCGGGCCGCCTCGGGGGAGGCGACGTAGGACATCTCCTCGGCCGCCGCGAGCACACGCGCGCGCGTCGTCGCCGCGACGCCGTACGCGCCGCTGAGCGCCCGTGACGCCGTCGCGAGGGACACGCCGGCCGCGCGCGCCACGTCGATCAGGTTGAGCTTCGCCGAGGTGTCGACCATGGGCAGACGGTAACACCGATCGGAAACGCTTGCAATCTGCATTGGAAGCGTTTCCGATCGACGGAAGCCCTGAAAGCCTCGCAAGAGTGGGGCAATCAAGCCGCTCGACATGTGACCGGATCGTGACTTGACGGGGCGGCGGGCCGGAGTGCATAGTCGATATTGCAAGCGCTTCCGACAGTGTCGCCGGGCCACTGGCTGCACTGACGGGCTCCCCAGCCTCACCAGCCCCACCGCAGCCAGCAGACCTGATGGTCAGAGATCGGAGACACACGACATGATCGGCACCACGACCTCACGCACGGGATGGCGGCGTGAACGCGCACGGACGACGACGGCGGCCCTGGCCCTCGTCGTCGCCGGCGCCCTCGCCGCGTGCAGCGGCCCGGGATCCACGACCGGCGGCGCGAGCGCTGCCGCCGCGCCCACCGCGGTGAGCACGAACGTCGGCGACAAGCCCGCGACGCTCACCCTGTTCTCCGCCGCGGGCCTCAAAGGCTTCGAGCAGGGCCTGGCCGACGCCTTCCACGCGAAGTACCCGAAGATCACGGTGAACCTGCAGGTCGAGGCCGACAACAACTACAACACCGTGCTGCCGCGCCTGCTCGCCTCCGCGACCCCGCCCGATCTCGTCGCCCCGGCGGACCTCATCGGCGAGGTCAAGGACAACCTGCTGACGAACCTCGACACCTACTCCACCGCGTACGGCTGGGAGAGCAAGGAACCGTCGACGGTCCTGGCCCCCGGACGGGTCGCCAACGGGGTCATCGGGACCGGGTCGCTCTACGTCGCCGGCGGTTCCGCCGGGCCGCTCGTCGGGGTCTTCTACAACAAGGCGCTCGCCCAGCAGGTCGGCATGACGAGCATCCCGCAGTCGCTCGGCGAGCTCGAGACCGTGATGGCGAAGGCCAAGGCGGCTGGGATCACCCCGATCGTTGCATCGAACTCCGACGGGCTCGTCGGGCACCTGTACGCCCTGCTCCTCGGGAACTACATGGGCCCTCAGGCACTGCTCGACGTGATCTGGCACAAGCCCGGCGCCAGCCTGGACACCCCGGAGGCGCGGGCCGCGACGACGACCCTCGAGTCCTGGGTGAAGGCGGGCTACTTCAACTCCGACGCGAACGCCATCAACCAGGACGGCTCGTACGGTCAGTTCGCCGGGGGCAAGGGTCTCTTCATGTTCCAGGGCACCTGGATCACCCAGTCGCTTCCCAAGAGCTTTGACGGCCAGTACGGGATCTTCCCGATGCCGGCGAACCAGGCCGGCGGCAAGCAGGTCAGCATGACCGGCAACAGCCTCGGGTTCGCGATCGCCGCGCACTCCAAGAACAAGGATGCCGCAGCACTGTTCCTCGACTTCCTGACCACACCTGCGGCAGCACAGGTGGCCGTCACGAACGGCTACCCCGCGCTCGGCGCCGGGTCCGGGACGCCGGTCGTCACCCTCGACCAGACGCTGACCGACCAGATCCAGTCCGGCTACGCGAAGGTCGGGGCGGACAACGGGTTCGACAGCTGGCTCCAGAACGCCGCCCCGGCCGTCGCGACCGCAGAGACTGCGCAGCTCCAGCTCCTGCTCGCCGGCAAGGCATCACCCGACAGCGTCGTGATAGCGCTCCAGGACGCGTACTCCAAGGCCGTGACTGGCTGATGACCGCCATGGATGGCTCGTCCCGCGCACGGACGCAGACCGTCCCGGCGAACCGGGTGGGCACGGGCGCGACCGTGCCCACCCGGCGTCGCACGGCCCGGTCGGCCCGGTCGGCCCGACGACGGTGGGCAGGCTGGCTCTTCGCCCTCCCGGCTCTGGCGTTCTACGGCATGTTCAACCTGCGACCGGTGCTCGCCTCGCTGCAGTACTCGTTCTACTCGTGGGACGGCATCGGCGCCTCGACCTGGGTCGGTCTCGCGAACTACCGCGGCGTGTTCACCGAGCCGCAGCTGCTGTCCTCGCTCGTCCACGCGTTCTACCTGATCATCTTCTACTCCGTGCTGCCTGTGACGTTCGGGCTCGTCGCGGCGTCGGTGATGCGGCAGATCGAGGGGAAGTTCACCGGGGCGCTCGCCCGCACGGTCCTGTTCCTCCCGCAGATCATCCCCGGCGCCGCCGCGGGGGTGGCGTGGATCTGGATGTACAGCCAGGACGGCGCGGTCAACCAGATCCTGCGGGCGATCGGTCTCGGCAGCATCACGCGCCCGTGGCTCGGCGACTTCACCTGGTCGCTCACGGCCGTGGGATTCATCGGGACCTGGCTCTCCACCGGGTTCTGCACGCTGCTGCTCATGTCCGGGATCGGCAAGATCGACGCGGCACTCTACGAGGCCGCACGCCTCGACGGTGCCGGGGCGATCGCCCAGTTCCGCCACGTGACGCTCCCCGGCCTGCGCAACGAGCTGGGCGTCTGTGTGACCGTCACGATCATCGCCGCGCTCGCCAGCTTCGATGTCGTCTACCTCGCGACCCAGGGCGGTCCCGGAACCCAGACCCTGGTGCCCGGAGTCGCTGTGTACAACCTCGCCTTCAACGACAGTCGCATCGGCGCGGCGTCCGCGCTCGCGATCGTCCTCGCGGTGATCGTGATCGCGGTCATCGGGCCGCTGCAGAGACTCTTCCGGGAGCGATGACCATGCCGACCTCGACGACCATCCGACGCCGACTTCCCGGAGCCATCCTCATCACGGTTGCGGGCCTCTACTCGATCGTGCCGCTGATCAGCATGTTCACCGCGGCGCTCGCACCGCGCGGGACCTTCCCCACCGGCCTGACCTGGCCCAGCCACCCCCACTGGCACAACTTCATCGACGCGTTCCAGGTCGCGAACATCACGACGTTGCTGGAGTCCAGTGCGCTGATCGTCCTGGGTGTCGTCCCGATCGCGGTGCTCATCTCCGCGATGGCCGCGTACGCGATCACCGCGCTGCGAATCCCGCTGGGGCGCGCCTTCTACCTGCTGCTCGTCCTGACTCTCACGCTGCCCTTCGAGATCGTCATCGTCCCGCTGTACCAGCAGATCAACGCGCTTGGGCTGCTCAACAGCCGCCTGGGCCTGATCCTGCCGCTGATCGGCCTGAACATGCCGTTCGCGGTGTTCTGGATGCGGGCGCACTTCGTCACCATGCCCGCTGAGCTCGGCGAGGCCGCGCTCATGGACGGGGCCGGCATGTGGCAGGCCTTCCGGCACGTCCACCTGCCGCTCGCACGCTCTGCCCTCGCGTCGCTCGGGCTGCTCATGTTCCTGTCGACGTGGAACACGTTCCTGCTGCCCCTCGTGCTGATCAACGACCCGAACAAGCGCACGATGGCCGGCGCGCTCCAGGCCTTCCAGTCCCG
>JAJYCD010000079.1 GCA_021778635.1 Actinomycetes bacterium
CCGGCGAGCCTGGAGCTCCTGCAGCGAGTCTTCGCCGAGGTCCTCCTCGGTCTTGCGCGGGGCGTCGTAGTCGGTTGCCATCTTCTTGGTCACACTCCGGGGGATCGGCGGTCGTGGTGGTACGGCTGATCAATGCGATCGGCCCCCGGTTTGTTCCCGGCGGCTGACGGATTGTGCCTCATTTCCGAGCCATCCGCACCCCAGTGCCGCACGGACACACCGGCGTCCGCCGTCATGGACCGTCGTCGGCCCCCAGGACCTCGAGCAGTGCCACGAGCTCGGCGACGCTGGCGGCCGGCCCGGCCACCGTCATCTGCTCGGTCGCAGGCCGACCGTGCAGCCCGGTCACCACCGCCCCGGCCTCCATCGCGATCAGCTGACCGGCCGCCATGTCCCACGGCTTGAGCCCACGTTCGTAGTGCAGGTCGACGTTGCCGGACGCGACGGCGCACAGGTCGAGCGCGGCGGAACCGATCCGCCGGATGTCTCGGACGCGCGGCAGGAGCGCCGCCACCACGGCACCCTGGGCACGTCGACGCTCGACCGTGTACCCGAACCCGGTGCTGACGAGCGAGTGCGACAGCGGGTGGGCGTCGTTGACGGTGAGCCGTCTGCCGTCGAGGTAGGAGCCGCGGCCACGACCGGCCGTGTAGGTGGCGCCGTCGGGCACCCGGTAGACGCAGCCGGCGATCGGCACCCAGCTCGCGGGGTCGGGCTCCCCCGCGACCACCGCGACCGACACCGCGTACGACGGCAACCCGTAGAGGTAGTTGACCGTGCCGTCGATCGGGTCCACGACCCAGGTCAGACCGCTCGTCCCCGTCACCGCGTCGCCCTCCTCCCCGAGGATCCCGTCGTGCGGCCGCGCCGCACCGATGAGGCGTCGCAGGAGCAGCTCGGAGTCGGTGTCCATCGCCGTGACCACGTCGATGGGGCTCGACTTCGTGTCGGCGACCACCACCTGGTCGGGGCGGCCGTCGCGCACGAGGGTCCCGGCCGTCGTCGCCAGGTGTGCAGCCAGGGTGACCAGGGAGTCGATCAGCGCGTCGTCGGGCAGCGGGGTCGAGGAGGTCGTCACACCGACCATCCTGCCCGACCACGGCCGTCGGGGCGCAGCGCGGCGCACCGGACCGCCTCCGCGGGATCGCACTGCCGCGGTGGCAGGCTCAGACTCGACGGAGAGGAGGTCCGCATGGGTGAGCTCGAGCTGGTCGGACTGCACGACGACGGGGAGCACCTCGTGCTGGTGGCCCAGGACGGGCAGCAGTTCCGTCTACGCATCGACGAGACGCTGCGTGCCGCGGTCCGCCGCGATCGTCCCCAGCTCGAGAAGCTGCGGGCCGAGAAGGCCGGTGTCCTGAGCCCTCGCGAGATCCAGATGCGGATCCGCGCCGGGGCGTCCGCGGAGGACGTCTCCGCGGAGTGCGGGGTGCCGGTCGAGCACGTCCGCCGCTACGAAGGACCGGTGATCGCCGAGCGCGAGTTCATCGTCGCGCAGGCGCGCGGGACGCGCGTCGGGCGCGACGTCGGTGCTCCGGTGCTCGGCGACCTCGTGACCGACCGGCTCGCGGCCCGCGGGGTCGACCCGGAGACGCTGGCGTGGGACGCCTACCGTGACCAGTCCGGTCCGTGGACCGTGTCCGTGGCCTTCACGGTCGCCGACGTCGACGTCAGGGCCCGTTGGACCTTCGACACCCAGGCCCGCTCGGTGCACGCGCTCGAGGACGAGGCCCGGTGGCTCTCGGAGACCGAGATCGTCGACGAGCCGATCCAGCGCCGTCACCTCGAGGCGGTGCGGGACGTCGTGTTCGACGTGCAGGCGGACGGGGTGCTCCGACCCGTCCTCAGCTCGGTCGACGACCTGGCCGGCGCGCCGGACGAGCCGCTGCCGGAGCCGGACGACCCGACGGCGACCCTGCTCGACGACCTCCGGTTCCGCCGAGGGATCCGACAGCAGGTCGAGTACGACGACGACGCCGACGAGTTCGAGGGGTTCGGCCCGCAGCACGCGTTCGACTTCACCCAGCTCGACGCCCAGGTACCGGGTGCGCACCCGCTCGACGCCGACCCGGAGTCGAGCGCACGCGTCTTCGACCTGGTCGACGCCCACCCGGCGTCGGCACCAGTCCCGGACGGCGCGCGTCCGGAGGTCGCCGACGAGCCCTCGGACGAGACCCCGGCACCTCTCGCGGACCGCCCGCGCCCGGGTCGCAAGGGGCGCGCGAGCGTGCCGAGCTGGGACGAGATCGTGTTCGGGGCGAAGCCGGAGTAGGTCAGGTCACGCGGGGTGCCGGCGGCCGGCTCTCGAGGTCGAGCACGAGCGTGGCAGGTGAGGTCGACGCCGCCTGCGCGGACGCGGACGTCATCCGTCGCATGTGGTGCCGTCGGCACAGGACCTCGTACCCGACCTCGTCCCCGCGCGGGCCCAGGTCCGTGTCCCCGACCACGACCTGTGCCCCCTCGACGACCATCAGGCCGCCGACGGTGCGGGCGTTGTGCGTCGCCCGCGCCCCGCACCAGCAGAGCGCTTGGACCTGGAGAACCTCGACGCGGTCCGCGAGCTCGATGAGTCGGGCCGAGCCCGGGAACAGGCGGGTCCGAAAGTCCGACGTGATGCCGAACGCATAGACGTCGACGGACATCTCGTCGACGATCCGAGCGAGCTGCTCGACCTGCACCGGCGAGTAGAACTGCGCCTCGTCGCAGATGAGGTAGTCGACCCGGTCGCCGCGCGTGCGGCGCAGGACGACCTCCTCCCAGAAGTCCGTCTCGTCGTGGACCTCGCACGCCCCGACGCGCAGGCCGAGTCGCGACGACAGCACGTCGACGCCTGCGCGGTCGTTGCGGGTGAAGATCACGCCGCCGCGACCGCGGGCGGCGTGGTTGTGGTCCATCTGCAGCGCCAAGGTCGATTTCCCGCAGTCCATCGTGCCGGAGAAGAAGGCGAGCTCAGCCAACGGTCCTCCTCACCGCCGGTCCCACAGGAACGGCACGGACATCTCGTGCGGTGTCATCGAGCCGTGGACGCCGACCAGCCCCAGCGAGGCCGGCGTCTGGGTCCGGGTGTCGACCACGGTCGCGCGCCCCGTCGTCGCGACCACGACCTCGCCGAGTCGCGGGCGAACATGATCGGCGACCGGGCCGAACCAGCCGTCGTCCACGGCGTCCTGCCCGATCGCGACCACGGCCGCCGCGCCGAGCACGTCACGCCAGCGGTCGGCGACCGCCTCCGCCGTATGACCCGGCTCCAGGTGGAGGTGCAGCGCGCGCGGCTCACCGGCGACCAGGGCGACACCCTCGCGCAGACCGCGCACCTCCGCGACGTCCCAGCGACGTCGGGGGTCGACGTCCACCATGCCGTGGTCCGCCGTGATCACGAGCAGCGAGTCGCGTGGCAGCAGCCGGGCCAGCCGCGCGAGCTCACGGTCGATCTCCTCCAGGGCGTGACCCCACTGCCACGAGCCCCAGCCCTCGTGGTGCCCGACCTTGTCGACCTCGCCCCAGTAGAGGTACACCACCCCGGGCTCGGCGAGCTCGGCGACCGTCGCGTCCACACGGTCGGCGAGCGTCTCGGCCGCGCGGTAGGCGGCTCCGCGGAGCGCCGCATCGGTCATCCCCGAGCCCGCGAAGCGCGCCGGGCCCACCGAGACCGCGCGACGTCCGTCCGCGACGATCTGCTCGAACACGGTGGGTTCGACCTGCCACTCACGCGGCGGCTCGGCGCCCTCCCACGACACCATGTTCGCCAACCCGCCCGTCGCCGGGTTCCGCACGGTGTACCCGACGAGCCCGGTGCGACCGGGGCAGGTGCCGGTCCCGAAGGTCGCGATCGATGCCGAGGTGGTCGACGGGTAGCCGGCCGTCAGTCGACGAGACCCGGCGAGCATCTCGCGGAGGAAGGGGGCGTGCCCGGATCGCTCGGCGAGGTTGACGCGCCCGAGCCCGTCCACGAGGACGACGCACACGCGACTGGCCCGTGGCAGCGCGAGCAGCTCGCGGGCGGCCGGCCCTCCGCGCACGCTGGCGCCGGCGGCATCCGCCGCGGCCGGAAGGACCGCCGACAGGTTGGCCCCGCGGTAGTCGGGCAGCACGAGACCCGCCGCGGCGAGCTCGGTCAGGGTAGACCTCGACACTCAGCGGCTCCGTACGGTGGCCGCGGTGAGCTCGCGGGCGAAGGCGACCGCCGCACGGACCGCCTCGCGCCCCTCGGCGACCGCGCTGACCCGCACGACGATGTCGTCCGGGATCGAGGTCCCGGTCAGACCGTGGTCCGCCTCGCAGCTCGGATCGGGGCAGGTCGCGGGCTCGAGGTCGATCCGGTGCACCGCGTCCCACCCGATCGAGAGCGTCAGCTCGAGCGGGACGTCGCCCGCACGGTGCTGCTCGGGCGAGCCCACGACGTGCGTGAGCGCGACCGATCGCAGCTCGGTCAGCGGGACCGCCTCGGTGGTCGCCGACGCGCTCGGCGTCGGGTGCTCGGGATCCGCGGGGTGCTCGTCGACGTGGGCGACGACGAGCCGGGTCCCCGTGAGCGCGAGCACGGTCACGTGCCGGTGCACCTCGTTCGCGACGAACGTCGTCTCGGGGTGGACCAGGTGGGCGACCACCTGCTCGCCGGCGAGCGCGACGTCGAGGATGTCGGCGACGAGGTCCGGGTAGTACCCGGCGCGGTCGAGGTCACGATGCAGAAGAGGGAACGGGGAAGCCACGTCCAGCATCTTCCCATCCTGGCGGCGCCCCCGGCGCCCGGGCCGGGTCATGCGGGCAGTGCCCGCCGCATGCCGTCGGCGCGGCGCGCGGCCGCGAGCTGGATCCGTGCCGCGAGGACGTGCACGCCGTGCAGGCCGACGACCACCGGGTGCAGCTCGAGGCTCCTGATCTCGGGGAGGTCCTCCGCGAGCGCCGCCACGCGGGCCACGAGATCTTCCAGCGCGGTGTGGTCCATCGGCGCGAGCCCGCGGTAGCCGAACAGCCGTGGTGCCGCGCGGGGCATGCGGATGAGCGTCGCGACGTCGACGTCCGTCAGCGGGGGGATCCCGTAGCAGACGTCTCCGAGAAGGTCGCTCGCGTCACCCGCGAGTCCGAAGCTCACGACCGGACCGAACAGCGGGTCCTCGGACGTGCGCAGCACGCAGGCGACGCCAGCGGGCACCATGTGCTGGACCTCGAGCGGGACACGCCGCGACGCGTCCGCCGCACGATCGGCTCCGGCGTCCGCGGTGGCCGCCGTCGGTTCGGTGTCGGCCGTGCGCGCCCAGGTGAGCTCGAGCATCTGCGCGACGTCGTCCCGCAGGACCTGCTCGTCGGCGATGTCGAGCCGCACACCGCCGAGGTCGGCGCGGTGCCGGAGCGCCGGGACCGTCGTCTTCAGTGCGACCGGCCAGCCGACGCGGCGGGCCGCGGCGACCGCCTCCTCGGCGTCGTGCACGACGACGGACTCGACGACCGTGACGCCCGCGCATCCGAGCAGCTCAGCGGTGCGCGCGGGGTCGAGGCTGACGACCTCCGACTCCGCCTCCGGGAGCCACGAGCGGACGAGCCGCTGCGCGGTCCGGGTGTCGACGTCGGCCGGGCGTGAGCTCCGGCCACGGTCCTCGCTTCGCCAGGACGCGTAGCGGGACGCGTGCCCCAGCGCCAGGACGGCGTCCTCGGGTGTGACATACGCCGGGACCGTCCAGGCCACGCCCTCGGGATCCGGAGCCGTGAGATCGGCCCTGACGCCTGCGCGACCGAGGACGCACGCCACGGTCGTCTTGCCCGACCCGGCGGCCGTGGCTGCGAGCTCGGGAAGCAGCAGGTCGACCCCGGTCCCCACGGTCGGCACGTGGACGGCGACGACGACGTCCACCCCCGGGTCCGCGTAGACGGTCCGGAGCGTCTCCCGGACCGCGCCGAGGTCGGCGTCCTCCGACAGCAGCGCCGTCGCGCCGGTGACGGTCATGCCGGCGGCTCCGGCAGCCTCCGCGACGAGCGCGGCCATCGAGGGCGAGCTGGCGACGATCCCCACGCGCCGACCCGCGGGCAGCGGCTGATGGGCGAGGAGCTGGGCGACGTCGAGCATCTGGTGGGTGTTCTCGACGCGGATCACGCCCGACTGCCGCAGCAGCTCCTCGAGGGTGCGCCGCGGCGCGAGGGTCGGTCGGACGGCGTGACCCGGCGGGACGACCTGACCGGAACGTCCCGCCGTGACGACGACGACCGGCTTGGCCGAGGCGAGCCGGCGGGCCACCCGGGAGAACTTGCGCGGGTTCCCGATCGACTCGAGGTAGAGCCCGACCACGCGAGTCGCCTCGTCCTCCTGCCAGAACTGCATGACGTCGTTGCCCGAGACGTCGGCCCGGTTCCCCGCCGACACGAACGACGACACCCCGAGGCCCCGACGTTCCACCGACGCGAGCATCGCGACCGCCATCGGCCCCGACTGGCAGAAGAGACCGACGTGACCGCGGACCGGGAGGACCTCGGCGAGCGACGCGTTGAGCACGGGTTCGGTGACGTTCGAGAAGATGCCGAACGAGCCCGGCCCGACGACCCGCATCCCGGCCGCGTGCGCGTGCCGCAGCACCTCGCGCTGGCGGGCGAGACCGCTCGGCCCGTTCTCGGCGAAACCTGTCGAGAGGAGCACGACTCCCCGGGCGCCGAGCCGGGCGAGCCCCCGCACCACGTCCACGGACTCGTCGGCCGGGACGGACACGACTGCGAGGTCGACGGTGCCCGGCACGGCATCCAGGTCAGCCCAGACCTGGACGCCGTCGGCCGCCGCCACGGCCATCCCCACGACGTGCACGGCACGCCCGGACGACGCCATGACCAGGTTGGCGAGCACCCGGCGCGCCAGCAGCTCCTCGACCGAGCCCGGTGCGCACGTCGGCGACGACACGACGAGCACGGTTCGCGACTCGAAGAGCCCGAGCATGCTGCGTGCCTCGGCACGGTGCTCGCGGTCCGCCATGACGGCGAGCGAGCGGTCGGTCGGGTCCAGGTCGAACCCCACCGAGACGACCCCGTCGTCGAGCCGCTGAGCCACGTCGTAGCCGGCCTCGCGGAAGACCGCGATCATGCGCCCGTTCTGCGGGAGCACCTCCGCGGTGAAACGGCGTAGCCCTCGCTCGCGGGCCGCGGCCGCGAGGTGCTCGAGAAGCGCCGACCCGAGACCACGCCCGTGGTGCGCGTCGGCGACGTTGAAGGCGACCTCGGCGACGTCCGGGCCGACCCGGTCGAACCGGGCGACGCCGATGATCTGCTCCCCTTCCGGACCGGGGGCGACAGCGACCAGAGCGACCCTGTCCTGGTGGTCGACCGTCGTGAAGTGGATGAGATCACGCTCGGGGAGCCGCTCGAGATTCGCGAAGAACCGCAGATAGGTGGATCTCTCGGACTGCGCCGTGTGGAACGCCTGGAGCGCGTCCGCGTCGGACGGGCGGATCGGCCGCAGGTGCGTCGTCGACCCGTCGCGGAGCACGACGTCGGCCTCCCACGCCGCGGGGTACGCGGAGGGGCTCGCGGCAAGACCCGCGTCGTCGACCGATGGCATGGCACCAGGCTAGGCGGTGCGGTCGCCGCACGTGCGGCCGACCCGGCGCCAGCGCGCCGTCCGTCGTCACCCCGTGGCACGGGGGATGATGGTGGGCGATCGACCGCAGACCGACGAGGAGCATGATTCCCCCATGGCGCGCCGCACGCCCGCCCCGCAGGACGCCCTTCCCGAGGACTTCACGGAGCGGGTCGTCGACATCGACGTCCGGACCGAGATGGAGGGCTCGTTCCTCGAGTATGCGTACTCCGTCATCTACGCCCGCGCTCTCCCGGACGCCCGCGACGGGCTGAAGCCCGTCCAGCGCCGCATCCTCTTCCAGATGGCGGACATGGGTCTCCGGCCCGATCGGCCGTACGTGAAGTCCGCGCGCGTCGTCGGGGACGTCATGGGCAAGCTGCACCCGCACGGCGACGCCTCGATCTACGACTCGCTCGTCCGGCTCGCCCAGCCCTTCTCCTTGCGCGTGCCGCTGGTCGACGGGCACGGGAACTTCGGCTCCCTCGACGACGGCCCCGCCGCGCCCCGGTACACCGAGGCCCGCCAGTCGCCCGCCGCCGTCGTGATGACCGTCGGGCTCGACGAGGACGTGGTCGACTTCGTCCCGAACTACGACAACAAGCTCACCCAGCCCGAGGTCCTGCCTGCCGCGATCCCGAACCTTCTCGTCAACGGGGCCGCCGGGATCGCCGTCGGCATGGCGACCAACATGGCCCCGCACAACCTGGTCGAGGTCATCGCGGCCGCCCGGCATCTCGTCGCGCACCCCGACGCGACGCTCGAGGACCTCATGCGGTTCGTCCCCGGGCCGGACCTGCCGACCGGCGGGAAGATCGTCGGGCTCGACGGCGTGCGCGACGCGTACCGCACCGGCCGTGGCGCGTTCCGCACCCGAGCGACCACGCGGATCGAGAACGTCACCCCGAAGCGCAAGGGCATCGTCGTCACCGAGCTGCCGTACCTGGTCGGTCCCGAGAAGGTGATCGAGAAGATCAAGGAGGGCGTCCAGGCGAAGCGCCTCACCGGGATCACGAACGTCGTCGACCTGACCGACCGGTCGCACGGGCTGCGCCTGGTCATCGAGGTGAAGACCGGGTTCAACCCCGATGCGGTGCTCGAGCAGCTGTTCCGAGCCACCCCGATGGAGGACTCGTTCTCGATCAACAACGTCGCTCTCGTGGACGGGCAGCCACGCACGCTCGGGCTGCGCGAGCTCCTCCGGGTATGGGTCGACCACCGGATCGACGTGATCCGGCGCCGCAGCAACCACCGCCTCACCAAGCGGCTCGAACGCCTGCACCTCGTCGAGGGTCTGCTGGTGGCCATCGTCGACATCGACGAGGTCATCCAGGTCATCCGCTCGAGCGACGACGCGGAGATCGCGCGCGCCCGGCTGCGCGAGGTGTTCGACCTCTCGGAGCCTCAGGCGGAGTACATCCTCGAGCTCCGACTACGTCGACTGACCAGGTTCTCGAGGATCGAGCTCGAGAAGGAGAAGTCGCAGCTCGAGGAGGAGATCGCCGAGCTGCGTCTGATCCTCGGCGACGAGCAGCACCTGCGCCGCGTCGTCTCCGACGAGATGGCCGAGATCGCCCGCCTGCACGGCACCCCGCGTCGGACGATCCTGCTCGACTCGGCCGGTGGCATCGGGGCCGCGGGCGCGATCGGCGGCGCCGCCGCTCCGCAGAGGAGCGCCACCCCGCTCGAGATCGAGGACACCCCGTGCTGGGCCCTGCTCTCGGCGACGGGTCTGCTCGCGCGCACGTCGGACGACGCCGCGCTACCGCGGCCCGGCGGAGACGGGGCTCGCGTCAAGCACGACGTCCTGCGGACCGCGGTCCCCACCACGGTGCGAGCAGACATCGGTGCGGTCACCTCCCGCGGTCGGATGGTGCGACTGTCCGTCCTGCATCTCCCGGCCCTCCCACGGACCGGTGGTGCCCCGTCGCTGTCGGGCGGAGTCCCCGTGTCGGAGGTGCTTGCGCTCGAGCCCGGCGAGACCGTCGTCACCTTGGCCTCACTGGCGGCAGACGCTCCGACCGTCGCGCTCGGGACCGCCGCCGGTGTCGTCAAGCGCGTCGCGCAGGGAGAGACTCCCGGGAACAAGGACGCCTGGGAGATCGTCTCCCTGAAGCCGGGTGACGAGGTCGTCGGTGCCACGCCCGTCGACGACGTGCACGAGCTCGTGTTCGTCACGTCCGACGCCCAGCTCCTGCGCTTCGGTGCCTCCGCGGTACGTCCGCAGGGCCGGGCCGCCGGCGGCATGGCGGGGATCAAGCTCGCCGACGGCCAGCGGGTCGTGTTCTTCGGCGCCGTCGCACCGGGAGCCGACGCCGCCGTGGTCACCGTGTCGGGCTCGTCCGACACGCTCCCCGGCGTGCAGGCGGGCCGCGCGAAGACGACACCCTTCGCCGTCTACCCCGCCAAGGGCCGGGCGACCGGGGGCGTTCGCGCCCACCGGTTCCTCAAGGGTGAGGACAGCCTCATCCTCGGGTGGGTGGGGCCTTCGCCCGCCGCGGCGACCGGCTCGGGAGGTCAACCGGTCGACCTCCCGCCCGTGGACGAGCGCCGCGACGGCCCTGGTGCGCCCCTGGCGGCACCGGTCCAGGCGATCGGCTGACGGCGTCGATCAGGCGTCGATGCGGCTGCGGTCGAGCCCGTCGGCGCCGGCGACGATGAAGTCCTTCCGCGGCGCGACGTCGGATCCCATCAGCAGCTCGAAGACCTCCTCGGCCTGGACGGCGTGGTCCATGGTCACGCGCCGCAACGTGCGGTGACGTGGGTCCATCGTGGTCTCCGCGAGCTGGTCGGCATCCATCTCGCCCAGGCCCTTGTAGCGCTGGATGTCGTCCTTGAAGCGCCGCCCGGCCTTCTCGAGCCGCTTGAGCGTCGCCGCGAGCTCCGCCTCCGAGTAGGTGTAGACGTACTCGTTCTTCTTCGCCCCGCCCCCGATCACCTCGACCCGGTGCAGCGGCGGGACCGCAGCGTACACGCGGCCCTGCTCGACGAGAGGTCGCATGTAGCGGAAGAAGAGCGTCAGGAGCAGGGTCCGGATGTGCGCACCATCGACGTCGGCGTCGGTCATCAGCACGATCTTCCCGTAGCGCGCCGCCTCGAGGTCGAACGACCGACCCGACCCGGCCCCGATCACCTGGATGATCGCCGCGCACTCGGCGTTCTTGAGCATGTCCGAGATCGACGCCTTCTGGACGTTGAGGATCTTGCCGCGGATGGGAAGCAGCGCCTGGAAGTCCGAGCTTCGCGCGAGCTTCGCGGTGCCGAGGGCACTGTCACCCTCGACGATGAACAGCTCGCTGCGCTCGACGTCGTCGCTGCGGCAGTCGGCGAGCTTCGACGGGAGAGAGGACGTCTCGAGCGCGTTCTTGCGCCGAGAGATCTCCTTCTGCTTGCGTGCGCTGAGTCGCGCTCTCATCTCCGCGACGACCTTGTCGAGCACCAGGGTCGACTGGGTCTTCAGGTCGCGCTTGGGCGAGGTGAGCAGGGCGTTCAGCTCGGTGTCGACGACCTTCGCGACGATCCCGCGCACCGCCGCCGTCCCGAGGACCTCCTTGGTCTGCCCCTCGAACTGCGGCTCGGCGAGCCGAACCGTCAGCACGGCGGTCAGCCCCGCCATGACGTCGTCCTTCTCGATCCGCTCGGTCGAGTCACGGCTCGAGATCTTCAGGCGGCGGGCGTTCGCCTCGACCGCCTTGCGCAACGTCCTCAGGAGTCCTGCCTCGAAGCCGGCCAGGTGGGAGCCACCCTTGGACGTCGAGATGATGTTGACGAAGGTCCGGATCTCGGTGTCGTACCCGGTGCCCCACCGCATCGCGATGTCGACCTCGCACTCACGCATGACCTCGCGCGGCGTCATGTGCCCACGCTCGTCGAGGATCGGCACGGTCTCGGTGAACGAGCCCGAGCCGGTCAGGTGCCAGGTATCGGTCACCGGGGCGTCGGGGGCGAGGAAGTCGACGAAGTCGACGGTCCCGCCGTGGTGGACGAAGGTCTCCGTGTGCGGGCCGTCGGCCCCCGGCGTGCCCGGGAGTCCTCGCTCGTCGCGCACCGTGATCGAGAGCCCCGGGACGAGGAAGGTGGTCTGGCGCACGCGCGTGACGAGCTCGTCGTACGAGAAGACCGCGGTCTTCGGGAAGATCTGGCCGTCGGCCCAGTAACGCACTCGCGTCCCGCGACTACCCCTGGCCGCGCGCCGGGCGACCGCGAGCTCGGACTTCTCGACGAACGGCTCGAAGCGCGCCTCCGGGTCCGGCCCACCCGCGCCGTCGTGGAAGGTGCCGGGCTCACCGCGGTGGAACGTCATCCGATAGGTCTTGCCGCCGCGGTCGACCTCGACGTCGAGCCGGGTGGACAACGCGTTGACCACGCTGGCCCCTACCCCGTGCAGGCCGCCGGAAGCCGCGTACGACCCGCCGCCGAACTTGCCGCCGGCGTGCAGCTTGGTGAAGACGACCTCGACCCCGGACAGCCCGGTCTTGGGCTCGATGTCCACCGGGATGCCGCGCCCGTTGTCCTCGACGGACACCGAGGTGTCGGCGTGCAGCGTCACGACGATCCGGTCGCAGTGCCCGCCGAGGGCTTCGTCGACCGCGTTGTCGATGATCTCCCACATGCAGTGCATGAGGCCGCGCGAGTCGGTGGTTCCGATGTACATGCCCGGCCGCTTGCGAACGGCCTCGAGGCCCTCGAGGACGGACAGGTGCCGTGCGGTGTAGGAGGACTCTGCAGATGCGGTCGACACGATGTCCGAGACTATCCGCTGGCACGCACCGCATCGCTCCCGACACGGTCACCTGGCCGCACCCGTCGACGAGGGCCCCGCACATGGGTGAATAGCGGCCGTACGACTACGCGGGTAGCGAACCGAGCTCCTCTGCGGAGAAGACATCGCGTACCGGATGGTTGTATGGCGGTATGAACGCGACGATGACCGAACCGCTGACCGTGGCCGACCGCTGCGACCGCTGCGGCGCGCAGGCCTACGTTCGCGTGGTCCTGCCGAGCGGCGAGCTGCTGTTCTGCGCGCACCACGCACGGGAGCACGCACCGAAGTTTGCCGAGATGGCGACGCTCGTCCAGGACGAGACCGACCGACTGGCGGCCGAGCACGGCGCCCGGTCGGGCTCCACGTCCTGACGGGCGCGACCTCGTCACCACCGGAGCGACCCCGGTGACGAGGGCACTGACCGGCCCGGCGCGGCAGGCCGTCCTGGCGGGGCAGCCCGGGCTCCGAAGCGCAACGGCGTCCGTGCGAACGGGCCCGACCGACGAGGTCACCGGAACCGGGCACCAGACGGATGATGGCGAGGGCCCGCGGGGATCACTCCCCTGCGGGCCCTCGCCATCCGTGCGGACGGGCCGGCGCCTGCGTCTCGTCCAGGTGGTCGATCAGTCCAGGTAGTCGCGCAGCACCTGCGACCGGCTCGGGTGGCGAAGCTTCGACATGGTCTTGGACTCGATCTGGCGGATCCGCTCGCGGGTGACCCCGTAGACCTTGCCGATCTCGTCCAGCGTCTTGGGCTGGCCGTCGGTCAGACCGAATCGCATCGAGACGACGCCCGCCTCCCGCTCGGACAGCGTGTCGAGCACCTGGTGCAGCTGCTCCTGCAGGAGCGTGAAGCTCACCGCGTCGGCCGGTACGACCGCCTCCGAGTCCTCGATGAGGTCGCCGAACTCGCTGTCGCCGTCCTCGCCGAGCGGCGTGTGCAACGAGATGGGCTCGCGGCCGTACTTCTGGACCTCGACGACCTTCTCCGGCGTCATGTCCAGCTCTTTCGCGAGCTCCTCCGGAGTGGGTTCGCGACCCAGGTCCTGGAGCATCTGGCGCTGCACACGAGCGAGCTTGTTGATGACCTCGACCATGTGGACCGGGATGCGGATCGTGCGCGCCTGGTCTGCCATCGCCCGCGTGATCGCCTGGCGGATCCACCAGGTGGCATAGGTGGAGAACTTGTAGCCCTTGGTGTAGTCGAACTTCTCGACCGCTCGGATCAGCCCGAGGTTCCCCTCCTGGATCAGGTCGAGGAAGAGCATCCCTCGACCCGTGTAGCGCTTTGCCAGCGAGACGACCAGGCGCAGGTTCGCCTCGAGCAGGTGGTTCTTGGCACGCCGACCGTCGCCGGCGATCCACTCGAGCTCGCGTCGGCTCTTCGGGTCCAGCTTGATCCCGGAGTTCAGCCGCTCCTCGGCGAACAGTCCGGCCTCGATGCGCTTGGCGAGCTCGACCTCCTGCTCGGCGTTGAGCAGAGCAACCTTGCCGATCTGCTTGAGGTAGTCCTTGACCGGGTCGGCGGTCGCGCCTGCGGTGACGACCTGCTGGGCAGGAGCGTCGTCGTCGTCGGCGTCCGAGTAGGTGAATCCGGAGTCCTCCGCCTCCTCGGCGGCGGGCTTGTCCTCCTTGGCCTCGACCACGACGACGTCGTCGACGATCACCTCCTCGACGATCACCTCGGCCGCGGCGACCTCGTCATCAGCCGGCTCGACGTCGAGGTCGTCGATCTCGACAGACTCGTCGACCTCGTCGATCTGGTCGTCGGTGGCAGCGGCCTTCGCCTTCGGGCGGTTCGGCGACGTGGCGCCGGTGGCAGCGGACTTGCGCGCTGCCGGCTTCTTCTTGGTCGGTGCCGGTTCCGCGACGGCCGTCGCGCTCGTCGCACGACGAGCGGTCGCGGCCGCGACCTTGGTGACGACGGCGACGGGCTCGTCAACGGTGATCCCGGCGGTCGCGAGGCCGCGGAACACCGCCTTGAGCCTCTTGGCGTCCTGGACCTGCGCGGCCTCGCACGCGCTGCGGAACGAGGCGGCGTCAACACGGCCATGGGTACTGCCGCGTCGCACGAGCTCCTGGAGTGCGGGGTGCTCGAACTCGCGCGGAAGCGTGGGGCTGGAGGGGAGA
>JAJYCD010000080.1 GCA_021778635.1 Actinomycetes bacterium
CAGGAAGGTCACCCGCTGGGGGCTGTACGCCGCGGCGAGACCGAGCACCCAGGACTGCAGGAACTCGCTCTTGCCCGCACCGGTGGTCCCGCCGACGAGCGCGTGCGGGCCCTGAGCGCGCAGGTCGAGCTGGAACAGCTCGGCACCGGCGTGCCCGACGATCGCCCGCAGACCCGAATCCGGACGCAGCCGCGGACGCGTGCCGGCGGGCAGCGGCACCGAGCCCGTCTGTCGCCAGCGATCGAGGATCTGGTCAGGCGCGGAGGTCAGGTCCCCGGTCAGCGTCAGGTAGGACACCGCACGCGGCAGGTCCGAGTCGTCCTCCAGCGGGACCCCGGCGTCGACGGTCGGGGCCAGCGCGCGCGCCAGCCGGTCTGCGGCTACCGCGTCGAGCGTCTCGCAGGTCACCGGCTCGACCCTCGCCCCCCACCGCACGTCGCCGACCTCCGCCGAGCCGTCCGACGCCACCCGTAGGTGAGTGCGGCAGGCCGCTGGGAGGTCACCGAGCACGGCACCGACCCACAGCACGTGCACCCCGACCGCGGGACCGAGCTCGGCAAGCCTGGTCAGTCGGGCGCGGTCGCCCGGCGCACCGTTCTCGACGAGCACCACGACGGTCGCGACCACCGCACCGGGGAGCTGCTCGACGTCGGGGCCCAGCGGCCCGCGCAGGTCGTTCGGTGTCCCGCCGCTCCGGCGGGCGGCGACCAGCTCTTCGAGTCGGCTGAGCAGACCGGCAGCGGCCTGCGCATCGGCTGCCAGCAGCTGCCCGCCGACCGGGCTGTGGGGCGAGCTGGTGTGGGGCAACCAGGCGAGCCACTGCCAGTCGCTCGCGGCCTGCCTGCCGACGAACGCTGCCAGCACGACCTCTGCCGGCGAGTGCAGCGAGACCAGCTGGGCGACCAGCGCTGCGGCAGCAGGCCGCGCACCGTCTCCGGCGATGCCAAGGCAACCAGCGACCCGCAGGTCGCCGACGATCGGCACCCCGTCGATCGCAGCGAACCCGGTCGCCACGGCGGTCAACGCCGACCAGTGCTCGGGTTTTGTCTCGTTCTTCTCCGGGAGTCGCACCTGGGTGCGGCTCGGCGCGGTTCCCAGGCCGAGCCGCAGGGTCGCGAACTGGGGGTGCTCCGGCCGCCGGGTCCAGAGAAGATCGCCGTGCCGATGAGCATCGGAGACCGACTCAGCGGTCGACGGGTGCTCAGCGAGCCTGACGGCTCGCTCTCGCTCCTGCAGAACGAGCAGGTCGTCGCGCAACGCCGCGAGCGCGACCGAGAACGCCGTCGTCTGCCGGCGGGCATCCAGTCGGGCCTCCCACCAGGTGCCGATGGCGAAGACCGGAGAGAACGCGACGATGTAGAGGCTGCTCGTGCTCTTCGTGACCAGGTACAGCCCGACGCCGAGCAGCACCGGCGCGACGATCATGAGCACCGGGAACCGGGACTGCGGGTTGTTCTTCGGCGGCTCGGGCGCCGGGACCTCGCGCGGGGCGAACCGCGGCACCACGCGCGGCGAGCGAAGGACCGGGACGTCCGGGGTCGCGGGCGGTGTGCCACCGGCTCGTTGGTGCTGCACGACGGCGAGCTCGGTGTCGCCCAGTGTCACGACCTCGCCCGGTCCGATCCTGCGCCGGGTGGTCTGCCGACCGTCGACCAGCACTCCGTTGGCGGACGCCAGGTCGACGACCTCGACACCATCGGACACGTTGAGGCGCGCGTGCCGCTTCGACACCATCGGGTCGGTCAGGCGAACGTCGACCTCTCGGTCGCGCCCGACCACAGCCGAACCGAACGGCAGCCCGAACTCGCGCCCGGCATCGGGACCCGCAAGAACACGGACGGTCGCGACGACCGGGCCACGTCCGCCGTCGTCCGCCCCGAACCGCTCCGAGTGCTGGACCACGGTGACCGTCGAGCCCGAACGCAGGCCGGAGTCGAGGACGCCGGACGACGGCTCGAGCGAACGGCCGTTCTCGCCGTCCCACACGTGCAACGTCACCGTGCCAGGCAGCTGGGCACCACCGTGCAACGGGTCGGCGAGGAACAGCGTGTCCGCCAGGTCTCCGATCGTCGTGCTCGCGTCGGCGGTGACCTCGAGATCGGTGCGCACGTCCCCCTCGCGGCGCACGGTGAGCTTGAACCTCATGCCTCACCTCCGGCAGGTGGCGGGTTGTCCAGCAGCGAGAGGTCGGCGGAGGTCACCAGCCGTGCGGTCACCGCGTACTCCACGAGGCGCGCTCGCCGCTGGGTGGCGAGTCGGGTCGGCCCGCCGCGCAGCCCCCCGACACCGACCCTGTCGAGCTTGTCGCAGACGTTGTCGAGCTTGCGGTTGAACCTGGTGAGCGCCCATCCGAGCCGGGCGGCCGCCGCGGCGGAGGACGGGATCTGCGTCGTCGTCGAACCGGGGCTGCGCAGCAGCGGTTCGCTGAGGGCGACGATCAGGGCCCGTTGCGTCGGGGTGAGGACGACCTGGCCGACGGTGGTCGTGCCTGCCTCCGAGCCGGGGAGCGGCTGGGTCGAGGCGAACGTCGCGTGCGCGGCCTCGAGGCCGATCTGATACGTGGTCGGCCCCGCCGTGAAGACGACGACGGTCGTCCCGAACACCAAGGGCAGCCGCCCGCCCGGTGTGAGCCAGGCCTGCATCCCGCCCGACGGCTCGGTGATCGTCGCGGACAACCTCGACCCGATGTTGCGGAGCCACCACATGCCGTCGACGAGCACGACCTCGAGGAAGCGCCGGTGCAGGTACGGGTTGTCGTCCAGCCCGAGCGCCCCCTCCCGACCGATCACGAAGGGCTCGGTCGGTGACACGTCGAACCACTCACCGCAGAACTCCAGCCGGCACGCGCCGGTCGCCCCCTCGATGCCGGTCATGGTCCGACGCACCCCGTCCCCGGTGTCGGTGACGCGGTGCCGTTGACCCGGCGCAGCAGCACCTCCAGGCAGGTCTTCCCCCCGGCGGCGGCAGGCACCGTCACGGTCGTCGCGGAGGTCCGGGCGTACGGCACCTCGGTGCTCGCGTCGGGCACCCGGTACAGGTAGAGGTCCCCCGTCTGCGGATCGGGGTTGCCCCAGGTGAACACGACCTGACCGGCCTGGACGGTGCCGGTCACCGCCGTCGGCGCGGGCACCGGTACCCCGATCGGGTCGACCGGGGCCGCCGGTGCTGTCGGCGGGGCCGACGTCGCCACGGTCGGAGCGCCCGCCGAGTGCATCGCCAGGAAGGCACCGACCATCACGGCGACGACGACGAGGGCGGCGACGATCGCCGGCACCGGAGACCGGTGCGCGGGAGACTCGTCGTCCGCCTCGACCGGCTCGACGCCAGGTCGGTGCACGGTGGTCTCGACCGGTGGGCTGGCGATCCCAGGACCTCGGAAGTCGCGCGTGCCTCGCGCGCTCCGCGCCGGACCGGTCGCCGTCGGTTCGGCCGACGCGGCCCGAGCGGACGGCACCGCGGTCGCCTCCGTCCCCGTGGCACCCCAGGCCGGCTGACGACGGTCCGGCACGACGGTCGGGTCGACCGTGACCACGGACCGGATGCGGGTGGCGCCGTCGTCCTCGATGTCCTCACGGTCGGGGGGCACCGACTCGTCGCGGACCTCGACCTGGGTCACCGACATCTGGAGCTGCGACTGGACCTGCTGCAGCGCACGGGCGAACGACAGCGCCGACGGGTACCTCGCGGCCGGTGCCTTCGCCATCGCGGTCGCCAGCACCTGCTCGAGCGCGGCGGGGACGTCAGGACGCCCGATCGGTGGCAACGGCGCCGTCCTGATGCGGTCCGCGAGCGCGCGCTTGCCGTTGTCCCCGCCTCGGACCTCGAAGGGGGTCCGGCCGGCCAGCAAGGAGTAGATGGTCGCGGCCAGCGAGTACACGTCACCCGTGAGCCCCGAGGCGACCTGCCCGCTCACCACCTCGGGTGGGGCCCACGGCACCGACAGACCCTGGGCGACATCGGCGTCGGTGGAGGTCACCGAGATGCCGAAGTCCGTCAGCGCCGCGCCACCGTACTGCGTGACGAGGATGTTCGCCGGTTTGATGTCCCGGTGCCAGATCCCGGCACGGTGCATCGTCTCGACCGCCCCGGCGAGCTCGATCCCGGTGCGCAGCGCCTCGTCCACGGCGAAGGGTTCGCTCTTGTACCGCTCGCCCAGGCTCGGAGGTGGGCAGTACTCCATCACGAGGAACGGCCGTCCGTCGGGCGCCACGTCCGCCTGGTACACGGTGACGATGCGCGGATGTGCCGACAGGTGCGCCATGAGGTCGGCCTCGGCCTCGAACTGCCGGCGCGCGCTCGAGTCGTCGCGCACGTCTGCGAGCAGGACCTTGACCGCGACCTCGCGCCGCATCTGGCGGTACAGGAAGACATCTGCGAAACCGCCGGAGCCGAGCAGCGAGATGTACTCGAACCCGGGCAGGGTCGGTGGGGAGGAGGGCGCGCGTCGGTTCATGGCACGTCCTCGGCCGTCACGACGATGCCCTCGCCCAGGTCGAACTGGTCGCCGCTGCGCACCGGGACCGGACTGTTCTCCACCAGCCGGACCGGCGGCTGCCCGGGTCGTCGGAGCAACGTCCCGTTCCGCGAACCGAGCTCGACCGCGAGGACGTACCAGTCCTCGACCCGCACCTCCAGGTGGCTGCGGGAGACCTCTTTGCCACCCACCGCGACCAGGCGTGGGATGTCGCCCTGGCTGATCCGTGAGGCCTGCGGGCGACGCCCGAGGATCACCGACCGGTCGAGGTCGACCGTCTCACCCGAGACCAGGCGCAGCCGACCGAGGGCCGGTCTGGCGCCGACCCGAGGCTCTCCCACGATCGGGCTCCCGCACTCCCGGCACCCGACGGCGTGCGGGGCGTTCGGGTGACCCTGCGTGCAGTACCGGGAGAGCACGGCGGCCCCACCGACCTCTGCGGCTGCCGGCACAGGCGCGCGCGCCGGCACCGGCGCTGCTCCCAGCAGGTCGGCCAGATGGATCGTCTCGCCGTCGTGGTCACCCGCGTCCGGCTCGACCCCCGCGCGCCGATCGACACCCGCCACCTGATCGAGGTCGGGAGTGTTCGCCCGCACCGCCGCGTGCTCGACGTCCTGGACGATCGTGTGATCCCAGAGGAATCCGTAGTCGGTCTCGCCCGAGCCCTCGGCGGACCGGTCCGGCCTCCGGACGGCGTCCGGACCGGGCACTCCGGTGACGAGGCGCTCGTCGGCTCCCGTCTGCTCCATGGCGAGCGTCGCGTCCGGCAGGAGGGTGCGATCGTCGTCGACGCCGGTCGCGGCGCTGGTGGACTCAGGCGCACCGACCGGAACGACGGGCACGTCGCCTGGCACCGTCACGATCGGAGGGACGTCGGCAGGACGGCCGACGGGTTCCGCACCCAGGCCGCCGCGAGCCGGTTCTGCACCCGGAGCTTCTGGTGCCGGCTGCGCACCCGCGCCGTCGGGGCCCGGCTGTGCGCGCGAGTCCTCCGGCGTCGGTTCGACCTGGGGCAGCTCGCCGACCGGCACCAGGGTCAGCCGGACCGAGCCCGCGAGCGCGACGCCACGATCCAGGGTCAGGGAGCGCGTGGAGTCGACACCGTCGCCGTTCAGCTCGATCCGGGTGGGTTCGTCGACCGATGCCTCCCGCCAGCTCGTCACGTGCAGGCCGTCGATCTGGATCGGCCGTGATCCGGCCACAGCGACCTGGTAAGGCCCCCGTACCAGGACGTCCACCCGTCCGGGGGCGATCACCGCCGCGGCGAACGGCGGCAGCACCGACAGACGGGTACCGAGGGTGAGCGTCTCGAGCAGGGTGGCCACCCGATCGCCCTCCGGTTCGTCCGGTCCGAGGACCGACCGGACGGCGTCCAGTACCGAGTCCGACGTCTCGGCGGGCAGCAGCGCGACGCCGTGGACGTCCACGACGGCGAGATGGCCCCCCGGGACGTACTCGCCGACGCTCATGACGCGCTCCGGGGCATCAGGTCGAGCTCGTCGCGCGGTTGTGTGTCGTCGGACTCCGCCAGGGACGGGACGGTCGCGTCGTCGTCGTCGAAGCCCCGACCGTCGACCACCACGACGGTGACGTTGTCGTGACCGCCGTGGACGAGTGCAGCCTGGACCAGTGCGTCTGCGGCCTCCTGCGGGTCTCCGGCGGTCAGCAAGAGCTCGAGGATGTCGGGGTCCGAGAGCTCACCGGTCAGCCCGTCGGAGCACACCAGCATCCTGTCGTCCGGTCCCGCAGGGATCATCCAGAGCTCGGGCTTGACCTGGGCGAACGCCCCGACCGCCCGCGTGACCACGTGGCGGCGCGGGTAGACGTCTGCCTCGCTCGGAGTGAGCTCCCCGGAGTCGATGAGCTCCTGGACCTCCGAGTGGTCGACCGTCACCTGAGAGAGGACTCCGTCGGCGACGCGGTAGACCCGCGAGTCACCGATGTTGACCACGAGCCAGTAGGGCGCGCCACCGCGACTGCTCAGGACGACTCCCGCCACCGTCGTGCCCGCACCCCTGCCGGGTGGCGCCGGGAGTGCCCGGATGCGTGCCGCGCCTCGCTCGATGCGGTCGAACAGGTCCTCCGGTTCGACGGTCTCGTGTCCGCGCAGGTCACGGAACTCCTGCACCACGATCGCTGACGCGAGCTCGCCCGCATCGTGCCCGCCCATGCCGTCGGCGACGAGGAACACGGGCGGGTCGGCCAGGTAGGAGTCCTCGTTCCCGCTGCGTCGCCCGGTGGCCGTCGCGACGCCCCACGCGGTCTCGAAACCGGTGCTCACGGTGCCTCCACGCGGAAGGTGCGCGACCCCACGTGCACGATCGCGCCGGGCTCCGCCCGCACCCACTCTCCGGCCACCAGCGCGGTGCGGGTGCCTGCGTGCTCGATCGACGACCCGTTGGTGGAGTGCAGGTCGCAGACCCACAACCCACCGTCGGCCAGGGTGAACTCGAGATGGGTCTTGGACACCGACTTGGACGCGTCGGTCAGCGGGACGAGGTGGGTCACCGGTTCCGCACCGACGACGGGGTCACGCCCGATCCGGCCGCGCCCGCTCACCGGCAGCGTCGCCCCGTCGTCGAACACCAGCTGCACGTCGGCCACGGGTGCCGCGATCGCGAGCGAGGCGACGGTCAGCTCGGCGTCGTCGTCGTCCGCGACGGGCGGCGCGGGCAGCGGTGAGAACGGCCCGGCGGCAGTGGGTGCGGCCGGCCGCACGCCGGCAGGAGCGACGGGCGGTGGCGGTGGCGGAGGAGGCGGCACAGCACCTGCCCCACCCCCTGACGGCCGCCCAGGGACCGACGAGATGATGGCCCCTCCCGGTGGTGCCGGCACGGGCTGCGCCTGAGCAGCCGGTGCGGCGGCCGCCGGACGGCCAGGGGTGACGACGTCGGGTGCCGAGAGGGCAGGGATGACGACATCGCGCGGTGCGACCGGCGACGGGACGGGTGCCGCGGCCTCAGGCGGTGCGACCGGCCACGGGGCGGGCGCCGAGGGCCCATGCGGTGCGACCGAGGCTGAGACCGGTACCGGGAGGCTGGGCACCCGCGGCATCGCGGCCGGGACGTGCGGCGTCGCGGCCGGGACGTGCGGCGTCGCCTCGGAGCGCACCGGCGCACCGACCGTGGCGAGGCCCGGACGCGCGGCCAGCGGATCACGACCCGCGCGGATGTCGATGAGGACGACGTTCGCCGCCTTGTCGTGCCAGCCACGCAGCAACCGGTCCGGGTCCCAGAACACGGACAGCACCATGAGCAGGCCACCGAGGGGGACGAAGCCAGCCACGCCCAGCAGAAGGTAGCGACCGAGCGTGCGCCCGGCACCGGGTGCCGTGCCGCCCGGTACCGCGAGGGTCCGTATCCCGACTGCGCGCTTGCCGATGGTCTGCCCCGTCTTGGCGTGCAGCCTCCACTGGACCGCCCCCCAGGCCACCACGAGCAGTCCGATGACCCCGTAGGTGCCCAGCAGCAGGTCGGCGAGCGAGTAGCCGACGACCGAGCTCACGGCGCGGAACAGCGGCGCCCACAAGGGGAATGCGAACCCCCACATCACGTCGTTGACGAACAGGTAGCCGACGGCCTCGACCACCAGCAGGAGCCCGCCGTCGATGAGCGACGCGCCGATGCGACGGCCTACCGGGGCCGGCACGGTGCCGCCCAGCGCGGGCCCCAGGATGGTCGGGTCGGGGGTGGTTGTCACGACGCTCATCGCCGTCCTCCTGCTCGCGCTGCCAGTGTGCGGGTGATCGTGCGCGCCCTCGTGAGGACGTTGCCGGCTCGCGAACCGGCCCGGATCGTCGGGACCGCGCCGTGGCGGCGGTTGTCCGCCACGAGCGACCGCACGGAGAACCGCGCTCGTAGCCGCGCCCAGCGACCGACGGACCCGTACATGGCGGTCACGATCTCGTCGACCTGACGCCACAGCTCGGCGACCTCGGCCTCGTCCGGGTCGCCCGCTCCGAACACCGCGGTGTCCGCTCGCGCGGCGAGCGGCGCGACGTCCGTGCTCGGGTACCGCTCGGCAAGGACGACCGCCGTCTCCCTGCGGGTCGCCCCCACCGGTACCCGGGTCCCGAGGTCGGCTGCCCGGTCGAGGACCTCGTACCAGCCGCCGCTCACCCGGGCGGTCGGCGCGTCAGCCGTGGACCGGCGACGCCACCGACGCCGCTTGAGCCAGGCGATGAGGACCAGCGGCCCGACGAGCAGAACGACCGGGATCATCCCGAGGCCGACGGTGCGCAGCCCGGAGACCCACCACCCGCCGGACCCGTTCGACGTGCTCTTTCCCTTGTCCTGGCGGGTGTCCGAGGGGAGCTCGGCGGGCGCCTTGGGTGGCACGGGCGGTTGGAGCACCTGCGGCTTGGGGTTCGATCGCGGTTTGGGTGCCTGCTGGTTGACTGCCTGGTTCTTCGGCGGCGTGGGGTCGAACGGCACCCACCCTGCCCCGGCGAAGTCGACCTCGACCCAGGCGTGGACGTCGTCGCCGGTGATCTTGACCGTGCCGGTGGCTGTGGCGTCGGCCGGGTAGAAGCCCATCACCACGCGGGCGGGTATGCCGAGCTGCCGGGCCATCAACGCCATCGCGACGGCGTACTGCTCGTCGTCGCCGACCATCTGGTCCGCACTCAGCAGGGCGGCGATGCGCTCGGCGGTGTGCCCTGAGCGCGAGGCCGCCTCGCCGTCCAGCCCGTGGCTGAAGAAGCCCTGCGTCGAGAGCGCCCGTTGCAGGTTCCGCACCGCTGTGATCGGGTCGGTCCCCGCACCCGCCATCTGGCCCGCGGACGCCTGCACCGCGTCCGGCACGTTCGTCGTGGCCGGGAGCGTGACGTTCGCGAACTGGTCGCCCTTGAGCTGCGCATCCGTCCACTGACGTGGCAGCACGGTGTCGACGCTGTACGAGTCCCCCGCTGCGAGACCAGCCGTCGTGATCGCCACGCCGGTGGCCTGGTCGTAGTACGTGGACCGGGCGAGCGTGGTGGCACGGGGCCCTGAGAAGGTGATCGAGCGCAGGTCCCCGTCGTCGGGCAGCCAGACCCCGGTGTAGCCCGTCGACGCGATGGTCAGTCGAGTGGTCGGACCGGTCCCCGGGAGCGCGCCGGAGACCGGTTCGAAGGTCGCACCGGCGCCGCCCTCCGTCACGTCGTAGACCACTCCGTCGTAGCCGTCGAGGGTGGCCAGGCGGACCCTCCCCCCGGCGGGCAGCCCGGTGACGGTGAACAGCACGTCCTTGTCATGGTTCTTGACGTAGGACCGGAATCCGACGAGCGGGCTGTGGTAGGCCCGCAGGTCGAGCGGGGGAACGACGGTCTCCCGCAGCGTGTGCCGGGGCACGGCAGCCGCCGTGAGCGGCGTCAGCACGAGTGCCGCGGCGCCGACGACGACGAGCATTCCGGCGCCCGTGGAGACGCGGGACCGTACCAGCGCGGAACGCCCGCCGGCGTCGACGTCCGCGGCGACGTTGGCAGCCAGCACCTGTGCTTCGCGTCGCCACACCGCCCAGGCGATCGCGACCGCGGCGAAGACCGCGCCTTGCACCACCGGCTCGGCGGGAGTGATCGTGCCGAGCGCGATCGGCACGGCGAAGGCCATGACGGCCGGCGCCAAGGCCCACCACGGCCGACGCAGCCGCAACGCGAGGGAGGCCGCCACGACGGCGGCGATCAGGCCGGTGAGCAGCGGCACGACGAGCACGGCGGGGTGCTCGCCGACCGGCGGGGTCAGCGTGAGCACGTCCTTCCATGCTCGGATCGCCGCCACGAGCACCGCGCGCGTCGACGCGAGCGTCGGCAGCACACCGGCCGAGGTCTGCTCCGGGACCGTCAGGGGCCCGGCGACCAGCAGGTAGACCACGATGACGAGGGCGGCGAGCGTGAGGGCGCCCCACCGACGCAGCTCGCCCGCCACCGCCACGAGAAGCCCGAGGGCCAGCCCGGCGCCCGCGGCGACCATCCATCGGGTCCCGCCGAACGCTGGGCCGAACCCGACGAGGCCGGCGCCGAGCAGCACGGCGGTGGCGAGGACGTCGACCAGCCGGGCGATCGGGCTGCGCACCGCTGTGCTGTTCATGCCGCCACCCGCCGCATGATCTGCGGCAGCTGGTCGAGCGCACCGATCGTGAGGACGACGAGCCCGCCGAGCACCTTTCGGGACACCTGCTCACCCGGTGCGCAGCGGATCGCGACGCTCAGCGCGCTCACCGGGAGGCGCACGCTCGCGGCCAGCAGCGTGTCCGCGCCGGCTGTGGTCCCGGCGACCAGCATCACGGCGGACGCGTCGGGCACCTCCGCGCCGATCGCACGGCCCACGGTGGCCAGCCCGGCGTCCTTGTCGTCCGCTTCGACGAGGCTCAGCCCGTCGAGGAATCGGATCGCGGTGGCGGCGCGCAACCGACCGCGGGACGTGAGGACGGACAGCTGCTTCTCCTCCCGGACGGCCTGCAGCCCGATCGATCCGGCCACCGAGACGGCGAGCTCGAGCTCGTCCGGGTCCGCGTAGTCGTCCGAGCAGGTGGAGAGCCCGACCACGAGGTGCGAACGCCTGGTCTCCTCGAACTGGCGGACCACCAGTCGGCCGGTGCGCGCGGTGGTCCTCCAGTGGATCGAGCGTCGGTCGTCGCCGGCGACGTAGTCGCGGAGCGCGTGGAACGCGATGTCGTTGCTCGACAGGTCCTGGGTCGGCAAGCCTTCGATGTCCCGCAGGAACCCCGCTGACGCACCGTCGAGGGAGATGGTCTGCGGGTGGACGTACAGGTCCATCGGGTCGGTCCAGCGCACCTGCCGGCGCAGCAGCCCGAGCGGGTCACCGCGCACCGAGCTCACCGGGCCGATCACGATCAGCCCGCGACGGCGGGTGGGCACCACGAACATCTCCTCGTGCTCGGCGTCCCGCGCGAGCCTGGGGAGTCGGAACGTTGCCAGGCCGAGCCCGACGGGTAGCTCGACCCGCGCCGGCAGCATCGCGCGCGACCCGGCGTTCCGCACGATCAGCTCACCGGTCGCCCGTGTCCCGACCACCACGCGCTGCTGCCCGAGATCCAGCCTGACCGCGTAGGCGGATCGACCCAGGACGAAGCCCACCGCCGTGATCAGCAGCAGACCCGCGGTGGTCGCGAGCGTCCAGCCCTCCAGCCAGCCGAGACGTCGCCCTGCCCAGGCGCCGACCAGCGCGGCCGCGAGGACGAGCCAGCCCGCGGGGCCGACGACCGCGAGAACCGGCGCGAGGGCCCGGCGCACCGGTTGAAGCGTTCGCTGCACCGTCGTGAGCAGGCGCGCCGCATCCGCCCGTGTCCGCCGGACCGTCAGCCTGACCTCCGCGAGCACGTCGCGCGGTCGCGGACGACTCTTCCGCGCGCCGCGCACCGTGCGAAGCCCGAGCTCCACCTCGGGCGAGACGCCCGGGCGTCGTCGCACGCGCTCCTCGCTTGCGGAGGGATCAGCTTCCTCGACCTTGACGCTCATCAGGCGGGCACCCGCTCCTGCGGTGCGGCGACGTCGGCGGCCACGACCTGCAGGACGGACTCGGCCGTCGCCCCGGCGAACTCGGCCTCCGCGTCAAGGATCAGGCGGTGCGTCCAGACCGGGACCATGAGGTCCTTGACGTCATCGGGGAGGACGTAGGTGCGCCCGTGGGCGGCAGCCCAGACCTTGGTGACGCGCGTGAGCGCGAGCGCGCCACGTACCGAGACCCCGAGCCGGGTCTGCGGGGCGTGCCGGGTCTGCTCGGCCAGCGCGCTGATGTAGTCGGCGATCGACGGGTCGACGTGCACGGTCGCCGCCAGGTCGGCCATGTCGGCCACCGCACCGGTGGTGATGAGCGCCGGCAGGTGCGCGGACCGGTCGCGCTCGGCCGCACCGAGCAGGATCTTCACCGACGACGCCCGGTCCGGGTACCCGATCGATGTGCGCATGAGGAACCGGTCGAGCTGGGCCTCGGGCAGGCGGTACGTCCCGGCCTGCTCGATCGGGTTCTGCGTCGCGATCACCATGAAGGGGCGGCCCGCCTCGTAGGCGACACCGTCGACGGTGACCCGCGACTCCTCCATGACCTCCAGGAGCGCCGACTGGGTCTTCGGCGACGCCCGGTTGATCTCGTCGGCGAGCACGATCGACGCGAACACCGGGCCCTTGCGGAAGTCCCAGTCGCCCTTGCGCTGGTCCCAGATGTTCACACCGGTGACGTCCGAGGGCAGCAGGTCCGGGGTGAACTGGATCCGGTTGTGCGAACCCTGCACGGTGGCCGCGATCGCCCGCGCCAGCGACGTCTTGCCGGTTCCCGGCGCATCCTCGAGCAGCAGGTGCCCCTCGGCCAGCATGCAGGTCAGCGCGAGCCGCACGACCTCCGCCTTGCCGAGCACGGCTTGGCCGACATTGGCGACGAGCGTCTCGAACGTGTCCGCGAACCAGGTCGCCTGGTCGGTGGTGATGGTCATCTCAGCCGCACCATTCCTTTTTCATCGACGTCGTCATTGGACGTTCTTCCACAGCTGCTTTGAACTCGTCACCTGGCCGACCACTTCGAACCAGACCGAGTTGTTCGGATATCCGTAGTAGACACTGGTCCCGTACGAACCCGACGCGCCCAGGGTCATCGTCAACGTGTAGAACACCCCCGTGCTGCCGCCAGCATCACTCCAGAAATTCACGGTGTATGTCCCAGGCGTGATGTTCTGAACATTGACGACGACGTAGTTGCAGCTACTGCTGCACACATTGGAGGCCACGCTGCCCCTCGTGACCCACCCGCTCGGTGGCGGAGGTGGCGCCGGTGCGCTCGCAGCGGACGCTGAAGCCTCCGGGCTCGTCTGCCCCGCGGTGTCCACCGCGTGCACCCGGATGGAGTGCGTCTGGGAGTGCCCGTTGCCGACAGTTGTGCTGCCGCTGGGCGCCACCGACTGCCACCCGCCGCCGTCGATCGAGATCTGGACCTGGAAGTCGCGCCCGTTGCGGGACGGCGGGGACCAGTTGAGGGTCACGGTCGTGTCGTTGCCGCTCGCCGACGCCCCCGGTGTGCCCGGCGGCCCGAACGGCGCCACGGCGGCCGAGGTCGTCACCGGCCCCGCGTAGCTCACGCCGTCGAGGTTGGTGATCGCTCGGACCCCGATGGTGTACGTCCCGTTGTTGTTGACGCCGGACCGGATGACGTCGTCCGCGGGCATCGCGGTCCACGCCCCGCCGTTGACCTGGTACTGGTAGGCGACCTCGCTGGTCGTCGCGCCGTTGCCCGAGGCGGCTCCGTAGGTGAGCGTGACCGTGTTGTCCCCCGGTGCGGCGCTCAGCCCGCTGACGGCGCCGGGAGCGACGAACGCCCGTCGTGGAGCCGACGCCGCGCTGGCCGCCGACGTCCCGGCCTTGTTCGTCGCCGTGACGGTGAACGTGTAGTCCGACGCCGACGTGTCCAGCGTGACCGCCTGAGTCGTCGTTCCACCCGCGACCTTCAGCGACGAGACCGCCGCCCCACCCCGCAGCACGTTGAGCGTGTACGAGGCGACGGCGTCGCCGTTGTCCCTCGGGGCTACCCACGCGACCTGGAGCTGCGCCTGGCTGCCCACCGGGTCGAGGCGTGTCGTCGTCGGCTGCGCCGGCGCGTCGGGCACCCCGGCAGGGATCTCACTGGCCGAGTTCGCGGACCAGTCCGACGGGTCTGGCGCACGGTTGATGGCCTGGACGCGGACCTGGTAGGGCACCCCGTTCTCCAGACCGGTCCACTGGTAGCTGGTCCCGGTGATCCCAGCCTTCTGCGCGACGCCCGAGGGCGGCGGTGGCGAGATCTCCAGGGTGTAGCTCTGCACCGGTGAGCCGCTGTACCCGGTGGGCGCGGTCCACGTGACGCCGAGGGACTTGTCGCCGAAGGTCAGCACCGGGGTCCCCGGTGCG